>JAOTYV010000088.1 GCA_029861675.1 Alphaproteobacteria bacterium
GGCCATGGCGGCTCCGAGAGTCCGAATGCAGCGGACCGCTATGGCGTTATCCGCGCCGCGCATGATTTGGCGGCCTTGATGGATCACCTATCGATCGACCGGGCGCATGTGGGCGGGCTATCCATGGGGGGCGGCATTTCCGCGCGTTTTGCGGCGCTGTGTCCGCAGCTCACCGCGTCGCTGATGATCATCGATTCGAATACCGCCGCGGGGCTACCGGTGTCGGACGATATCCGGGCGGTGCGCGAGGAAACCATCCGGCTGTGCGAGGCGGGCGACATGGCGGCCGTCGCCGATCAGTTCCTGCGGGTCAACCCGTCCTACAAGCTGTTTGCCGCCGACACCGACGAAGGCCGGGCCCGGGTACGGTCGATGATCCTGGCGATGAACCCGGTCGGCTTCGGTCATACGATCCGCTCGATGCTGCGCCAGGATTTTCCGACCGAGCGGCTGACAGAAATCGCCGCGCCGACCCTGGTGCTGGCCGGCGAGCAGGATCCGGCGATGGCGGCGGTCCGCGTCACGCACGAGACGATATCACACTCCCAACTGGTCATGATTCCGGGCGCCGGACACCTGTCCAACCTGGATCAGCCGGAAGCGTTCCTGGCGGCAATCCTGAAATATCTGGAAGCGGTCCCGGCCTGATCCGACCGGAGAGGTCGTCGGGAGCGAGACGCGATTCGGACACGTCTCCTCCCGTGTGCCGGCACCCCTCACGCAGCCATCCATGCTGGCGCGCCGACAATGAGAACTCTAAGGCGCGAAATCGTCAGGCTGATGACGGAATTTTGGCGATTTTGTGACCGTTCATTCCGGACGGCGCTTAGAGCAAATCCCGAGCGAACCGAAACGGTTCGCGACGACGAATTTGCGTAAAAACAAAAAGATAGACCATTTCTCTTGGGTCAATTTAAACAAGAAATGGTCTAACGCCGCGCACCGGCCGTAAAATAATCGCTCCCGGCCGCGCTTTCAGCCGGCGCCTAACCAAATCTTAAGCGCTCCCGACAGACACTCCGGTCCCCGCGTTGCCGCGAAATTTACCCGTCCGGAGCGAATCATGTTATTCGGCGTCCCCGTCGATCCCATTCTCTGCCTTGCCGTAATCGGCGGGACGATGCTGGCGCTGTGCGGCGCCCATGCCTGGACCGAGGGCCACCGGTTCGAGCGGCTGTATGGCGGCCGCGACAGAACCCAGGGCCCGCGACGCGGGCCGGGCGATCGGGCCGTCCTAATCTTTCGCCGCGCCCCTCAATCCGCCGCCCCGCAATCGGCCAGCGCCGACCGATAGGCGCGGTAGCGCAGGCGCCGCTGAACCGCATCGCGGTACCATGCCGGCAGTTCACGAAAGAAGCGCTCCTTGTAGGCGCACCATTCGCCATAGCTCATGGCATCCATCCGCGGTTCCTTCCGGAAGCTTCACTATCTTCCTATTAGAAGGACCAGGCTCCCAACAAACCGTTAACGGACGCGGCGGCGGCGTCAATCCGGCGCCGGGCCGAGCATGCGGCCAAGCGGCCGCCCGCCGAGCAAATGCATGTGAAAATGCGGCACTTCCTGAAGGCCATCCGCGCCGGCATTGGCGATCAGCCGGTAGCCGGTGCCGGCCACGCCCTGCTCTTCGGCCACCGCATTCACCGCCCGCATGAAGCCCGCCACTTCTGCCGGGCTGGCGTTGGCGCCGAAGTCCGTGCTCGACACATACGGCCCCTTGGGAATGATCAGGACGTGCACCGGCGCCTGCGGATTAATATCGCGGAAGGCGAGCGCGTGATCGTTCTCATAGACCTTGTCGCAGGGAATCATGCCGCGCAGGATCTGGGCGAAGATATTGTCCGGGTCGTAGTTCATTGCTTCTCACCTCCACCGGCACGCTCGGCGTTGCCGCGTCCCACCGTTATTTTGATTGCTTGCGGCCGTCGCGCCGCTGTCGCAACGCCGCCCAGACGGCATCCGGCTCAAGGTCCTGATCGGCCCACAGCACCAGCAGGTGATACAGTAGATCCGCGCTTTCCTCGGTCAAGCGCGCGCGGTCGCCGCGAACGCCTTCGATCACGGTTTCCACCGCCTCTTCGCCCACCTTCTGCGCGATCTTGGCGACGCCGCGCGAGAACAGTTTGGCGGTACTGGAGTCCGCCGGGTCGGCGTCCTTGCGATCGAGAATCACCGAATACAGTTCGTCGAGAATATGCGGCGGTACGGATTTGTCGGCGGTCACGAATTCTCACCCTTTCGGACGATTTGGCGGGAAGATGGGCGTCTGACTAGCAGAATTCGGGACGCTTGTCAGCGGGCTCAGAGGCGCACCGCCACGCCGGCGCCGGACAGATGCGCCTTCGCCTCGGCGATGCTGTATTCGCCGAAATGGAAGATCGACGCGGCGAGCACCGCCGACGCGCCGCCATCGCGCACACCGTCCACGAAATGATCGAGCGTGCCGACGCCGCCGCTGGCGATCAGCGGCACACGGATGCGATCGGATGTCGCCCGGTTGAGCGCGTTGTCGAAGCCCGACTTCGTGCCGTCCCGGTCCATCGAGGTGAGCAGGATTTCGCCGGCGCCGAGTCCGGTCATCCGCTCGGCCCAGGCCACCGCGTCGATGCCGGTCGGCTTGCGCCCGCCATGGGTGAAGATCTCCCAAGCGCCGGGGCTGGTCTGCTTGGCGTCGATGGCGACGACGATGCACTGGCTGCCGAACCGTTCGGCCGCTTCGGCAACGAATTCCGGCCGGTGCACCGCGGCCGTGTTGATCGAGACCTTGTCAGCGCCGGCCAGCAGCAGCTTGCGGATATCCTCGACCGCACGCACGCCGCCGCCCACGGTGAGCGGCATGAAGCACTGCTCGGCGGTCCGGCGCACCACGTCGTATAGGGTGTCGCGATTTTCGTGCGATGCGGTGATATCGAGGAAACACAGCTCGTCGGCGCCGGCGCCGTCGTACAGCTTGGCCTGCTCCACCGGATCGCCCGCATCGACCAGATCGACGAATTGCACGCCCTTGACCACCCGGCCTTCGTGCACGTCGAGACAGGGAATGATGCGGATCTTCAACATGCGCCCGCCATCGCCAGCGCGGCGGACAGATCGATCCGGCCGTCATACAGGGCGCGCCCGATGATCGCGCCGGCAATGCCGGACGCCGCCGACAAGGCGCGCAGATCATCCAGCGACGAGACGCCGCCGCTGGCAATGACCGGCGTCGAGACGCTACCGGCCAACGCCGCCGTCGCTTCGACATTCGGTCCCTGCATCACGCCGTCGCGATCGATATCCGTATAGATGATCGCCGCCGCGCCGGCGTCTTCGAACCGCAGCGCGAGATCGCGCGCCGCCAATTCGGATACCTCGGCCCAGCCCTCGACCGCGACGCGGCCGCCGCGGGCGTCGATGCCGAGCGCGACCCGGCCCGGCCAGCGCGCGCACGCGGTGCGCACCAGGGCCGGATCCTTCACCGCCACGGTGCCCAAAATCACCCGGGCGACACCTCGCTCCAGCCACGCCTCGATGGTCTCCAGGCGCCGGATACCGCCGCCGACCTGCACCGGAATGTCGACCGCGCCGACGATCGCCGCGACCGCGTCGCCATTGACCGGCGCGCCCGCGAACGCGCCGTCGAGATCGACCACATGCATCCAGCGCGCGCCCGATGCGGCGAATTCAGCGGCCTGCGCCGCCGGATCGTCGTTGAAGACGGTCGCCCGCTCCATGTCGCCCTGGCGGAGCCGTACGCACTGGCCGCCCTTCAGGTCGATTGCCGGATACAGGATCACGGCAACCGCTCCTGCGCGGCCACTTCCGAATCCATCAACAATTCCTTGCTGTAAAAATAGCCGCCGACCCAGGCGTTGCCGACGCGGGCGTAGCGGGGGTGGGAGCCCCAGCGGACGTATCCGAGGCTTTCGTATAGTTTGATCGCCGCCGTCTGGGTTTCCCGCACATCGAGATTGAGCACCGCGAACCCTTCCGACCGCGCCGCGTTTTCGGTCGCCAGAACCAGTGCCCGGCCAAGGCCATGGCCGCGCGCCCAGGGTGCGACGAAAATCGCCGTCAGGGTCGCCGCGTGGGCCTGCGCCTCGTTGTTGCGGGTCGGGCGCATCAGCTGCGCGGAACCGCCGATGACACCGTCCAGCCGGCCGACGAACAGGCTGCGCTCGGGCACCAGCAGGACGCCGCGCCAGAAATTTTCCAGCACCTCGCGGGGCGGGGGTTTGAGCCAGCCGAAGCCGCCGCCCGCCGCGATCGCCGCTTCCGCCGCCTCGCACAGATCGTTGCGGTCACCGCCCGTCAGGGACTCGATCTGCTCCACCGATAGAATCGTTTTCGCCGCCATCGCCTAAGGCCTCCAGGCCAGGAAGTTGGCAATCAGCCGGAGCCCGGCCGCCTGGCTTTTCTCCGGGTGGAATTGAGTTCCGATCATGGTGTCGCGGGCCACCGCCGCGGTCACCGCGCCGCCGTGATCGGTGGTCGCCAGCACATGCGCCGGGTCGGCCGCGACAAGATGATAGCTGTGCACGAAATAGACATGGGCGCCGTCGTCGAGCCCGGCCAGCACCGGATGGGCCCGCCCGATCGCAAGCTCGTTCCACCCCATATGCGGCACCTTGAGCGCCGGGTCCGCCGGCGTGAGGGCGCGCACCTCGCCGCCGATCCAACCGAAACCCGCATGCCGGCCGTGTTCCAGCCCGACATCGGCCATCAACTGCATGCCGACGCAAATGCCGAGGAACGGCCGGCCGCGGCGAATTACCGCGTCCTCGAGCGCGTCGCACATGCCGTCCAGCGCCTTCAGGCTGCGCATGCAGTCGCCGAAGGCGCCGACGCCGGGCAGCACGATGCGGTCGGCACGGGCGACCGCCGCCGGATCGCTGGTTACCAGCACCGGCTCGTCGCTCTGCCGTTCGAAGGCCTTGGCCGCCGACCGAAGATTGCCCGACCCGTAATCAATGATCGCGACCGTCATAAGTCCCCGAAATCCGCCACCCGGCGGGGCTGCGCCGCCCCGAATGGCCCGATACGCTTAAAGTGAACCGCCCAACACCCCCTTGGTGGAGGGGACGGCGTTTGCCTGCCGCGGGTCGATGTCGACCGCCTGACGCAGCGCCCGGGCGAGGCCCTTGTAACAGGATTCCACAATGTGATGGTTGTTGTCGCCGTACAGGTTTTCGACATGCAGCGTGATGCCCGCCGATTGCGCGAATGCCTGGAACCATTCCTTGAACAATTCGGTGTCCATCTCGCCCAGTTTCGGCCGGGAAAACCCGACCTTCCAAATGAGATAAGGGCGGTTGGAGCAGTCGAGCGCCACCCGAGTCAGCGTTTCATCCATGGGAATCAAGGCATTGCCATACCGAACGATACCCTTGCGGTCACCCAGCGCCTGCGCCACCGCCTCACCGACCGCGTAACCGCTGTCCTCGGTGGTGTGATGGAAGTCGATATGCAGATCGCCGGTCGCCTGCACCTTGAGATCGATCAAACTGTGGCGCGACAGTTGTTCGAGCATATGGTCGAGGAAGCCGATACCGGTGCCGACATCATAGACGCCGGTGCCGTCCAGGTTGATTTCAACCTGAATCTGGGTTTCCTTGGTATTGCGCGCCACCTTGGCCTTGCGCATCGCGCCCTCCCGTCGCTGGACGCGCGTCTTTTAACACCGTGCCCGGCAAAGGGCCAGCAACGATGCGCCTTCCGGCCGGCCGCCTTAGGGCTTGATCGGCGGGCAGAAATGGCCACATGGTACGGTCTGATTGAACCGACAGCCTGAACCGCACGAACCCGCTGAACGAAAGACTTTGCATGAGCGAGAGCGCCATTTGGCACGGCACGACGATTCTATCGGTCCGCAAGGGCGATTCGGTCGTCGTGGCCGGCGACGGCCAGGTGAGCCTGGGCCAGACCGTGATCAAGTCGAACGCCCGCAAGGTGCGGCGGCTCGGCGACGGCAAGGTGGTGGCCGGCTTCGCCGGGGCCACCGCGGACGCCTTCACCCTGTTCGAGCGCCTGGAAGCCAAGCTGGAGCAATATCCGGGGCAGCTTACCCGCGCCTGCGTCGAGCTCGCCAAGGATTGGCGCACCGACCGCTATCTGCGGCGCCTGGAGGCGATGATGGCGGTCGCCGACAGCACGGTTTCGCTGACGCTGACCGGCACCGGCGATGTGCTGGAACCGGAAGACGGCTTGATCGGCATCGGGTCGGGCGGCGCCTATGCTTTGGCGGCGGCCCGCGCGCTGACCGCGGCCACCGACCTCGCACCCGAGCAGATCGCCGAACAGTCGATGAAAATTGCCGCCGGAATTTGTGTTTACACCAACGAAAACGTGATTATTGAAAAGCTATGAGCGCCTTTAGCCCCCGCGAAATCGTCTCCGAACTCGACCGCTTCATCGTCGGCCAGAATGACGCCAAGCGCGCTGTCGCCATCGCCTTGCGCAACCGCTGGCGGCGCCAGCAATTGCCCGAGGAGATGCGCGAAGAGGTGCTGCCCAAGAACATCCTGATGATCGGCCCGACCGGCGTCGGCAAGACCGAGATCGCGCGCCGGCTGGCGCGGCTGGCGCGCGCGCCGTTCATCAAGGTCGAAGCGACCAAATTCACCGAAGTCGGCTATGTCGGCCGCGACGTCGAACAGATTGTGCGCGACCTGGTCGAGGCGTCGATCCACATGACCCGCGAAGAGCAGCGCCGCGACGTGGTGTCCAAGGCCGAGCTGATGGCCGAGGAGCGCGTGCTCAACGCGCTGGTCGGCGAGAACGCCAGCGAGTCGACCCGGCAATCCTTCCGCGTCAAGCTGCGCAACGGCGAGCTCGACGACAAGGAGATCGAGATCGAGGTTGCCGACACCGGCGGCTCGGGCCTGCCGACCTTCGACATTCCGGGCATGCCCGGCGCGCAGATGGGCATGCTCAACCTGAACGACATGCTGGGCAAGGCGTTGGGCGGCCAGCGCACCAAGCAGCAGCGACTGAGCGTCGCCGAGTCCTACGAGGTGCTGGTCGCCGAAGAGAGCGACAAGCTGCTCGACGAGGACAAGGTGGTCCGCGCGGCGATCGAAACCGTGGAACAGAACGGCATCGTCTTCATCGACGAGATCGACAAGGTGTGCGCGCGCAGCGAACGTCACGGCGCCGACGTCAGCCGCGAAGGCGTGCAGCGCGACCTGCTGCCGCTGATCGAAGGCACCACGGTGGCGACCAAATACGGCCCGGTGCTGACCGACCACGTGCTGTTCATCGCGTCGGGCGCGTTCCATCTCGCCAAACCATCGGACCTTCTGCCCGAACTGCAGGGGCGGCTGCCGATTCGGGTCGAACTCAAGGCGCTGACGCGGGAGGATTTCGAACGCATCCTGCGCGAGCCCGAGAACAGCCTGATCAAGCAATACGTGGCCCTGCTCGGAACCGAGCAGGTGACCCTCGACTTCACCGAGGACGCGATCGACGAACTCGCCTCACTGGCCGCAACGGTCAACGAGAATGTCGAGAATATCGGCGCCCGCCGGCTGCACACGGTGCTGGAAAAACTGCTCGACGAGATCAGCTTCAGCGCCACCGACCGCGGCGGCGAGACCATCACCATCGACGCCGAATACGTCCGGGCGCAGGTCTCCGAACTGGCCAAGGACGCGGATCTGTCGAAGTTTATTCTCTAAAGCAAATCCCGACCGAACCGAAACGGACCGCGACGACGTATTTGCTTAATAACAAAGAGATAGACCATTTCACTTGCGTCAGTTTAATCAAGAATTGGTCTGGGCTTCCCAGCCCGGCGGGTCATTCTTCCCGCCGCACTTCGTCCAGCATTTTCGCGATCGTGTCTTCCGGCAGGTCGCGAATCCGTTCGGCCAACAGGTTGGCGAGTTCGACCGCGTCCGGGCCGAGACCCGACGTGTCGACGACGACGCGCGGATGCGACAGCCGGGCGAGCCGTTGCAGCGCCTCGGCCTCGTCCCAGATGATGTTGAAATAGGCGAAGATCTGGTGCTGCAGCAGCAGGCTGGGCCGGCCGCGGCGGCCGTGTTCGAGCGCCGACAGATAGGCCGGCGAGACCTCGAGCGCCGTCGCCATTTCGGTCAGGGTCACGCCCTTGTCGCGCCGCATCTCGCGGATCTTGCGGCCGAACGGGGTCATCTCCGCCGCCGCAGTAAAACATAGAGCGCGCCCTCGCCGCCGTCGCGCGGCTGGGCGTAGTTGAAGGCCAGCACGCGCGGCCGCAGCTCGGTCGCGTTGAGCCATTGCGGCACCATCGACCGCAGCACGCCGCCGCCCTCGCGGCCCTTGCCGGTGACCACCAGCACGCAGCGCCGGCCGGACTCATGCTGGCCCGCGACGAAGGCGCTGAGCGCCCGATGCGCCTCGATCTGCGTCATGCCGTGCAAATCCAGCCGCGCCTCGATCGACATCCTGCCGCGCCGCAGATTCTCGGCGGTGCGCCGGTCGATGCCGGCGGTCTCGCCGTGGCGCAGTTCCGGTGAAGCGGCAGGCGCCTCGCGCGCGGCCTGCGCCGCCGGGCGCCGCAGGGGTTTTTGGGGGGCCGCCGGTTCGGCGGAATTTTCCGGTGCCGATGCGCCGGCCCGGTCGAGCGGCTTGACGTCGCTGGTGATGCGCCGCCACAGATCCGCTTCCGCATCGGTCGGCCGCCGGTCCTTACCCGCCATCGCCACGGCCCTGAGAGTCCTGAGTATCCCGAGAGTCGCCACGGTCGCCGCCGGCGTCATCGATCAGCACGATATGCAGACGCCGCGGCCCGTGCGCGCCGAGCTGGATGGTCTGTTCGATATCGGCGGTGCGCGACGGGCCGCTGACGAAATTGACCGTGCGCGGCAACGCGCCGGCCGCCCGCAGCCGGTCCCAGGCGTCTTCATACGGCCCGACCACCTGGCTCGTCCGCAGCAGGACGATGTGCGTATCCGGCAGGAAATTGAGCGTCGTCGGGTGGGTCGGCCCGGAGCGCAGCACCAGGGTTCCAGTCTCCGCCACCGCGGCGAAGGCGCCGGTCAGGCCCACCTCGTCGCCGCCATCCGACGGCCCGCTGCTTACCGTCAGCGCGGGCCGGCTTTCCCAGGGCGCGGATTCGACCAGCGGATCCGGCGCGGCGCGCAGCATGGCGGGCAGGTTCTCCCGCGCCAGATAGCCGGCCACCGCTTCCGGCACGTCATCGACCGAGCCGACCCGGTCCACGGTCACGCTCAACGCCTCCGCCTGCTCTACGAACAGGTCGGTCAGCGCGGCGGCGTCCTTGTCCACCCGCGCCGGGATGGTGCCGCGGCGGCGCCGGCCGAGGCGCGCCTCCAGCGCCGAACGCGCCGCTCCCATCACGGCGCCGCGGCCGCGGCCCTTGCGGATCGTATCCAGAATCTGATCGCGCGCGCCGCTCATCGTAAAACCCTCACCGTGCGCCCCCGGCATCATCCCAGCGCTGCTGAAAGGTCTTGCCCTCCGGCGCGGGGAAATCGCGGTGCCGGGTCCAGCCGCCCGCGAAGGGCAGGGTGCCAAATCGACCGCGACGGCGGCCGATGCCGCCGAGCAGCCGCATCTTCAACCCCAGGACCGACCGGTACAGGCCCGGCCGCCGGGCGAGAAAGGCCCAGGCTGCCAGCGCCAGCCGCGCCGGGGCGGGCGGCAGGCCGCGCTCGAATTCGGTTGCGCGATGATGGCGCATCAGTTTCGGCAGCGGGATGCCCATGGGGCAGACCTCGGCGCAGCGGCCGCAGAACGTGGAGGCGTTCGGCAGATCGCCGGCTTCCTCGACGCCGATCAGCATCGGCGTCAGCACCGCGCCCATCGGTCCCGGATAGACCCAGCCATAGGCGTGCCCGCCGACCGCGCCATAAACCGGGCAATGGTTCATGCAGGCGCCGCAACGAATGCAGCGCAAGATATCCTGCACCTCGGTGCCGATCAGCGCGCTGCGGCCGTTGTCGAGCAGCACCACGTGGAATTCCTCGGGCCCGTCCGGATCGTCCGGGCGGCGCGGGCCGGTGGAGAAGGTGGTGTAGGTGGAAAATTCCTGTCCGGTCGCCGACCGCGCGAGCAGGCGCAGAATGGTCGAGGCGTCCTCCAGTGTCGGCACGACTTTTTCCAGGCTGGCGATCACCACATGGATGCGCGGCAGGATCTGGGTCAAGTCGCCATTGCCTTCGTTGGTGACGATGACCGTGGACCCGGTCTCGGCGATCAGGAAATTCGCGCCTGTGACGCCGACATCCGCGTCGAGATATTTCTGCCGCAACATGGCGCGCGCCTCGTCGACCAGCGCGCGCGGTTCCTCGAGCGGCCGGTCGGCGTCGAGGCCGGAATGGGTCGCATAGAAGACGTCCGCCACCTGCTGTTTGGTGACATGGATCGCCGGCGCGATGATGTGGCTCGGCGGCTCGCGGCGCAGCTGGATGATGTATTCGCCGAGATCGGTTTCCACCGGCTCGATGCCATGGCCCTCGAGAAAATCGTTGAGGCCGATTTCCTCGCCGATCATCGACTTGCCCTTGGTCACGCTCCTGGCGCCGGCGGCGCGGCAGATGCCGAGAACGGCGTCGCGGGCCTCGGCGGCGGTGCGGCACCAATGCACATGGCCGCCCATCTCCGTCACCCTGGCGTCGAAATGCTCCAGATAGAAATCGAGATTTTCGAGCGTATGCTCCTTGATCGCCTTGCCCTCGGCGCGCAGCGCCTCGAATTCGGGCAGCTTGGCGATCGCGTTGGCGCGGTTGGCGACGAAGCCGAGCTTCATCTGGCCGAGCGCCTGTTGCAGGTCTTCGTCGCCCAGCGCCGCGCGCGCATTCTGCTTGAAGGATCGGCTGGTCGCCTCCATCGCCGCTAACCCTCGCCTTCGCCGATCGCCGGCGTGTCGGTCATGCCGGCGAGCACCTCGGCGACATGACGGGTCCGGATCGCCGCACCGCGCCGCTTGAGCTTGCCGGCCATGTTCATCAGGCACCCGAGATCGCCGGCCAGCAACGTACCCGCGCCCGTGCCCTCGATCGCCGCCGCCTTGTCGGTGACCATGCGGTTGGAAATATCCGGGTATTTTACGCAGAAGGTGCCGCCGAACCCGCAGCAGGTTTCGGCGTCCGGCAACTCCACCAATTCGAGGCCGCGGACGCTTCGCAACAGGTCGCGCGGCTGCTGTTTGATATCCAGCTCGCGCAAGCCCGAGCAAGAATCATGGTAGGTCACGGACCCGGCGAAATCAGCGTCGACCGTATCGACCTTGCGGATGTCGCGCAGAAACGAAACCAGTTCATGAGTGCGGCGGGCGAGGCGATGGGCGCGCTGGGCAAGTTCGGGCTCGTCGTCGAACAGCGGCGGATAATGGTCGCGGATCATCGCGGCGCAGGACCCGGACGGTGCGACCACGTAATCGTAGCCTTCGAAAGCGGCGATCACCTGACGCGCGATGGCCCGTGTGTCCCCCTGGTCGCCGCTGTTATAGGCGGGCTGCCCGCAACAGGTCTGCGCTTTCGGCACCGCGACGGAGCACCCCGCATCTTCCAGCAGCTTCACCGCGGCGAAACCGACGGACGGCCGGAACAGATCGACAAGACAGGTTACGAAAAGCGCGACCCGGATTTGCTGGTTTTTTTCGCGCGCCATGTCCTCTCCTCCACGCCGCCGCAGAATGGCCGGGCGGCGGTCGAAAGGCAACGGGCATCGTTTTTGGCGCGGTACCGGCCCGCTCCCCCTCCCGGCCACCCAATGCAATTATCCTGTGGGTGGCCGGGAGGGGGAGCGGGCCGGTACCGCCGCCTTTAAAGACTCTAGCTCTGCGGGATTTTCGCGGCGGCCGACTTCGGCAGCAGCAGGAAGTAGCGGCCCGGGCTGCGCATCCGTCCGGCCTTGGCCAAAGCCGGTGCGCCGAAGCCCCAGAACAAATCGCCCCGCACCACGCCCTTGATCGCACCGCCGGCATCCTGAGCCACGACCAGGCGGCGCAACGGCCGGCCGGTATCGCCGGGGTCGACCGTATCCAGCCAGAGCGGCACGCCGAGCGGCAGATAGCGCCGGTCCACCGCGAGGCTGCGGCCCGGCGTCAGCGGCACGCCTTGCGCGCCGAGCGGTCCGGCGTCCGGTGGTATGCCGTCGATGACTCGAAAAAATATGTAGCGGGGATTGACCGCGAACAAATCCGCCGCCCGGTCGGGATTGTTGGCGATCCAATCGCGAATGTCCGGCCAATCCGCCTGGCCCCGCTTGAGTTCGCCCCGGGCGATCAATTCACGGCCGATCGAGCCGTAGTCATGCCCGTTATGGCCGGCAAACCCGACCCGCACGATCTCGCCGTCCGGCAGCACGACACGGCCCGATCCCTGGACGTGCAGCATGAAGACGTCCACCGAATCGTTGATCCACAGCATTTCCAGATTGCGGCCGGCCAGCGCGCCGCGGTCGATCACGGCGCGGGTATGGTAGGGTGCGAGCCGTCCGCCATCGACCCGGCCGATCAGCCGCCGGCCCTTGAGCGTCTCGTCAAACCGGCCGAGATCGACAATGACGTGATCGTCGGGCAGCCGGTAGATCGGCACCGCATTGCCGTCGCCGTTCTGCCGCGCGCCGCGCAGCTCGATTTCGAAATAGCCGGTGAACAGACCCTGGTCCCCCTCGACACCGGCGGCGCGGAACGGCCGGAACCATTCCTCGAAGAATTGCCGGGCGGCGGGCCCGTCCTCGCCCGGCGTCCGGGCCGCGGCCTCGCAAACCGGATCCCAATCGTCCCGGGTCAACGGTATCCGTGTAATCCCGACCGGCTGCGGCGCGCGCGCGGCGGTCAGCTTTCCGCACGACCGGCGAAAGGCGATCAGGGCGGGCGCGTGGTCGTCTTCGGACCAGCCGGCAATGTCGTTGAAGCTGAGCGCCGTCAGGCGAAGCCCTTCTTCGCGCACCGGCGGGGGTTCGCAGGCGGCCAGCAAAAACGCCGTGACCGCGGTGAGCAGCCACAGGCGGAAGCGGCCGGCCGGGCCGTCAGCTCGGGCTGCGGGTCGCAACCAGTGTCCAGTTGGGGTCGGATCCGCCAAGGCGGCGCTCGAACGACCAAATGTCCGTGACCTTATCCACCGCGCTTGGATCGCCATCGATCACCTCGCCGCTTTCGTCCCGTGTCGCATTGACCTGCTGACTGACAAACTTAACCGTAACCAGCGCGGTGTTGTTCTGAACGTCGGCTTCAATGATTTCCGCGGCATCGATGCCAACCAAGGTGGTTTCGATCGTCTGGCTGTTTTGCTCGCGGCTGCGGATCGCGCCGGCGAAATTGTCGTAGACGTCGTTGCTCAGCAAGGAGCGAAGCGTTTTCAGGTCGCCGAGCGCAAAGGCGGTGATCACCATCTCGAACGCGGCGCGGGCGCCGTCCAGGAAACTGTCGCGCGTGAAGTTTCGATCGGCCACCATGATCTGCGTGATGGCCGCCCCAATCGGCGTGTCCGGCTCCTTTTCCCGCTCCGGCGTCACGGCGTCGCCATGCGGCAGGGTCACGACATTGTCATTGCCGGAGTCGGCGGATTTACCCTCGGAGCCGCCAAGCGGACCGAATCCTTCATTGCCCGGCCGTTCATGGCCGGTGCGTTTTCCAAGGACGCTGCCGAGCCGATACACGAGAAAGGCCGCAAGCAGGGCGAACAGAATGATGTCGAGTGATTCGAAGCTGCCGTTCATGACCTAATAATCGCTCGTGTGCTGCAATTCGATCCCATGAATGCGATGACACCCGCCGGGCGCACCGCGCATCTATTCAGGCCTCTTGACAAGGCCTTGTTTCGGCCATCCGTTGAATGAGTACCAGTCCGACCTTAGGTTATAGAGGCAAAAGGTTAAAGAGGTTTACTCAAACTAGACATCAGGCAGCGCCATGGCCTTGCCTGCCGCCTCTTTGTTAGATAGGCAGTTGGCTGGGAAAGGGCAAGCATGGCAGGCATAATTCTCCTCGCGTTCATTCTGGTGCCGATCGCGGAAATCGCCGTCTTCATCGAGGCCGGCAAATGGATCGGCCTCTGGCCGACGCTGGGCGTCATCGTGCTGACCGCATTGGTCGGCGCCGCAATGCTGCGGCAGCAGGGCTTGCGTGTGCTGGCGCAGACGCAGGAAAAGCTCGGCCGGGGCGAGATGCCGGTCGGCGAATTGTTTTCCGGCCTGTGTCTGCTGGTCGCCGGTGCGCTGCTGCTGACGCCGGGGTTTCTCACCGACACGGTCGGCTTCGCCCTGCTGATTCCGCCGTTACGCGATGCGCTTGGATATTTCGTGTTACGCCGTTTGGTGCGCAATCCGCAGAGCCGGGCCTGGGTCAATGGCGAGGAGATCGATCTTGGCGGCGGTGGCGGCGCCCGGCGGCCGGCGGACAACACGGTGATCGAAGGCGACTATACCGATGTCACCGATGGGCCGGACACGGCGCCGCCCAGCGATGACAGCCCGTGGCGGCGTGACTAGTGGTGTAAATCAGACATATGGTACCCATGGGACGGTCGTTCGAGTTCATCCGGCAAGGCGCGGGTCGCGTGGCGATGCCGGCGCATCGCGAGCGGCGCGCAACGCCGCCGGTGGGCTCGAAAGACCGCCCGAAGGGTCGCGGTTCCCGCCCCCTCGGTGCGTCGGACGCGCTCGACGATGCGCCAGCATCGTCGGCGCGCACCCTCCTGCCGAGGCGACGGAAAACGCGATCCCATGGGTACCATATGTCTGATTTACACCACTAGGAGGCCATCCGTTTGATCCTGATGCGGCACGGCCAGACGGTCTTCAACGTCGTTTACGGAAAGACCCGGAAAGATCCCGGCATCCGGGACCCGGAACTCACCGATGACGGACGCCTTCAGGTCGCGCGGGCGGCCGAGCGCCTGCGCAATTTGACGGTTCGCCGCGTCATCGCCAGCCCCTACCGGCGCACTCTGGAGACGGCGGAGATCGTCACCGAGACGCTGGACATTCCCCTTTTCATCGATCCTTCGGTCGGCGAGCGCGCCGTCTTCGCCTGCGACATCGGCACGCCGCGTTCTGCATTGGCCGAACGGTGGCCGGACCTGACGCTCGATCATCTGGAGGAAGACTGGTGGCCGGCGATCGAGGAGAGCGAGGCGGCGCTCGACCGGCGATGCCAGCGGTTTCGCACCCGGATCGCCGGTGACGGCGCGTGGTCCGGTACGCTGGTGATCACCCATTGGGGCGTCATCCGCGCGCTCACCAGACATCGCGTGCAGAACGCCGATCTGGTGCGGTTCGACCCAACCGCGCCGCATCCCGGCGGCGGCGCGGTTGTACCCGAAACCGATCCGTGATAGCGCTCGCGCCGCAATCAGGGAGGAGGCCGCCATGGCCAGCGATACCA
>JAOTYV010000369.1 GCA_029861675.1 Alphaproteobacteria bacterium
TGATTATGCGGTAACGCAAGCGGAGACGCCGTGGCCGACCGATCTGAGCGCGGGACTTGCCGCCTCCGGAGAGCACGAACCGCCGCCTTGGAATGAAATAATCGGCCCCACACGGCCGCGCGGCGGTCCAAACGGCATGATCCTTCGCAATGGTCGCGTCGCGGCCAAATGGGGCGAGATCGACCGTGTCGACATGACGTTCAGCGTCGCCAAGAGCTACCTCGCCATCCTCGCGGGCATTGCCGTCGCGGACGGATTAATTCGGGACCTGGACGACCCGATCCGGGATTACGGTCTCGACGACGGGTATGACAATTCCCAGAACGGAACGGTGACGTGGCGCCATATGCTGACGCAAACCAGTGAATGGGAAGGCACCCTATGGGATAAGCCGGATCTTATCGACCGCAACCGTCAGGTCGGCGTAGGCGCGGACAACTCCCGCAAAGGCACTCATAGGGACCTCCAGGCACCGGGCAGTTTCTGGGAATACAATGATGTCCGCGTCAACCGCTTCGCTCTCTCCCTGATGCAGCTGTTCCGCCGTCCCCTGCCCGACATTCTCCGATCCAGGGTCATGGCGCCGATAGGCGCGTCCGACACCTGGCAATGGCACGGTTATCAGAACTCCTGGACCGCCATCGACGGCATCCGGATGCAATCGGTGCCGGGCGGTTCCCATTGGGGCGGCGGCTTGTGGATCAGCACCCAGGATCATGTGCGGGTCGGTCAATTGATATTGCGCGGGGGCGCCTGGAACGACAAAACGCTCATACAACCGGAATGGATCCATGCCCTTCAACAGCCGTGCGACATCAATCCGCGATATGGCTTGTTGTGGTGGCTCAACACCGACCGCGGCCATTACGCCAGCGCGCCGGAGTCCAGCTTCTTTGCGGTCGGCGCCGGCACGAACGTCATATGGATCGATCCCGACCTGGATTTGCTCATGGTCGCCCGATGGATCGATCAATCCAAAATCGACGCCTTGATTGCCAGGGTTCTCGACGGCGTCCGCTGAAAAGACGCCGAACGGGGGGTCGATCAGCGAAATGCCGTCAGAACTGCTCGAGCCAGGGCCGCAATTCGACCTCCCAGCTCCAGGCGCTCCGATGCTGCCGGTGCACATTAAGGTAGGTCTCGGCAATCGCGTCAGGATCGAGCAACGCGTCATCGCCACGGCCTTCACCGCGCTTGTCGTCCGGCCCCTGCCGGATACCACCATCGATCGGGAAATGGGCCACATGGATGTTTTTCGGCGCCAATTCCCGCGCCATGCTCTGCGCCAGCCCGCGGAGCCCGAATTTGCCCATCGCAAAGGACGAGGAATTCGGATAACCCTTGTAACTGGCGGACGCGCCGGTAAACAGGATTGAGCCGGATCCCCGCTCGACCATGGCCTTGGCGGCGGCCTGACCGACCAGAAAACCGCCAAAACACGTCACCAAGATGCCGGTGCGCACCTCATCCGGGTCGAGTTCGGTAACCGGATTGCGGCCGCCCCGATTGCTGGCATTATAAACGACCACATCGGGCACCCCGACATCTTTGACAGTTTTGGCGAACAACGCGGCGACATCCGCCGGGTCGCTGGCGTCACATGGATAAGCGGCCGCGCCGGTGGCTTTCATCAATGGGGCCAGTTTTTCCACGTTTCGCGCCGCCAGGACGACTTTCATATCCTCGCGAGCGAACAGCCGGGCAAGCGACGCGCTGAGTCCCCGACCACTGCCGACAATTAATGCAACCTGAGTAACGGGCATCACAGCATCTCCTTACAACCTGTGGCATCCTAACATCAATGCAGGGCGTCGGGTCCCCGGACCCGCACGAATTTTCTGCACCTAGATATACGCAATTTTAGATAAATATCAGAAAGATTTATCATTATGCCAACCAAAACACACAAATCGAATTTCATCGGCACTTGCATGACGCTGATCTGCGCTTTTGGCGGCATTGCGGGTCTTTCTCATAGTGCGGCGGCCATGGAAAAGGTCCACCGCGGGGTCACTTTGGAAGCGATTGAGGCGCAGGCCAGTGAGGCCGTTAATGCCGGCATCGTTTCCCAGTCCGAAGGGCTTGACCGTATGTCCAGCGCCCTTGACCTGATTTATTCGAAATCCAAGCGGAATGCGGCGAAGATCGAAGGCCTGAAGTACAATGGCCGGGTTCGGCTGGTATATGCGCCGAATAAGGTGCAGGACGGTACCCGGTTGAACAGCGGCACAACCGCCTACTATGCGCCGGATTTCCAGACCCAGGGCTCGGATACGCATAGCGAGCGCTTCGTCGTGGTTATCAGGCACATGGGCTTGAACTGGAGCACGGCCGAACTCGCTGGCGTGATCGTTCATGAGCTGTCGGGCCACGCCCGCCAGGATCTGATGAACCGCATCGCCGGCAGCGAGGTTAACGATCTGGAATGTGAGGCGAGCCTGCACGAGGAAAGCGCCTATCAGGATCTGGCGGTCGAGAAAACTTCTCGCCGCATGGTGAAATTCCGCCAAATTCTTGAAAATCGCTTCTGCGCCAACTTCCGCGCCTACATGAAGCGGACGTCGCCGGAGCAGATGAAGCTCTGGGACATGGTGAACCTTGATGTCAAAGCCTTGCTCAAGAATTTTCGGGCCTATCGGAATGCCCCGAAGAGCCAGCTGAGCGAGCAGGACGTCAGCCTTAATCTTCGATAAAAGTCGTAAACTCTTCGACTGAAGCGCGCTCGGTGACGAATTTGTTCACCGGCGCGTTTTCGTCTGCGTAGCCGATGGACATGCCGCATATTACGACGTGATCGTCGGGAATTCCCAAATGCCGCCTGATGATCTTGTGGTAGTCGCTGAACGCGGCCTGCGGGCAGGTGTGTAGCCCATGTCCCCGTGCGCTGACCATAATGTTCTGCATGAACATGCCGTAATCCAGCCAGCTGCCGATCTCCAACCGCTCGTCGATCGCAAAAATTATCCCCACCGGCGCATCGAAGAACATGTAGTTGCGCGCCCGTTGGGCCTTCATCTTCTCGGTCTCGCCCCGCTCGATACCGATGGCGCCGTACATCCCCCAGCCGACCGTACGGCGGCGGGTCTTATAGGGCTCGAAGAACTCGTCCGGATAATACTTCCAACTGCGACCATGCCCCTTCTCGCCCCGGTCGAAGGCGTCAACGATAACCTGGCTGAGCGCGCGCTGTTTTTCGCCCGTCGTAACGTAGACCTTCCAAGGCTGCATATTGGTGCCGCTCGGTGCCCGGGCGGACACCTCCAGGATTTGCTCGATCAGGGCACGCGGCACCGGTGTCGGCAGGAACGCCCGCACCGACCGGCGGCTGGCAATGGCCTCATCGACGGATCCGGCGACATCGGCGCCTTCGGGGTAGGAGTCGGTATTGGATTTCACTGATGAGCTCATGCATTTCCTACTTGAAAGTGTCTGCGGGGCGAGAGTCGTACCCTATTATTGAGCGGCCGTGTAGTGCCGGCTCCGCGCCATCCGCACACGCACCGCATAAAACTCGATAAATCGCATCGGCGCGGCCATTCTCGTTGGCTCCCTATTTTCATATCGCCAAAGTGACGCCAATATGGTCACAGCCACAGCAAGAGGGCCGGACAAGGCTGCGAGGGGAACACGGGTGTCGTTGACATACAAAGACGTTACGGAAATTCTCCGTATTATCGACGAAAGTGACGTCGAGGAGCTGATATTGGAGGTCGGCGACTCAAAAATCGTCGTTCGGCGCCACGCGGCGGATGGAAGCCGCCAAACGGCGACAATTTCCGCACCGGCGCCAAGCGCTCCGCCGCCGACCGAGGAGCCTGCGCCACCTGCCGCGCCCGCCGAGCCGCGTTCAAAGGCACCTGCCGAGGGAACGCAAGTGCGGGCCCCCATGGTCGGCACCTTCTACCGTCGTCCCGCCCCGCAGGAACCGCCTTACGTGGAAGTCGGCGACACGGTTCAGCAAGGCGACCCCATCTGCATTATCGAAGTCATGAAGCTTTTTACCACCATGGAAGCGCCGGTATCCGGAAAGATCGTCGAGATCGCGGCGGAAAACGAGGATCTCGTCGCACTGGATCAACTGCTTTTCGTGATCGAGCCCGCTTAGATCCGCGGCCGCACGTTCTAAAGCGAATCCCGAG
>JAOTYV010000001.1 GCA_029861675.1 Alphaproteobacteria bacterium
CGCTGCACCATAGGTGCCGTTGGTCGCGGTCGAGTGCCATCCGTTGAGATAATGGCCATCCCCCATCAGCATGCCGACACGGGCTTCCGCCTCGACGCCGGCGACGAAGGCGGTGAGCAGGTCCCGGCCCGACGCGCCGTCGCGTTCCGCGACCGCGAAGACGACGGGCGCCACCGGCGCGGTCGGATGTCCCTTGAGCGCCCGCAAGCAGTCGTCGTAATCGAGTGCATGCCCGGCCGATCCGTTGATCAGCGCCGCCTGGCTGGCGGTTCCCCGGGCGTTCAATCCGATCAGGGTCGCCTTGTCGCCGAGGCCGTCGGCCGCCGCGAAATCCAACAGCTTTTGCACCAGCGGTTCCTGCGCGCCGGCCAGCGTCACGCCGAGCCAATCCAGCAGGCATTGCTTGGCAACTTCGACCGCCGTGGCGGGCAACCTTTCGAAGGTCATGCCGCTTGCCAGTTCGGCGAGCCTCCGCGTCACATCGGTTGAGCCTTGCGTGGTGTCGAGCGCGCGTTCCATCGGGGGACTCCTGCGGTATGGGATGTGTGTGAGTAGCGTCGATACTAGCACCAAATTTATTGTCTTGCGCAATGAGCCGGAGGCTACGCGCACGTGATTCCTCACATATTTTTTAACTTGCATGACCGGCGCTTGTCTACTCGCAGCGGTAGTCAGGGACTGAATGAACAGTTCCGATAAGAGAAGGTGGGAGATCATGAAACACATTTTGGTTGGCGCCGTTGCTGCCGCCGCTGTGGCATTCGCGGGGGCCGCGAACGCACAGACCGTCATTAAAATTCAGACCGCGAACGCCGCCGGCAGTTTCTCGCTGAAGTATTTGAAAGACAATTGGGTGCCGAAGCTTGAGGCCATGACATACGGCAATCTCAAGATCGATATTCGACCCAGCAAGACCGTTGTGCCGCATCGCGAAACGCCGCAGGCGGTCGCCGCCGGCATCCTGCAGGGCGATAACAACGCCGTCGCCTATTTTGCCGGGCGCGATCCGGTATTCGGCATTCTTGGCGATCTGATCGCCGGGTATGACACCCCTGCGCAGAAACAGATGTTCTTCCGTTTCGGCGGTGGCGTCGAAGTTTTGCAGAAAGCCTGGGACAAGCATTTGCCGGGTAAGATTCACGTCGTTGGCGCCGGGCCGTTCGCGAAAGAAGCCTTCGTGTCGACCGTGCCGATCAGGACCGTCGCGGAGTTCAAGGGGCTGAAATTGCGGTCGCCGGAAGGCATGGCGGCCGAAGTGTTCCGCCGCGTCGGCGCCGCACCGACCTCCATTCCGTTCCCGGAGTTGTACACCGCGCTCGAGAAAAAAGTCGTCGATGCCGCCGATGCGAGTTCCTATACGAACAACTCATCGCTCGGTTTCAACAAGATCGCCAAGTACCCGATTTATCCGGGAATTCATTCGATGGCGGTTTTGCAATTCGTCATCAATAAAAAGGTGTGGGACAAGATCGGGCCGCAGGGCCAGGCCGCGCTCACGACCTGGTACTATGCCGCGTGGACCGATATGACCCGGGCGACCGATTTGCAGGATCGCAAGCTTGTTGCCGCCGATCGGGCGGGGACCGGCACAAAGGGAATTACGATCGTCAACTGGAGCCAAGCCGAGCGCGATAAGTTTCGCAAAGTTGCGCAGGGCGCCTGGGAGGACGTTTCCAAGCAGAGCCCGTTGGCCAAGGAAGCCTACGACGCTAACATCAAGTTCATGAAAACGTTGGGCCTCCTCAAGTAGGCGGTTCGACAACGATAAAATCTAAACTTGAACATGCCGTGACGGGATTGCCTCGTCACGGCACGTTTCAGTTGGAGCCCTGCCAATGAATGCTTTGCTTCGCGCCGTGGACCGGCTCAACCAGTATATCGGTTTGTCGGTCAGCCACCTCTACATGATCTGCGCCGCCGTCACTGTTTACGAGGTGGCCATGCGGTATTTCTTCAACGCGCCGCCGCAATGGGCGTTCGAGGTTGTCATGGTGGTGTGCGGCTCGGCCTGGGCTCTGTCCGGCTCCTATATCACGATGCGCCGGGCGCATATTGCGATCACCGTCGTGTATGAACATGCCAAGGGCAGAGGCAAGTGGTGGCTCGACCTGGTCATCCTGCTGATCAGCTTGGCCGCGATGTTTACGTTTACCTACGCGCTCTACGACCCGATGGTCCATGCGGTTTCCAGTTTGGAACGCAGCGGCACATCCTTCAACTCGCCCGAGCCGCTCATCCTCAAGACACTGCTGTTCGTCGGTGCTCTGCTTTACGGTGTGCAGTTGATCGTGAATCTTATCAAGCACTTGACCGGGCACGGTGTCCCGAAGTCGACAGAGCTTCCGGGAGACTGAACCCATGGTCGATATCCAAACAGCGACGCTGATCATCGTCGCATCGATGATCTTGCTGATGATGGTGGGCATACCGCTCGGCATCGTCACCTTGACCGTTTCGATCTGCACGGCGCTGGCCTATTTCGGTATACCGGGCCTGTTCCTGGTGGCGAGCAACGCGCAGGGCCTGCTCGAGGCCTATCCTTTGGTGGCGGTGCCGCTGTTCGTGCTCATGGCGAACATCCTCGAACGCTCCGGCGTGGCGGAAGACCTGTTCGACGCGATGTCGATGATCGCCGGCCGGCTGCGCGGCGGCGTGGCGGTGCAAACGACGCTGGTCGCCGTCCTGATGGCGGCGATGACCGGGATCATGGGCGGTGAAATCGTCATGCTCGGACTGATAGCACTGCCGCAGATGCTGCGGCTCGGCTACGACAAGAAGCTCGCGATGGGAACGATCTGTGCCGGTGGCTCGCTGGCGACATTGATCCCGCCATCGGTCATCATGATCATCTATGGCCTGACCGCCAACGTCTCGATTTCCGACCTGTTCCTGGGCGGTTTTCTGCCGGGCCTGCTGCTGGCGAGCCTGTATATCTCCTACATCATGATTCGCTGCAGACTGCAGCCGCATTTGGCGCCGCTCCCCGAAGAGGGATTGATCCAACTGTCCGGGGCGGAAAAGGCGACAAAGCTCAAGGGCCTGATCCTGCCGATGCTGCTGATCCTCTGGGTACTCGGCAGTATCTATGGCGGTATTGCCACGGTGACCGAAGCCGCGGCCGTCGGCGTGTTCGGCGCCGTCGCGGCGGCGGCGTCGCGCAAGAAGCTTTCCTGGGACATGCTCCAGGAAGCCCTGCGCAAGACCATGATCACGGTCGGCACCATCGTCTGGCTGATCCTGGGCGCCGTCAGCTTCGTCGGGATCTACAACGTCATCGGCGGCAATGAATTCATCCAGGGGCTGTTGCGCGGTCTCGATATCCCGCCGCTTGGCGTGATCTTCGTGATCATGGGCATTCTCATCGTGCTGGGCACGTTCATGGAATGGATCGCGATCGCCTATATCACCGTGCCGATCTTCGCGCCGGTGATCGTCGGTCTCGGCTTCGACCCGATCTGGTTCGGCGTCCTGTTCGTCATGAACATTCAGATCTATTTCCTGTCGCCGCCCTTTGGGCCCGCCTGTTTCTGGCTAAAGAGCGTGGCCCCTCCGGATATAACGCTGCAGGAAATATTCATGGCCGTGCTGCCGTTTATCGGACTGCAGATCATCGGTCTGACGCTGGTGATCGTCTTTCCGGAAATCGTGCTGGTCCTGCCGCGGCTGCTGGGCGGATAGACCAATTCTTGTTTAAATTGACCCAAGAGAAATGGTCTATCTCTTTATTTTTGAGCAAATACGTCGTCGCGAACCGTTCCGGTTCGCTCGGGATTTGCTATAACGCACAACGCCGTCGGCGCTCTGAGCGCCGGCGGTTTTTGTTTTCGAATTGTAGGTTTAAAGCGAGGCGGTCAGTTCAGGCTGGTGGCGGGAAGCGACCAGTAGAACATGATGAAGACGATAATGGCGCCAAGCGCATACCCGCCGATGGTGGTCCAGATATTCATCCGATCCGGCATCAGGTCGTCGGGATCATCCTGCATCATCGGCTTGGCCCTCGCTTTCGACGGCGATTATCCGCGCATCTCACCGGTTGGTCAACGGCCCAATATCTGGCCAGCGGTGAGGGCGCGCGGTAGGATCGGCAGCCCCGCCGTCCGACACGCCCGTCTCTGCGGCATTCATGCGATCCGCAATTAAATGGAGCCCCCATGGCCAAGAAAAACCCGAATATCGTCCTCATCCTCGCCGACAATCTCGGTTGGGGCGAACTTGGCTGTTACGGCGGCGGCGTCCTGCGGGGGGCGCCGACACCGCGCATCGACGCGTTGGGTCTGCAGGGGTTGCGGTTCCTGAATTTCAATGTCGAGAGCGATTGCGTGCCGACACGCTCCGCGCTGATGACCGGCCGCCAGGCGATCCGCACCGGCGCGTTTCAATCGGTCCCTGCCGGCTTGCCCCAGGGGCTGACCAAATGGGAGGTGCTGCTGCCCGAGGTGTTGTCGGCGCAAGGTTACGCCACCGCGCATTACGGCAAATGGCATCTCGGCGATATCGAGGGCCGGTTTCCGAACGATCGCGGATTCGACGAATGGTACGGCCTGCCGCGCACGACCAACGAATCGCTTTTCACAACATCGCATGGCTATGACTCGGACATTGTTGGTTTGCCCTATGTCATGGAGGGAAAGAAGGGCGGGAAATCCTCGAACGTCAAGGTATTCGACAACGATGAACGGCGGCTGATCGACGGTGAGCTGGTCGACCGGACGATCGATTTCATGAAAAAACAGACCGCGGCGAAGACTCCGTTCTTTGCCTATGTGCCGATTACGCAGTTGCATTTCCCAAATCTGGCCCATCCGGACTTTATGGGCGTTACCGGGCACGGCGAGATGGCCGATTCACTGGCCGAGATGGATCATCGGGTGGGGCAAATCGTGGATGCGGTCGATGCGCTCGGTATCGCCGAGGATACCATCCTGATGTTCGGCTCCGACAACGGGCCGGAATTTCGCCGGCCCTGGCGCGGCACGGCGGGATATTGGCGCAGCACCTATCACACCGCGATGGAGGGCAGTCTGCGCGTGCCTTTCATGATGCGCTGGCCGGGTCAAATTCCGGAAGGCGGCGTCAGCGACGAAATCGTCCATATCGCCGACCTGTTCCCGACCCTGCTCGGCCTGATCGGCGCCGACCTGCCGGCCGACCGACCGCTCGACGGTGTGGACCAACTCGATTTCTTCCTCGGCAAACAGGAGAAATCCAACCGGGAAGGCTTCGTTTACTACATCAAGGATGAGTTGCGCGCGGTGAAGTGGCGCGAATGGAAAGTGCATCTTGTCTGGGAGCCGGAGGTCAATGACGGCGCGATCAAGCTGGAGGCGCCATACCTGTTCAACCTGATCCAGGATCCGAAGGAAGAGACCAACGTGATGGTAGAGAACGGTTGGGTGCGCAGCGTTGCAATGCGCATGGTCCATGAGTTCCGCCAGAGCCTAAAGGAAAACCCGCCGATCCCGCCGGGTGCGCCCGATCCCTATACGCCGCCGGGCAAGTGAGCGCCCGGCGAGCCGGACCTGAATTTGACATATCAGGATAGTGGCGGCTTTATTGGAGCGGATAAAAACAACAATGTGAAAGAGACATTGACGCTGTCCCGGAAGGGGCTGCATCCCGATACCGTCAAATACATCCGTTAAACAATCAAACGAGTATCCCTCCTATGCCGTCTTTGCTTTGGGCGATCCGCACGGTCGCCGCCCTGACCGTCGTCCTTTTACTGGGCGCATGCGTCATCCAGCAACCGCCGCACCGCACCGGGCCTGGACCCGGCGTAACGCCTGCTCCTGTACCGGGACCCGATCGCCAAGCGCGCTTCACGCATGCGCGGTATGCGGGTCCGTTCAGTTGCAAGCGATACGGGAGGCGCGCGTTTTTCGATCCGCGCAAGGGCGGCCAGTGCTGGAAATGCCCCGGCAGTCATCCGCAACGCACGGTGCTGCCCGTCACCGGCAAGCGGGCGTGTCAGCCACGCGGCACGATCGTCAGCCTGGGCGGCGTGCGCGCCAAGTATATGGGAAAACGGTGCCCGGCCGGCGCCTTCAAGCAACGGGGCGCGAAGCGATGCTTCAAGTGCCCGGCCGGATACCGGCCGCACAATATCAAGGTCAAAACCGACCTGCGGCAGGTGCGAAACGCCTGCATTTCGAAGCGTCGCTGATCGGAACGGGATTTAAATTTCGTTTCACGGCTTTCGCTATCGCCCCGACCGACTAAACTACGGACGACTCTATGGATGTAACCTGCGACGGGTTTGCGCCTTTCGGCGCGGCCCGCGCATGTCCTTTGTGGACGCGACGAACGGACGGGCGGATCATGACCTACAAGCACATTCTCTTCGACATCAGCGATCAAATTGCGACCATTACCCTGAATCGGCCCGAGGCGCGGAACGCGCTCAGCCTCGAGATGCGGGAAGATTTGAGCAATGCGCTCGAGGCCATCCGCGAAGGGGCGGGCGATACGGTGAAAGCGGTCATCCTTACCGGTGCGGGCGGCGCCTTCTGTGCCGGCGGCGACGTCAAGCGGATGGGCAGCAAAACCGAAACCGGCATCGAACACCGCAAGGCGATGCGGTCCGCGCACAACCGGATTTACGATATCATTCACATGGAAGTGCCGGTCATCAGCCTGGTCGACGGTCCCGCCGCCGGCGCGGGCTGTAACTTGGCGCTGTTGGCGGATTTCGTGCTGGCGACGCCGCGCGGCTTTTTCATGCAGGCCTTCGCGCGCATCGGTCTTGTGCCGGATTGGAGCGGCTTTTACATCCTACCGCGGCTGGTCGGAATCCAACGGGCGAAGGAACTGATCTACACCGGCCGCCGGGTCTATGCGGAGGAAGCCAAGGAACTGGGGATGGTCCTGCAGATCGTCGATCAGGAGAACGCCATGGCGGAAGCGCGCGAGTTCGCGGGCCGGTTCCGCCACGCCTCGACCGATGCGATCGGCGTCTCGAAGAACATCTTGAATCAATCCTACAATCAGGATTTCCGCACCCTGATCGAAATGGAAGCGATGGGCCAAAGCCTGGTCCGCGACACCGACTTCCACCGCGAGGCGGTACGGCGCTTCAAAGATAAGGATACGCCGCTGTTCGATTGGGAAGCGCTGTCGAAGGGGTAAGGTGCCTTTGGATCGGGTGGAGCAATCCGCGCGGCAAACTGAAGTTGGATGATGGAACAAGCCTTCACCCTGAGCGAAGTCGATGACCGGATCCGGCTTGGCCAATGTCCGCGTTTTATCTCGGACCAGCAGTTTCCCGAAGCGGCTTGAGCCGGCGATTGCCGCCGCGCGCTAGACCATTTCTAGTTCAAAGTGACTCAAGTGAGATGGTCTATCTCTTTGTTTATACGCAAATACGTCGTCGCGAACCGTTTCGGTTCGCGCGGGATTTGCTTTAATCCGCCGCGGCGTTCGATTCCCAGGCGGAGATGATCGGCTCGCCCTTGATCAGGGCGCGGTGCAGCACACGGGGTTGCGTGTGGTCGATCTCCGAGCGCGCATGCATGGTGCAGCGGTTGTCCCAGAGCACCAGGTCGCCGATCGCCCAGTCATGGGTCCATTTCAAGTGATCCTGGGTTGCGTGATCCCACAGCTTGCCGAGAATGTCTTCGCTCTCCGCGTCGTCGAGTTCGACGATGAAGCTCGACGGCCATTCATAGTGGCGGCCGAGGTATAAGGCGCGCTTGCCGGTCAGCGGATGAATGCGGACGATCGGATGGGCCGGGCCCTTGATGTCGTCCCGTGATTTCGGCGGCTCGACAGTCGGACGGAACCGTCCGGCGGTGTTGCGGGTATTGTCATGGCGGATGTGCTTGCCTTCGATCCGCTGCTTGAGGTCGTCGGGCAGCGTCTCGTAGGCGAGGTATTGATTGTTGAACGAGGTCTGACCGCCGCCGTTGACCGGCAGAACATGGGCGTGCAACAGGCTGCCGGCGGGCGGCGTGTCCACATAGGAATTATCCGTGTGCCATTTCAGCTCGAGGCTGCCGACCGCTTCGGTGATTTTTACCGGTTTGCCGTCCTTGTCCAGGTTGGAGACGATGCTGATGCCCGCATGTTTGGCGACACGGTGTGTTTCGCCCGCCTTGTGGCCGGCTTTCAGGAAATAGTCGCGCGAGCCCGCGGCCTGCTGCCCGCCGAAGACGTCCGCGGCGGCCAGCAACTGTTCGTCGCTCAGCTTCAGGCCGCGAAACAGCAGCACCAGGTGTTCGCCCCAAATCCGCTTGATCTCGGCGCCGACCTCCTCGGGCACTGCCTGCGCAAAGTCGATGCCGCGGACTTCCGCGCCGAGCGCCTTGCCAGAGGGAATAACTTCGATCGCGTCGAGCGTGTTGACGACAGCCATGGCGTGGTCCTCCTGTGGCAGAGATAAGCTCTGGAATCTATGGTTGGTTCGATATCCTGTGCGCCGGAAGCCCGGGCCGGGCGGCGGCGTGACGGTGGCTCTTAACGCATACCATTAAAGCAGATTTCATCGCGAATTCCCAGATGGCGCGGGACGATCAGGACGCCAGGAAAGTCGGGTTGCCGCGATGCGCTACTCCGGTGGGTCGATGGGTCGATTGCCGGTCCAGTCGAACGTGCCGCGATCCCGCTCTTCGACCGCTTGTTTCCAGCCGACCGTTTCGGCGCGGTTCTTGAAATTCAGCCCTTCCGGCGAGTGGCGCGCGATCCCGTCCATGATGGTGGCAAGCTGCTGGGTGTTGCCGAGCCCCATCGCCTCGATCGCCTGATTGATCACCATTTTGTGCATCATGAGCTGATTGACCGGGACCGTCATAATGCGCTCGGCGAGCGCCTCGACCTCGGCGTCGAGCGCGTCGGCCGGAACCGATTTCAGCACGAGACCGATGCGCGCCGCTTCCTTGCCGTCGATCTTGTCGCCGGTAAACAGCATGCGTTTCGCGTTTTCCGGCCCGAGCCGGTAGACCCACATCGCCGTGGTCGGACAGCCCCAGACGCGGGACGGCATGTAGCCGATCTTCGCATCGTCGGCCATGACGATCATGTCGGCGCACAGCGCGATGTCCGAGCCGCCGGCGACCGCGTGGCCGTGCACCTTGCAGATCACCGGTTTGTGGGAGCGCCAGACCGACATGATGTGATCGGTATTGGCCGCCATTAAGGCGAAATCCTTCATCGGGTCCCACGGCATTTCCTGCGTCACCGGATTCTCGCCGCCGCCCTCGGCATAGGAGGTCAGGTCATACCCCGCGCAGAAAGCGGGACCGTTTCCCGAGAGAACAATTACGTGAATGTCCGGGTCCTTGTTTGCGGCGGCGACCGCGCCGGACAGAAGCACGGGGACTTCATCGTCGATCGCGTTCAAGACATCCGGTTGATTCAGCGTAATCCGGCCAATTCGCCCCGTTTTTTCAAACAGCACTTTTGACATTCCCGTGGTCTCCTTGGTCTTATGGCTGGCGCGGGGGAGGCGGTCACTGTATCGGAACGCGGTTGCGGTCACAGCCCGGCAATTTTGAACCGATGAGACTCTAACGGATGTACGATCTTCGCCTATCGGAGTCGCTGATCGCCCCGCAACAGGACGAGGACGTCGAGGAGGCGACCGTCGGCGGCCTGTTGCGCGAGGTGGCGGCACAACATCCGTCTGCGACGGCCCTGGTCGAGGTCACGATGGAGGGGCGGACTGGCCGGAGCTGGACCTACGGCGATTTGCTGGCGGACAGCGAGAAATTGGCCTTGGCCCTCTCGACGCGGTACGGCCCGGGCGAACGGATTACCGTATGGGCGCCGAATATTCCGGAATGGCTGTTGATGGAATATGCCTGCGCGCTGGCGGGGCTCGTTCTGGTGACCGCGAACCCGGCCTATCAAGCGCCGGAATTGCGCTACGTGCTCGAGCAGTCCGGATCATCGGCGCTGTTCCTGGTCGCGACCTATCGCGGCAACCCGATGGCGGAGATCGCGCTTAAGGCGACGGAAGGCCTCGATGCGATTCGCGACATCGTCGACCTGGAGGACGCCGACGCGCTGCATCGGACCGGCGACCGGGCGCCGGGGCTTCCCGATGTCGCGCCGGGCGATGCGGCGCAGATCCAATACACCTCGGGGACGACCGGTTTTCCGAAAGGCGCCATCCTGGGGCACCGCGGGCTCGTCAACAACGCCCGTTTCTTCAACAAGCGCGCCGGGACGCGGCAGGACTCCGTCTGTACGAACTTCATGCCGATGTTCCATACCAGCGGCTGCGGCATGATTTCATTGGGATGTATGCAAGCGGCCTGCAAGATGCTGCTGCTAAAATATTTCGAGCCGACCGCGATCGTCCGGTTGATCGAGAGCGAACGGGTAACGTCGATCTTGGGCGTTCCCACGATGCTGGTGGCGCTGCTGGAGACGCTCGAACACGACCCCCGCGACATGTCATCGGTCGATATGGTGACGTCCGGCGGTTCGATGGTCGCGCCGGAATTGGTCCGTCAAATTCGCCGGGTCTTTGGCTGTGACTTCGAAACCGTGTATGGCCAGACCGAAACCTCGCCGCTCGTCACCCAGCACTATCCGGACGATACGATCGAAGACATCTGCAATACGGTCGGCCAGCCCTTGCCGCAAACCGGCGTTTCGATCCGCTCGGTCGCGGACAACACGGTCGTTCCCATCGACGCCGTGGGCGAAATCTGCGTGCGCGGGTACTGCAACATGATCGGGTACTACGCCAACGAGGCGGCCACCGGCGAAACCATCGACGGGGAGGCCTGGCTGCACACCGGCGATCTGGGCGCGATGGATTCCCGGGGCTATATCCGCATCACCGGGCGGGTGAAGGAAATGATTATCCGCGGCGGTGAGAATCATTTTCCGGCGGAAATCGAGAATGTGTTGCTGGAGCACCCAACGGTCGCCGAAGTCGCCGTGGTCGGACTGCCCGACGCGAAGTGGGGCGAGATTATCGCGTGTTTCATTCGACCGGAATCCCTTCAGGAGTTGGACCCGCACGAATTGCGCCGTCATTGCCGCGAACGCCTGGCCCCGCAAAAGACGCCGGTCTTGTGGTTCGGCGTGGCGACGTTTCCGCTCACCGGCTCCGGCAAGATCCAGAAATTCGCCCTCCGCGACGGCTATCAGGCGGGCGACTACACGCCACTTTAAGCCGGACGGGCTTCAACGCGTATCGCCCTCGCGGCGCGGGTGATACGAGAAGCCGGGGGATCGTGGTCAGGGGCCCTAATTTTTCTGGGATCGCTGTCCGGGCCGCGCATACATCGAGTACGATGCGCCGTCGAAGATCGGAAGGAAGCCGAAGTTTTCGAGCCAGTTCAAATCCTCGAAATGTTCGCCCTTTGTCCGCAAGAGCAGGATGGGTTGATCCCGCCACTGAGGGGCTTCGATTCCGCTGGCAAAGAACCGATTCAACTCCTGATCGCGTTGCTTTTTGAAAGGCGTATTGTATTTATGTGAGCGCCATGATCGTAAAGGCGTATAAACGGTTGCTAGATAACCAATTTGCGCATCTTCGCTGATGATCAACGATCCGCGAAATTTTTGCGCATTCATGATAGCCAAAACACGCGACATTTCATCGGATAGGGTGATTCCCAAAGGTGCGTCGCGAACCAGCGTGCGATAGCCGTGGCCTGCGAACCACGCCGCATTATCACTGAGAAACAGCAGCAACCCGGCGGCCACGGCAAGTTTGGAAAGAATGGCGGTTCGTGAGTCCAGGACGTGTTGTATTCCGTGTACGAGTACCGGAGCACCGAGGAAAAACAGGGGAATCCAAATATAACCGCGCGTGAAATGAATTGGCTGGCGCGGCTCGATCAATAGATCATGGTTAGCCAAAACTAAGGAAACGACAAACCAGACAATGAAGAACCGGTCCTGCCTATTTGACCACGGAAGTGCGAACCGGTCGCGCCACAGGAACCGAACAACAATCAAACCGCCGACCAGCGCATAAGCTAAAAGTATCGCCTTGATGTCCAAGATCCAGGCCAACGACCATTGTTGTTGCAGTGACCTGTGTTCCGAGGAAATGTTTAGGACGCCCAGGTAATACCCGACATGAAGGAGCGACAGGATAATCGCAACGAACAGCAAGAAGCGGGGCGGATCGTACGTGCGCAGGATGATGCGTTCGAGCGCAGTCCACGCACCGACAATCAGTAGAAGTTGGAGACCAGTAAAAGGATGGCTTATGGCCATTACAGCAAGGCCGATGGCCGCCAACCCGTACCTTCTGCGGAAACACATCAGGACGGTGCCAAAAAATACGGCGTGATAGAAGGCTTCCGTTGGGTAAAAGAGGTTGCGCCCGAAATTCAGAAACCAATACCCGTTCTGCGGGTCGAAGGCGAAAATCTGTACACGCTGTATCAGGACGGCATAGAGCACGCCGGCTATGGCAAAAAGCCCGCCGCCCCAGAAAAAACAAATGAGTCCGATCTGTTGTGCAGCCTTATCTCGACCGATGACGTCATCGTAGAGCGCAATGGCAATTCTCGCGCAAACCAGTGCCGCGATCAGGCCAAACGCAAAATAGATATACCCTGGATCCAAGTTTGTTAGCTGGTGCAACATTCCGAGAAACAGCGAGAGTATCTGCACATATATTCGTGGCGTGCTTGGATCGTTGCTGAATGGTAATCCATAGAGGAAGGAGAATTTCCCTCCATCAAAATGCTCACGCGCGTTCGCCATGTAGTACGGCTGATCATATTGAAGAAAGCCGGTGCCTCTATGCCCGTCCGGTACGGCGGCAAAATGCAAGACGTAGGAATAAATGATGGGCAGTACGAGGAAGAGGCACAGGAGCCAAACGGCCCATCGTTTGTGATTGATCCTGTGTAGACGGGCGCCATCTCCGGTCCTCGGGGTCGCTGGGGCTGGCTCGTTCATCCCTCTCGTTCCAAGGTCAGGCGTCAAGAATCAAACCGCGATTCCTTACCGAAAACGCTCGGTCGCGTTGCTATTGCGCACTCATGTATTGCGTAGCATTTTTTGATGAAACCAGGATATGGAAAAAGTTTAACCAATCACCGATGCAACCTCGTATTGGCACGTTCGGGATATTCGCGTCACAGGGATCCGCCGTGTTTGGACGCGATCAACGCGTGTCGCCCTCGCGGCGCAGGTGATCGATTTCCGTTTCGCCCAACGGCCGCCTGCGCTTTATTCGCAGGCTTTCCGCCCACTCGCGGAAGAAATCCCGTTGCATCGCAATATTGATCAGTGCGGTGATTGTCATCGCGATGGTGCCGCCGACGCTGGCCAACAGCATGTCCTTGTGGGCGTCCCAGATGTCCCCTTGCGTTCCGAGGAAGGCGTCGCCCAAGTCGCCGCCGAACAGCACGGCTGCGCCCCATTCGATCAATTCATAGATCATCGAGGTCGACATGGTGAAATCGAGCGGCAGGAAGTATCCCCAAAACCCGCGCACGGCGGCGATTCGCAGGAAGACCTCGCGCAGCGGGTAGGCGATCAGCAGGCCGTACAGAAAGTGGACCAGCCGGTCGAAGTGATTGCGCTGCCACCCCAGCATATCGTTCAGGGATTTTCCGAACAGGGCCTCGGTCCACGCGTTGTAGGGCACTTCGGAATAGGTGTAGTGCGAACCCACCTCATGCACGCAGAGAAAGAGGAAGATCAACGTGTAGGAAACGCGCGAGAACGGAAAGTGGCGGTAGGTCGCCACCAAAGTGATGATTCCAACGACGACCAGCACGTTCTCCAGGGCCCAATCGTCCCGGTGATTCGGCTCGATCGCGAGGGCGGCAAAGACCGCGGCGAACAAGGCCAACAGGATCAGAGCATATCGAAGGTGGGATTTTTCCATGGTTCGTGCCGATTGCAATTTCCGAGTAACGGGCCCTAAGACCATCCTCTCGACAGTCTAGGGTCCTTTAACCAATTGGGTAGCATCGAAATTTGGCACGTTTGTGACGGGCTCTGGAGCGCACCGCATGGATGCCGCTTTTTCCTCCGTCCGCTATCGCGATATGATGTGCCACTGTTCGGCATGCGATTGCCGTAACTCGGATGGAGAGCGCCGCAGGGATGGAAAAGCCGCAGCAGGATCGTCGCATCGACTACATCGAGTTCAATGTGGCGGATATAGGCCGGTCCAAGGATTTCTATGGCAAGGCGTTTGGCTGGACGTTTACCGACTATGGACCGGGGTATTGTGAATTTTCGGACGGCCATATGAAGGGTGGGTTCGACGCGGGCGGACCGGTGACCTTGGGCGGACCGTTGGTGGTTCTCTATGGCGACGACCTGGCGGATGTCCTGAAGAGCGTCGAAGCCGCCGGAGGCAAAATCGTGAGACCCATTTTCGAGTTTCCGGGCGGGCGCCGGTTCCATTTCACCGACCCCGATGGGTATGAACTCGCCGTATGGACCGAGGGCTGACGGAGCCGATAGCATGCCGTTTCGTGTCGCATTCCTGAATTTGGAGCAAGATCATCGGCGCTGGGAGCAGCGGCGCGGCCTCGTCGCCGATCAGTTGGGCGATTTGGCGCCGGACATTTTCGCGATGAACGAAATTTGCCTGCCGAAACAGACCGGCCGCTGGCTCCAGCGGGAAGCGATCGCGCGGCTTGGCCGGCGATACGCACTGGTTCAACAGAGCAAGACGAATTCCGGATCGCGTGTCGAAGGCGAGGGGCTGTTGACGCGGTTTCCGGTCCTGGAGACCGGCAATCTCGACTACCAGACGCGGGACTATGTGGCGCTGGTCGCGCGGATGGAGATCGAGAACCGCATCCTCGACGTCTATGTCACCCATCTGTTCATGTCGCGGGGCGACGAATCCCTGCGCGAATTTCAGGTCCAGCAATTGCTGGAATGGATTGCTTCGCGGGACGATGCCGATGCGCAAATCGTCTGCGGCGATTTTAACGCGCCCCCGGACGCAGCGGCGGCGCGGCGCATGGCCGGGCAATTCACGGCGACGCAAAGCGCGCCCACCGCATTTACCCCGCTCGCCGATGCGGCCGGCGCGGTGACGCACCCCTATTGGGACCGGTTCGACCGGAGCATCGACTATATCTGGGTGCGCGGCCCGATCGATGTGGGTGAAAGCGGCGTCTGCTTCAATATACCGGACGTCAAGGATGAATCCTTATGGCCGTCCGACCATGCGGGCGTTTGGGCCGACCTGTCCTGGGCCTGAAATTATGGCTGCCCAAACCCTATAATCGGCGTATCCGTCAAAATCGCGCGTTCGATCTGTCTATTCGGATTGCAGTATTTCCACTTTGATCCAGTCGGCGAATTGTCTGCGATCCAGGTTCTCGAATTTCACCTCCGTTCGACGTCCGACCTGTAACGCCGATGTTTCGCCGGCGCGATTCGATTTCTTTATCTTTGACAGATCAAGCCAGATCCGTGTCCGCTCCGTGATGGAAACGGTTACCGGTTCAGCCTCGCCTTTCACGGTGACCGTGCGTTGCGTGGGATCGTAAGCCTGGATCGTGCCGATATAGGATTGCTTGCCTGATATTCCAGGCGATCGGTCGATGGGGATATACCGTTCCGTTTCCTGGTGGCCCTGCGTGGACGGTTGTCCGACCATCATGACGAGGACCGTCGCTACCGTCGCAACGGCGGTTCGAAGGATGCCGGTCATCCTGTGTAAATCTCGACTGGTTGCATCGTTCGTCTCCGGTTAGCTGTCTTGAATCAGGTCCGCGCGCGCCTTCTTCAATGAATTTAGGGCTTCGCGAATGAGGCGTGTCTTCGAGAAAAAACTCTTGCCCGCATTTCGGATATGCCGCCTCGCGTCACGCAGGTTTGCAACCGCTTCCGGATGCAGCCCGCCGCCACTCAGAACCTTTGCGGCATCTTCCGTTTCCGCCGCGGCTTGGCTTAGCGAGCTTTTGGTGCGCTTTTCCAAAAGTGCGATGCTTTGGCGGATGTTCTCGAGGCCATTAATTACCCGGAGGAATGCAGCGACCGCCACGACTTGCGTTGCATCCAGGCGTATGCCGACGCCGTTTGGATCCAGGCCCGAAAGAACCTGTCCCGCGGGTGAATTGTTGAACGCATCGCCGTTATAGAATGCGACGGCTCCTTCAATCGTCTCGATCGCGTTGTTGTGAAAGAAGGGGCCTGTATCCGCGGCTTCCACGAGGGTTGGCGTGTTAAACGTCCCGTCGCCCGGCGTGCCAAATCCGTCATCCGGCGGCACTTTCGGGTCGATCAGGTCCGCGGGCTGGTCGGGGAGATTCTCAACGCCCGTATTGAAGTTGGCATTTCCCGCGTCCTGGCCCGCAAGCAAGGCGTTTGCACCGGCATTCCGATGGCAGATATTGCATTTGCCGAGAGTGTCGTCGACGAATATTGCCTGTCCGCGCTTCGCCACGTCGCCCTTGAGCGGCAGGGGCAGGCTCAACTCCGCCTGTCGTCCAAGCGATAGTTGGAACGCCTCCAGCGCATCGAGCTCCGCATCCGTCGGCAGCCGGAAATCGACATCGGGCACGCGACCCAGGGTTTTTGGGAAATGTTGGATAACCGCGCCGACCGCGAAGGATCGTAGCGAGCCGTCACCGGGCGCGCCATCGCCGGACCACCCGGTGCGGGGCCCTTGAGGGCTGGCAATGGACGTGGGCATGGCAAGCGTATGGGGCACGCCGCGCATATTGAAATTGTTTTCGAGATCGTCGAACCCATCCTGATTCTCAAGTATGAGGCCAAGGGCGCGCATCAAAACGGGTTTTTCAAAATTCCGGGCAAGGGCAGGGTTGGTCTCCGCCACGAACAGTGGATCATCGGGCGGCAGCGTCGCGATGAAAGCGGGATCTATCGTGAAGTTATTCTCCGCCGGGTGACAGGTCCCGCAGGTGCGGCCGTTGCCGTCGAAGGTCTCATTGAAGAAAATATCCCGGCCTTTTGCGATGAGTTCGGCGTTTGGATCGGTTGGTTCGACCGGCCGGTCGTCGCAGGCCGCAAGCAGGATAAACGGAATACTAAGCGCCGCTACGAACGCCACGGAAATGGGGTGATGACCGAATGCAGGGCGATCGTTCACCGCCATGGCAAAGTGCCGTGCACGCGGTTAGCGAACAAGTAATTCACGCTGTATTTTAAGAACTCATATCTCGTCATGATATGTTTGATTCCACACATCAAAGTGTCAATCGACATTTACGACTAAGTATGAGCCTAAATTAAAAATGTTGTTTGCGGTTTTATTCTGACGACTTTAGGGATTTTCAATGGCAGAAATTGTAATCGCCGAACTTGGGCGATAACCGGGCATCAGAGCCATCCGGGTTTCCGGGCCTATCGAATGCGCATCACGCGCTATTTTTGCGCTTGACCCTCCCGTTACGGGAAGCCCTAGGGTCCGCGACGGTTTGGCGCGACATGGTAGCGCCGCCTGAAGTTCGCTTCGGCAACTCATTCATAGAATTGCCATATCCGGCGGGTTATCTTTGTCGGTGGCAGGCATTGTCGGGCAGATCGAAAGGAAACGTCTTATGCGGTCAATGAATTGGGGCACCACGAAGACTTTTTTCACGGCTGGGACACTGGCCGCCGCGCTCTTGGCGTTTGCCGGCGGAGCGGCCGACCGCGTCAACGCAGCCGGCAAACATGGCGCGGGCGGTCACCATGGCGCTGCGGCGGCAATTGGCAAGCCGGGGACGGCTTCAAAGGTGACGCGCACGATCGTCGTCACCATGCGGGACAATTTCTATGAGCCCGAATCGATATCCGTGAAGCCCGGCGAGACCATCCGCTTCAAGATCACGAACAAGGGCGAGTTCCTGCACGAGTTCGGGCTCGGCACGGCGGCCATGCATGCCGCTCACCAGAAGGAGATGCTGGTGATGATGGAGCACGGCATGATCGAGGCCGATCGCATCAATCACGAACGTATGAAAATGGATCACGGCGACGGGATGAAAATGTCCCACGACGATCCCAACAGCGTTCTCCTGGAACCGGGCAAGTCCGGCGAGATCATCTGGACGTTCAACAAGCGCGCCAAGCTGGAGTTCGCCTGCAACATTCCCGGTCACTACGAATCCGGTATGATGGGCGAGATAAAGTTTCGATAAACGATTTATCCGATAGGTGGCACCAATGATCGGAAACCTCAGACAATTCGCCGGCGCTATCGCGATGGGCTTCTGTTTTGCGCTCGGCGTCGCGTCGATGGCGACCGCCGGACAATACAATCTGGAGATCGCCAAGACGGCCATCAACGTCGCCGGCGAACGCCAGACGGCAATGACCTTCAACGGCACCGTCCCCGGGCCGGTTCTGCGTTTCAAGGAAGGCGAAGAGCTCACCATCAAGGTGACCAACCGGCTGGACGAAGATACGTCGATTCATTGGCATGGATTGATACTGCCCTACCAGCAGGATGGCGTGCCGGGGATCAGTTTCCCGGGCATCAAGCCGGGAACGACCTTCACCTACACCTTTCCGGCGCAGCAGAGCGGTACTTACTGGTATCATAGCCATTCCGGCCTGCAGGAGCCGGTCGGCATGTATGGCGCGATCATCATCGAGCCGAAAAAGCGCGAACCCTTCCGCTACGACAAGGAATATGTCGTCGTCCTGTCCGATTGGCACACGGATAGCCCGCAAACCATCTTGGCCAACCTGAAAAAGTCATCTGACTACTACAATTATCAGCGGCGCACGGTCGGCACATTTTTCGAGGATATCGGTAAGATGGGGCTCGGGGCCGCACTGTCCGACCGCATGGACTGGGGCGACATGCGCATGGTGCCCTCCGACATCGCCGATGTCAGCGGCTACACCTTCCTGATGAACGGTCGGAATCCGGATCAGAATTGGACAGGACTTTTCAAGCCCGGGGAGCGCATCCGGCTCCGATTCATCAATGCGTCCGCGATGTCGTATTTCGACGTCCGGATCCCCGGTCTCAGACTAACGATGGTGCAGGCCGACGGGAACAATGTGCGGCCGGTCACCGTCGACGAATTCCGCATTGCGGTGGCCGAAACCTACGATGTCATCGTTCGGCCGAAGGAAGACAAGGCCTATACGATCTTCGCCGAGGCGATGGCGCGAACGGGGCACGCGCGAGGCACGCTGGCGCCCAGAATGGGGATGAAAGACAAGGTGCCGGGGCCGCGTCCGCCGCAGTTCCTGACCATGGCCGACATGGCCGGGCATGAGGGGCACGGTGGACACGGTTCGATGGATCACGGCGCGATGAAGCATGGCGCCGAGGGCATGCCGGCGGGCACTCACAAAATGCCTGACGGCACGGTGATGAAAGGCATGGATCATTCGGCGCACGGGATGGCGGCCAAGAAGGCCGACCCGTTCTACGCGGCGGGCAGCGGGTTGACGCCGAAGGCGGCGAATGGCGGAAAGTTCCTGTCCTATGCGGATTTGAAGGCGTTCAGGCCGCTGTATCCGCACCGAAAAGCGCATCGTGAGATCGTCGTCCGCCTGACCGGCAACATGGAGCGCTATGTCTGGACCATCAACGGCACGAAATATTCCGACGCCGAGCCGATTTACCTGAAATACGGCGAGCGGGTGCGCTTCAAGTTCATTAACACGACGATGATGACCCATCCCATGCATTTGCACGGCATGTGGCAAATTCTGGACAACGGCAGCGGCAAATACAATCCGGCCAAGCATACGATTTCGATTGCGCCCGGGACCACGGTCGAAGCCGATATCGAGGCGGATGCGATGGGCCAGTGGGCATTTCACTGTCATCTCACCTTTCACATGGCGTCGGGCATGTTCCGTAAGGTGGTGGTCAAGCGCGATCTGGCGGAAGCGCCTCAATGAGGACGCGAGTTTTGAGTCTCCGTGCCGCGCTATTTGCGGCGGGGGTGTTGATTTTGCCGGCGCCGTCCGGGGCGGCCGAGCTCGACGATACGATCTTCAAATCTTTCGAGGTCGAGCAGCTCGAATACCGGATCGGCGATGGAACCGATGTGGTGGCGTGGGACGTCAACGCCTGGATAGGGAATGACGACCACCGTCTTGCCTTCAAGTCAGAGGGAGAGAATCCGGTCAACGAGGAATTGGAAGCGGCGGAATTTCAACTGCTGTATCGCCGTCCCATCTCGGATTTCTTTGACGCCAATGTCGGGGTCCGCCACGACATCCGGCCGGACCCGGACCGGACGTACGGCGTAATCGGCGTAGAAGGTTTGGCAGTACAGTTTGTTGAGATGGACGCTAATCTCTTCGTTAGCGAGATCGGCGCGGTGTCGGTCCGGTTCGAAGCGGAGAAGGATTTCCTGCTGACGCAGAGATTGATTCTGCAGCCGCTTCTGGAAGTCAATGTAGCGTTCACGAAAGATACCGCGATTGGGTCGGGGGCCGGCGTGAACGATCTCGAGCTGGGATTGCGGCTGCGCTACGAATTTTGGCGTAAATTGGCGCCGTACGTCGGCGTTCACTGGGAGAGAAAATTCGGCAGGACCGCCGATTTTGCGCGGGAGGAAGGCGAGGATACGGAGAACGTATATTTCGTTTCCGGCGTGAAATTTTGGTTTTGACCATCAGGTGACGGCACCACTCTGATTGATGAATAATTATCACGATCCGTAGCGTGTCAGTCCGCGTGGATTGCAAATTCAAAAATCGCGGTCACGCCGCGCAAGGAATCGCCGGTGCCGATGGCGGTCCACCCACGATTGACGAGGAGGTTGGCATCGGCTTCCTCCCAGCCGCCCGGGTTCTTGAGGGTTTCGTCGGTGTTGGCGTCGCAATAGAGCGCGGTTTCGCCACGCCGCGCCGCCTCAATCTCGATCGCCTGGACGAGAAAATTTGCAATGCCGCGTCCCGCGCAGTTCGGCCGGACGACCAGGGCTGCCAGCCACGGGCCATGCCGCGGCAAGTCGGCCACGGAAACGGTCTTTAGCGATGCGGTGCCCATTGGTTCGCCCGCGCCGTCGACCGCAAGGAGGCAAACCGGCAGGGCGTTCACTTGGCAGCCGGCGTACAAGTCGGCCGCCGCGTTGCCTGGTCCATCGGGCCCGTAATACGGCGCCCAAATCTCAGCGAACCATTCGCAAAGGGTCGGAATGAGATCCGGTCGATCCGCGAGGAATGCCAGCTTGATATCCATATCTATGGATAAGGGGTGGCCGTCCGGCCCATGGCTCGTTTCAAATTCGCGAGCTGGGTTGCGTCGCTCTTCTTCATCGCAAAGACGATAACCGGATGGATCAGTTTCCAAAGACCCGTGGCGTCGCACACGGCGTTTAGAGTCATCTCCGTTCCGCCGCCGGCGGGCGCGACCGAATATGTATAGGTGGCCGTTACGCCGCCTTGCGTCGACGTCAGGGCAATTCGCTTGCCGGAGTCAAAGTCGGTCACGCGGGTCTCGCGCTGCTTGCCGCGCGCCTGGAAGCCGAACCGCGTTCCGATTTCCAGGGGATTCTGAGTGATCTGGGTAAAGGCCCCAATTCCCGCCATCCATTCCGGGGCGTTGCTAAAATCCGTGAGGTAGGACCAGACATGCGCGGGGCGTGGTCCAGCGATTCATGCACGGTGAAGCCATTCGCCATTCGACCCACTCCGGCAACTCAGTTGGCCCGGTCGCCATGGTAGTTGAAAGGAATTCGAAACTGAAGCCGTCTGGTATTGCCTGACGAAAAGTAGCGCGGCGCGGTTCGGCGGCTTCGATACCAAGTCGCGCCGCACGCATTTCTCCGGCGCGTTGCGGCAGAATCCGTCGGTCGAACCAGGCGCCGAGTCGTTGGTCGATACTCCGAGACACCGGGAGCGTATTCGCCGTGTGGTTGGTTTTCAGGGACCCGTCTCCAAGTGCGGCTTAAATTTATTCGCGTTTGGCTCTAGTCAGCGCAACAGAATTGGGCGGATAATTATTCCCTGTAGAGAGCGCTACCCTAAAAAAACGCCAAGTCCCGAATAATCTGCTCGATAACACACAGGACGGGAGGAAACCATGAATCGCAAAATATTGTTTGCCACGGTCGTGGCCGCCGCCGTGTCTATGTCGGCCTCGATTGTCGCCGCCAAGGATTTGGTGATCGGCCTCGGCGCAGTGCTGACGGGCGTCGACCCCCATTGGCACAACAACGGTCAGAACAATTCGAACGCCATGCACGTCTTCGAGACGCTGGTAAAAACGGACGTCAAGGGCAACCTCGTTCCCAGTCTCGCGACCTCCTGGAAGGCGTTGAGCCCCACCGAGTACGAGCTCAAGCTTCGGCGCGGCGTGAAGTTCCACGACGGAACGCCATTCACCGCGAAGGATGTCGTGTTTTCGTTCGACCGCGTGATCAAGGGGGTTCCCAACAGCCCGGGTTCCTTTGCGGGCTTCATGAAGGGCGTTACGAAAATTGAAGCCGTTGACGATTGGACGATGCGATTTACCACGAAGAAACCGATCCCGCTAATTTTTAAGAATATCAGCCGCATCTACATCATTTCGGAGAAGAACGGCAAAGGGGCAAAGACCGAAGACTACACCACCGGCAAGGCGACGATTGGCACTGGACCATATAAGTTTGTGCGATGGGTGCCCGGCGCAAGCGTCGAATATGTCCGCAACGATACCTATTGGGGTGGCAAGGAGCCCTGGGACAAAGTCACGTTCAAAATCATGAAGAACGATTCTACCCGGCTCGCCGCGCTGCTCGCCGGGGATGTGGATATCATATCCGCGGTTCCGACGACGGACATCAAGCGCCTGAAGACGGATAAGCGTTTGAAACTGTGGACCAGCCCGACAACCCGATTCACCATGTTCGTCCCTGGTTTCGTGCAGGAACCGGACAAGACGAAACATTTCTCGGGCAAGGACGGCAAGCCGCTCAAGGAAAACCCGTTTCGCAAACTCAAGGTGCGTCAGGCGCTCAATCTGGCGATCGACCGGGATGTCATCGTCGAGCGGGTCAACCAGGGCCAGGCGGTACGCGCCCGCCAGTATCTGCCCGAGGGCATGTTCGGCCACATCCCAAACTACGACATGTCGACATTCGACCCCAAGAAGGCCAAGCAGCTGATGACGGAAGCGGGTTATCCGGATGGCTTCAGGGTGACCATCCACACGTCCAACGACCGTATCGTCAATGCGGTCAAGACGATCCAGGTGGTGGCGCAGATGTGGACGCGGCACCTCAATATGGAGATGAAGGTCGAGACGATGCCGCATTCGGTATTCTCGAAGCGCCGCGGCAAGCTGGAGCTTCCGCTGTATATGAGCAGTTGGGGTAACAGCCTGATGGACCCGATGGGCATCCTCAATCCCAACGTCATGACCTACAATAAGAAGAAGCGCACCGGTCGCGCCAATCGCGGGCGCTATTCCAACGCCGAAGTCGATCGGTATGGCGAATTGTCTACGGTCGAGGTGAATGCCGAGAGGCGTGAAGATCTTTCGATGAAAGGCTTAAAGATTGCGATGGATGAGGTCGCGATGATGCCTCTCGTTTTCTGGGTTTTTTCATGGGGTACCAAACCAGATTTGGTCTATACGCCGCGGCTCGACCAATACACGCTGGCGATGTCGGTACGTGAAAAGAAATGATCGGGTAACGGCCGGCGGACGGCCGGCAGTGTTCTGCTGTCCGCGTCCGCCGACCGTTATCAGCATACGCGCCGGGTAGACGATGTCGGTCTTCCTCATTCGCCGGCTGATGCAAAGCGTCGTCGTGCTGTTCGTGATGTCGGTGATCGTCTTCACCGGAGTCTTTGCCGTCGGCGATCCGGTCGAACTGTTGATTGCCGAGGACGCCACCGATGAGGATGTCGAGCTGGCGCGCCGGCAAATGGGGCTCGACAAGCCCCTGTGGCAGCAGTACGGCGTTTTTGTGGGCAATGCGCTCAGCGGGGATCTCGGCAAATCCTTCGTGTTCAGAGTGCCGGCGGTCGAGTTGCTCGCGCAACGTCTTCCGGCAACGTTCGAGCTGACGATCGTCGCCCTTCTGCTGTCGCTCGGCATCGGCATACCGCTTGGAATGTTCGCCGGACTCTATCCGGAGTCGCCGGTTTCGCGGACCATCATGGCCGGATCGATTCTTGGCTTCAGCTTGCCGTCTTTTTGGGTTGGCCTGATGCTGATTATGGTCTTCGCCGTCATGCTGGGCTGGTTGCCGTCGACCGGTCGCGGCCACACGGTCGAAGTATTCGGCATTCAATTGAGCATCCTGACTTGGGACGGCTTCACGCACATCCTGCTGCCGGCGATCAATCTTTCGCTGCTCAAGATGGCGCTTGTGATTCGTCTGACGCGCGCCGGTATGCGTGAAGTGATGCTGACCGACTACATCAAGTTTGCCCGTGCCAAGGGGCTCCGGAACCGGCGTGTCGTTGGGGTCCACGCCATGAAGAATATCCTGATTCCGCTGGTCACCGTTGTCGGTCTGGAATTCGGCGACCTGTTGGCCGGTTCTATCGTCACGGAAACCGTATTTGCATGGCCGGGTATCGGCCGTCTCGTCGTCAACTCGATCAACCTGCTCGACCGTCCGGTGATCGTCGCCTACATGCTGATCGTCGTGACCTTGTTCATCTTCATCAACCTGGTGGTCGATATTATTTATTCGCTGGTCGATCCGCGCGTTCGGCTGACGCAGGAAAAGGTATGAGCACCGTCCCCGAGCGCCGCTTTGAAGATGGCAAGGATCCGGCCGCAGTACCGGTTCAGACGCCCTTCATGCGGTTGCTGACGGATTATATGGAAAGCCCGCTGGCCGTGTTCGGCTTTGCGGTCACCGTGATAATCCTCTGCGTCGCGATCTTCGCGCCGCTGATTTCGCCACAAAACCCGTACAACCTCGGCGAGATCGACGTGCTCGACAGTCTATTGCCGCCGGGCTCTAAGGCTTATACCGGCGGCACGTACTGGCTCGGCACCGACGATCAGGGCCGTGACATGGTGAGCGCGATTTTTTACGGCCTGCGGCTGAGCATCTTTGTGGGCATCGGCAGCGCCACGCTCGCGGTAATCGCAGGGACTTGCGTCGGTTTGTGCTCGGCCTATTACGGCGGCCGGATTGATACGCTCATCATGCGGGCGGTCGACGTTCAAATCAGTTTTCCCACCGTGTTGATCGCGCTGATCCTCCTCGCCGTATTGGGCAAGGGGGTCGACAAGGTGGTCGCGGCACTGGTTATCGTGCAATGGGCGTACTATGCCCGCACGGTCCGGGGCACCGCTCTGGCCGAATTGAACAAGGAGTATATGGAGGCGGGGCGCAGCCTTGCGTTGTCCAGTCTCCGTATGATCTTCCGCCATCTGCTGCCGAATTGCCTGCCGCCGCTCATCGTCATCGCGACCGTGCAAGTTGCGAACGCCATCGCGCTCGAGGCGGCGCTATCGTTTCTCGGCCTCGGCTTGCCGGTCACGGAACCTTCGCTCGGCCTGTTGATCTCGAACGGCTATGACTATTTGTTGGGCGGGAAATATTGGATCAGCGTTTTGCCGGGTGTCGCACTGCTTGTCACCATTGTCAGCATCAATCTGGTTGGTGACCGTTTGCGCGACGTTCTCAATCCCCGGCTCGAACGATAACCGGACCCAATTTTGCGCATCCAGGTCGCCGACAGAGCGCTGGACGCGCCAAGCCGAGGCGGCATCATTTCTCCGGCAGATTGCGAAAGAACACATCGGTCAGGCCCGGCGACAGCGCGCCGGTCAGCCAAGACGCGAAATAGGTCGGCCACGGGAAGGCGATCCGGGGTTTGTTTTTTGCCAAACCGCGCCGGATGATTGCCGCGGCCCGGTCGGCGTCCATCAACAGCGGCATGCGAAACTGGTTGGCCGCGGTTATCCGGCTGCGGACGAACCCCGGGCAGATCACCGAGACGCCGATGCCGTCGCGATAGAGCATGCCGCGCAGCGCCTCGCCGTAAATACGTACCGCGGCCTTGCTGGCGCTATAGCTGGGCGCGCCCGGGAAGCCGCGAAAGGCGGCGGCCGAGCTCATGACGGCGATTTGTCCCCGGCGGCGCGTGCGCATCGCGTCGATGGCCGGATGTACGGTGTTCAAGGTTCCGGTCAAGTTGGTGTCGAAGATCAGGCGCACTTGGCGTTCCGCTTCGCCGCCGCCGGAAGTGCCGGCCGATATTCCCGCATTGGCGATGACCAGGTCGATCGCGCGCGCCCGCTCGGCCGACCGGATCCAGTCCCGCATGGCGTCGCAGTCGGTGACGTTGATAGTCCGGCCGTCGGCTTCCGCGCCCTGTTGCCGGCATTGTTCCGCGACCGCGTCCAGCCGGCCTTGGTGGCGGCCGCCCAAGGCGAGACGGACGCCCGGCGCAGCGTAGGCGAGGGCGAGCGCCTCGCCGATGCCGCTGGATGCGCCGGTGAGCAGGATCGATTGCGGCGGTGCGGGAACGCGTACGGACATGGGGTTGGGGATACCGTGCGATTGTTGTTGCGTCACGGGGAGCAGGATATAGTGCGGCGCGAAAATGTCTCGCCTCAGCTGCAAGTTTTCTTGAAGGAGCATATTTTTGGCCGTTGCCAGTATGACAGGGTTCGCCCGGGCCGGCGGACAGCACGGGTCCTGGCAATGGAGCTGGGAAGCCAAGAGCGTAAATGCGCGCTCCCGTGACATCCGGTTCCGTCCGCCGCAGGGCCATGAAAAGCTCGATATTGTCGTTCGCGAAGCGATTTCCAAGCGGTTTCAACGCGGCGCGTTTTCCTTGAATCTCGGCCTTAGCCGGACCGGGACGGCGCAGTCGGAGGTCCCGATGCGCATCAATAGCGACCTGCTCGACATGCTGGTAGAGGAAGCGCGCCGGTATCAGGGCCGGGTGTCGCCCGATGCACCGCGGATCGAGGCCTTGCTGGCGGTTCGCGGCGTGGTCGAGGCGGTCGATACGCCGGAATCCGAGGAAGATGTCGCGGCCCGGTTGGACGGCATGGCTCAGTCGCTGGGTGAGGCGCTTGATGCGCTCGCCGAAGCCCGCCAGGAAGAGGGCGATCGACTGGCGGTGGTTCTGTCGGGACAGCTCGCGGACCTCGAAGCGCTGCGCGCGGAGGCGGCATCGGTTGAATCGCTGCGGCCGGAAAAAGTCAAAGAACGTTGGACCATGCAGCTCAAGGAGTTGCTGGATGCGGTTCCCACGCTGCCCGAAGAGCGCCTGGCCCAGGAACTCGCGGTGCTCACCGTGAAGGGCGACATTCGCGAGGAGCTCGACCGGCTCGCTTCCCATTTCGCCTCGGCGGGGGAATTGCTCGAGGGCGGCGGGGCGATTGGCCGGCGGCTGGATTTTCTGTGTCAGGAGATGACCCGCGAAGCGAACACGTTATGCTCCAAGTCGAATGATGTCGATTTGACCCGGGTGGGGCTCGACATGAAGGCGACCGTCGAGCAATTCCGCGAGCAGGTTCAGAATCTGGAATGAGTGCCAGCAGCGATTTAGATACGATCTCCCGGCGCGGGCTGATGCTTGTGCTTTCGTCGCCGTCCGGTGCGGGGAAATCCACAATTTCCCGCGCTATTCTGGAAAGGGATTCGGGGATTACCATGTCGGTGTCCGTCACCACCCGGCCCAAGCGGCCGGGCGAAGTGGCGGGGCGGGATTACCGGTTCGTCGACGTGGCGGATTTCAATTTGATGGTCAACCGCCGGGAGCTGCTCGAATACGCGAAAGTCTTCGACAATTATTACGGCACGCCGGCGGCGCCGGTCCTGGAGGCGCTTGATCGCGGCCAGGACGTGCTGTTCGACATCGACTGGCAGGGGACGCAGCAGATCGAAGAGAAGGCGGGCGAGGATCTGGTCAGTGTGTTCATCCTGCCGCCATCTACGGCGGATTTGGAGCGCCGGCTCAAGAAGCGCGCGCAGGATCCGCCGGAAGTGGTGGCGCGGCGGATGGGCAAGGCGTCGGACGAAATGAGCCACTATGCGGAATACGACTACATCATCGTGAATCACGACATCGAGGAAAGCGTCCGGAATGTGACGGCGATCCTCGAGGCCGAGCGGCTGCGCCGCGAACGGATGATCGGATTGGGTGAATTCGTCAAGGGGCTGCGTTCCGGGCGCTGAAGGCGCGCGCCAGCGCCGCGAATTGGCCGATCGTTAGGGTTTCCGCCCGCGCGGTCGGTTCGATTTCCGCCGCGGCCAGCAGCGGCAGCGGGTCCGTTTTCAGAGTCTTCAACGCGCTGCGCAACATTTTGCGCCGCTGCCCGAATGCCGCTGCGACGACGGTTTCCATGGCCTCCCAGATGGCCGGTTCGGGCGATTCCCGCGGGGAAAACTGGACCACGCTCGAGTCGACTTTCGGCGGCGGCGTGAAGGCGCGGGCTGGCAGGTTCAAACATATCCGAGTCTCGCAGAGCCAGTTCGCCATCACGGAAAGCCGGCCAAATGCAGAGGTTCCCGGCGATGCGATCAGCCGGTTTGCGACCTCCTTCTGGAACATCAAGGTCATGCTGTGAAACGCCGCCGCATCGCGCAGCCATCGAATCAGGAGAACCGTTGAAATATTGTAGGGCAGATTGGCGACGATACGTCGCGGTGGTGTCCCCAGTGCGGCGCAATCGATCTTGGCGGCGTCGCCTTCAACGATTTCCAACCGGCCGCCGGCGGCTTGTGCGAGCGGTGCCAACGCTTCGATGCAGCGGGCGTCGCGTTCGATCGTAATTAGCCGGCGGGCGCCCTCGGCCAGCAGGGATCGCGTCAAGCCTCCCGGGCCGGGCCCAATTTCAATTACCGTTCCCGTGCTCAAATCGCCCGCCGCCTGAGCGATCCGCCGGGTCAGATTTAGGTCGAGCAGAAAATGCTGACCGAGCGACTTGCGCGCATTCAGACCGTGCCGGCCGATCGTGTCGCGCAGCGGCGGCAGAGTGGCAAGTTGGTCGTTGTCGGCCCGGTCAGGCAAGGGCGGTTCGCTGCGTCCTGCGGCCGTCGCTTCGGCACGCAACGATATCGCGCGCCATGGTAAGTGCCGCCGCCAGACTGGTGACGTCGGCGACGCCCATGCCGGCGATTTCAAACGCCGTTCCGTGATCCGGCGACGTGCGGACGAACGGCAGCCCCAGGGTGACGTTGACGCCGTTGTGAAAGTCGATGGTCTTGAGCGGGATCAGCGCCTGATCGTGATGCATGCAAATGGCCGCGTCATAGGCTTCCCGCGCGCGTTCATGAAACAACGTGTCGGCGGGCGCCGGGCCGCTGACCGAAAGTCCGCGTTTCTTGAGCTCGTCGATTGCGGGCCGGATGATGGCTTCTTCCTCGGGCCCGAGGGACCCGTCTTCGCCGCCATGCGGATTGAGCGCGGCGACCATCAGATGCGGGACCTCAATGCCGAAATCACGCCGCAAGGCGGCGTCCGTGATCGTCACCACCTCGACGATCTCCGCGCTGCTGAGTTTGGAAATCGCGTCCAAAAGGGGGACATGCCCGGTGACCGGAATTACACGCAGCCCCGGACAGGTCAACATCATGACAGACCGCACGCCGCCGGCCAGTTCGGCCAGAAACTCCGTGTGTCCGGGGTGGGGGAAGCCGCCGTCGTAAAGCGTTTTCTTGTGCACGGGATTTGTGACCAATGCGCCGGCCTTGCCCGCGACGACCAGGTCCACGGCGATGCGTATGGCATCGATGACGGCGGCGGCATTTTTCGGGTCCGGTTGTCCCGGCACGACCGATCCCGGAATGGGATTGGCGAGGACGGGGAGGGCGTCGTCGAACCGATCGGCGGCGTCGTCCGGATCGCCAATTTCGGCAATTGGAACATCCCAACCGAGGCGGCCGGCCAGCGCCTTCAGCCGCGCCACATCGTCGACGGCAAAAAATATCGGCAAGCCCAACCGTTCACGATCGAGCCATGCCCGCAGGGTTAATTCTCCACCGATGCCGGCGGGCTCGCCCATCGTGAGCGCTATCGGGAGCGGCGATCCGATCATCCGCGGATATCCACGAAGGCGGTCCGCCGAAGATCGCGCATATACCGTTGGATATGAAGGTTGAGCCGTTGGTCGCCGAGGCGCCGCTGGATCTGTTTCCGGCTCGGCAGGCCGGCCAGGTCCTCTTTGAGGGCACACAATGTCATCACGAGATATCCTTCGGCAACCCGTATCGGTTGGGTTGATTCGCCCACTCTCAACGCCGCAACCGCATCGCGCAATTGGGTGGGAAGGTCGTCGGCGGTCACCCCTTTGAGGTCGCCGGATTTCGGAGATGCAATCGACTTCGCGGCCTCCCGAAGCTCAGCGCAATCCTTAGTCGCATTGCGAATATTCTGCGCCTTGAGACGCATATTCCGCAAATCCTCATCGGTGGCATCCTTGCCGACGGGCAATACGATTTGCGCAAGATCCATCGTGGTCTTGCGCAGGGACGTCGATTGCGCGTTCACGCGATTGACCAGCATCAGGATATGAACGCCCGCCAGTGTGCGAACCGGCTTGGCAATCTCGCCCTTTTTTAGTCCGGCGATGCTTTGTTCCAAAGCCGGGTCGAGCTGGCCTTTGGAAACCCATCCCATGTCGCCGCCGACCGCGGCGCTGGAACTTTGTGAGAATTCGCGCGCAAGCGCCGTGAACCGTGCGCCGGCCTGAACCTGTTTAATGAGACGATCCGCGAGTTCCATGACCCGGTCTTCGTTTTCCTCGTTGTCGATGCTGAGGAAAATTTCGGCTATTTGCTGGCGCGGCTGATTCCGCACCGTCTTGAGGCGCTCCAGCTCTTCGTCCACCTCTTCGCTTCCAATGGAAACCTGGCGCCGCAGTTGCCGGCGAACCACTTTTGCCCAGGCGTTTTCAGCGTGGAGTTTCGCACGCAGAACACTCGCGTCGATACCGCCGCGCGAGAGCATGCGCTCGATCGTACCTGGTTCCACGCGGTTCTGCTGGTTCAGTTTGAGAAGAAGGCTATCGACCTCCTTGTCGGGGATCTCGATTTTAAGGCGTTTGGCCTCCTGCAATTGCAGTCGTTCATCAATGAGGTTGCGCAACACCTGGGAGGATAGGCGGCGCTGGATTTCCGGCGTGTTGGGCAGCCGGCTGGTGAGCATGACGAGGCGAATTCGGTTCGAAAGGTCATAGGCGGTAATGAGGTCTTCGTTCACCACCGCGGCGATCCGAATGACGCCCTGTGCATCGACGGTTCCTGCCGTGGATGCGATGAATGCGCCACAAATCAAGACGGCGGCTAAAAGCCGCTTGAATCGTACAATCGCAACAGGGGAGTAAGCCCATGTTCGCTTGATAACCATCGCTCCCACCAGATCATCCGGTCGTCGTGCCGACTTCACCGAGATGCTTGAATTTAATACGAATCAGTAGGGAGTCGGAAGGGTCAATATCCTCCTCGTCGAAGAAGCTTCTTGTGCCCACCAATTCGAGCCCAAAACATTCATCCTCGTATCGCAGAATCCCCGAATGTTTCAGTGCCCGGCCCTCGGCGACGTCGCGATGTGTCGTTGCGGCAAGCGACCAATGATCGGTGATCTTCGTCGAGAATCGAAGCTTTATTTCCTCGCGTTCCGAAAAATCGCCCGTGGCATCGACAAAGGAATAAAATCCTTCAAATTTCAGTGCCGGTGGCCCGAGCGAGAAGGATACCTCGCTCCGCTTCGGGCGTCCGATGTCATCCGATGAAAAGGCGAAGCGATACAGCACATCCACGTATTTCATTGGCGTGATATCGACTCGTCCAACGATATCGGAGAAGCCTTGCTCGATGAAGTTTTCTTGGTTCAAGCTGCTGTCGGTAGTGGGCCGGTAACTTTGGCCAATGAAGGCCGTCATCTGGCTGGCGCCGCTACCGTAGACGCCGACACGCAATCCATAGATGGCGCGCTGACCGCTTTCGACTCGGTCGGTGCCCGGTAACCGGTCCGGACTCAACAGGTTCGAATCATCGGCTTCGAATACCGTACTGTCTTCATTGGGGACTTTTTTGGGATTTTGGCCGTTCGGCGTCGCCGTAAACATGGCTACCGGCTCAATTAATTTGCGAAAGGCCCCGGATGTGTTCACGAAGGGAAACCGCCAATTCAATGTTGCCCGGGGCAACAGCCGGCCGCTCATGTTGTTCTCGATATCGGGTCTGAAGGATGGGCCGGCGGTCTGATTTACGTTGTAGAAGTTGGCGAGGACGGATGCCGAGAATGTCGTAACGAACCCGGCGTCGGCGGTGTGCGAAACCTCGTAGCCCGGCCGGACCGATACCCGCTGCGTTGTCGGGCCGTCGGTTCGGGTCAGCAGCCGGAAATCCGCATCGAAGCTCAGGCGGCCGCTGTATTGGTCGGACTCGCCGACATGATTGAATTGCAGCAGAGGTGCGATAATCGGCTGTTCCGGTCTCGATGATACCGGCCGGAGGTCCTGGAACGCATACACATTTGCCGCGGCGTAGGTGCGTGGCCGAAACCCTTCCAGATAGGCATTGGATTTCAAGACATCCGGATTGTTTTCAAAGAAGTCGAACCGCTTGAGGTAGGTGCGGTCGGTTGACCGTTGCGCGTCCGCGCCAACACGCCATGTCTGATCGATGTCATACCGACCATTAATCTCGCCGTAACCGCGCAGCTTGTCCCGTTCCGTCACGCTGACTCCGTTGACCGTGTCGGTTCGGTCGGCTTCGGTGACACTTCCGGAAATAATTACCTCACCCTTGTTGAACCTTTGTCGGTATTCCCCGCTGAAGACCAAGCCCTCGGCAACGGTATAGATCGGACTGATCGTCACATCCTTGTCGTCGCCGATTGTGAGGAAGTAAGGCACGCGGATAAATCCGTCGAGATTTCCGCCTGCACCGAAATCCGGAGCAAGAAAGCCGCTCTTTCGTTTCACCGTGGGGTCCGGATGGGTGAAATAGGGTATGTAAGCGACCGGCAATCCAAACAACTCCAGGAATGCGTTGTGGTAGCGGACCTCGCGCCGCAATTCATCGTGTTCTATTCGCGTGGCCTTGATTTGCCAGATCAGCGGTCGGTCGGGATTTTTCTTGCATGCCTTGCACGGCGAGTAGACGCCATGTCTCATGACCAACTTATTGCCATCTTCGCGGCGCGCTTCTTGGGCCGCGAATCGGCTGTCATCGTTCAGCAGAACGCGGATCTGTTTGACGATCCCGTTTTTGAACTGGTCCCGGAGTTCAACGAATTCCGCGAAGATGACCTCGCCCGAAGGCTCCATCAGCCGCACATTGCCGGATGCGCTTACCGTATCCGATTTTTCGTTGTAGCTGACGGAGTCAGCCATGAGGATACGGTCGCCCTGGGTGATCTCCACATTGCCGCGCGCAATAACCACGCCGAGTTCATCGTCGCGGCTGAGCTCATCGGCTGTGATCAATACCGGGGTGTCTGGCGAACCGATCTCGCGCGTTTGCCCTGCGGGAATCGACGCCGCGAGGATCGTCACCAGCACGGCGACCATTCGAAAGACGCCCATCAGCCATCCTCCAAATGAAACAGTATGGCAAGCCCGACCAGTGTCGACACGCCGGCGGGCGTCCAAGCCGCCAAAGGAATGGGGATGCTGGCTGAAAGGCCGAGTGCGTGCACCACGTCAGTCAGGAAATAGAGCACGAAGCTGCACAACAATCCGCCGAGCAGGGTAATGGTGGCGCGGGTCCTGCGATTGATGCGCAGCGTGAATGCCGCCGCGATGAGTATCATCGAACTCAGGAGCAGCGGATAGGCCATCAGCGCATGAAAATGCAGCCGATGGCGGTGTGCCGAGAATCCAGCCGTTTCAAGCACGCGAATGAATGCCGGCAGGTCCCAAAATGACATTGTCTCGGGCGGGGCGAAGCTGTCTAAGATCCGGTTCTGCGTCAGATCCGTTTTGATCTTCAAGTCCTTGACGGCTTTCGTCCCCTCGGTCGGCGTTGATTGCCAGCCCGATCGGATCAGCCAATACCCATCCCGCAACATCGTCGATTCAGAGTCGATCCGTTCAATGAATTCCTCTTTTTGGGAAAAGCGGAAAATGATGACGTCCCGGAGGTCCATCTTGTCTTGCGCAACACGGAGCGCGTGTATGACCGAATAGCCCTGATCGTCATTTGATTGCCGCAACCACAATCCGTTCCTTGAAACGGCGAGCATGCTGGTTCGGCCCTTCAGATAGTCGGCCTCGAGCTTTTCGAATTTCGCGAGCATCGCCGCCGCGAAAGGATTGATAACCGTGATCTGCGCGAACCCGACCAGGGCCGTGATCAGGAAGGCAGGCAGAATGAATTGCCACGCGGAAATTCCCGCCGCGCGGGATACCACGGCTTCGTTGGCGCGCGCCATGCGCCAAAAGCTGAACATGCCGGCAAACAGAACCATGAAAGGCAGCGTCGTCTGCAGAAGGTGCGGCAGCTTAAAAAGGCTCATTTGCAGGACGATGCCGACGGTCGCATTTTCCTTGTTTGCGGCGCGGCGCATCATTTCGACAAAATCGAAAAGCAGGGCGATCGCCATAAAGCACAGGAACACGCCGAACAGCCAATACATGTATTGGCGTCCCAAATACGACGACAATGTTGCCGAGAGTTTCACCAGAACGCTCCGATCAGACGGTGGCTATTAGGACGCCACGTCGCCTGCCCGCATCATCCGTCCCGCCATCGCAGATCTTTGTGCGACGGGGGCGCCTGATCCCGCGATGTCAGCGGAAGCAACTGCCGGTGCGGCAAAATACTGGTCGATACTCATCGAAGTGCTGCCCATTCCCTGTCTTTGGTTTTATTATCCTTGATTAATAGTACGGAACGGAACGGTATTGAAAGGTTCTTTCCGTCACCGAATATCCATCACGCTTCACTTTGTGGCTGCCGAATTCGTTAACAGGCTATTAGTAACGTTATGAAATAGTCGCCGTTTGAGCAGTCCTGCAGCCGCCGGACGACCCAGGAGCCGCCCCATGAGTACCCCCATTCCGCAAGGCGATCGGCACGACACGGATTTCGTGGAAAGCCGGCTGTTGGGTATGGTCCGGTTGATGCGGCCGCGCCAGTGGGTAAAGAACGCGTTCGTTTTCGCGCCGATATTCTTTACACCCAGTGCCGTTTCGATAAAGGCACTAGCCGCGACTCTTTTGTTATTCTTGAGTTTTTGCCTTGTGTCGAGCGGTGTCTACTGTTTCAATGACCTGCGCGACCGGCAATCCGACAAGCGGCACCCCATCAAATGTCGTCGGCCATTGGCGTCGGGTCTGCTCGGGCCGGCAACCGGTCTGGCAATGGCGATCGGGCTGGTCTTCACCGGTCTGCTGATCGCAATCTTGACCAGTCCTGCCGCGGCAACGGTGGTGCTCGCCTATGCGGCGCTGAACTTGGGATACAGTCTCGGCCTCAAATCAATCTCCATTGTCGACGTCTTGATAATTTCGGCGGGATTCGTGCTGCGTGTGCACGCGGGCGCCGCGGTGATCGCAGTGGAACCGACCGCCTGGATTCAGATTTGCGCCGGTATGCTTGCGCTATTCATCGCATTGGCGAAACGGCGCGACGACCTGGTGATGGCATTGGATTCCGAACATCGGGTGAGTTTGGCGGGATATACGAAACCTTTCCTCGATGTGTGCGTCGTGGTGACTCTGTCGGCGTTGCTGGTTTCATATTTAATATTTACCGCCGATCAGGATGCGATGGCGCGGCTTGGCAGCGAAAAGCTGTATCTGACGACGCCCTATGTAATCGCTGGCGTTTTCCGGTATCTGCAGCTCACCCTGGTGGAGGAGCGTTCGGGCTCGCCGACGAGTTTACTTTTTAATGATCCATTTCTCATGGTGACCGTGGCCGCATGGCTCGCTACATACATCTACATGATTCATTTTTAGAAGCCTGCGCGCGCCGAACATGACCTGGAAAGAACTGCAATTGACCGGCTGGGACCGAAGCAGCCGCGCCTCGGTCCGGGCCTGCCGTCCCGAGCGCTGGTCGTCGGCGGTCCAATCGGTGGCGTCTCGGCCGGAAGGGGGCTTGATCCCATTCGGCGGCGGCCGCAGTTATGGCGATGCGGCGCTGAACGATGGCGGACACGCGATGCTGACCGAGCGGTTGGACCGTGTGCTCGCCTTCGACGCGGCGAAAGGCGAACTTGTTTGCGAAGCCGGTGCGACCATTGCCGCGTTGCACCGGTGGCTCGTGCCGAAGGGCTTCCTGCTGCCGTCGATACCGGGAACGGGCTTCGCCACGATCGGTGGCGCGGTCGCCAACGACGTGCACGGCAAGAACCATGACCGGCATGGCGGATTTGGCGACCATGTCGTGTGGATCGACCTGCTGCTGGCGGATGGTTCGATCCGCCGCGTCGCAGCGGCGGATGACGACGATCTGTTCGCCGCCACGATCGGCGGGCTAGGCCTGACCGGTATGATCCTCGCGGTTTGCATCGGCCTTCTGCCCGTGGCGAGCAATGCGGTCGATCTGCGCGAACGGCGGGCACGCGACCTGGACGAGTTTTTTGAATTGCTCGAGGATGCGCGCCGGACCGCCACCTATTCGGTCGGTTGGATCGATGCGCTGGCGCAGGGCGGGAACCTGGGCCGCGGAATATTGGAGACGGCGGAAGTTGCGGCCGACGGGGTTCCGGCGGGATCCGGCCGCCCCCGCAAGATACCGTTCGATTTGCCCGGTGCCGTGTTGAACCGCTGGTCGATTGCCGCCTTCAACGCGCTGTATTTGCGCCGGGTGAGCGCGACCGGCCGCTCGCGCCGGGTCGAAATGTCGCGCTTTTTTCACCCGCTGGACAGTATTCACGAATGGAACCGAATGTACGGCCCGCAGGCTTCCATCAGTTCCAATGCGTCATTCCGGACGCCGAGGCCCGCGCCGGCATTGAAACGCTCTTGGCAACCGCCAGCGCGGCGCGCGCAGGATCCTTTCTCGCCGTGTTGAAAACCTTGGGCGCCGCCGGCAAAGGACACCTTTCCTTTCCCTTGCCCGGATACACATTGGCGCTGGATTTTCCAATGCGGGCCGGCATGGACGATCTGATGACGCGGCTGGAGGCCATTACCCTGGATCACGGGGGACGGATTTACCTTGCCAAGGATTCCTGCCTTAGCGCGAAAGGCTTCGCGACGATGTACCCGAAGCTAAAGGCATTCCGCGAGGTGCTACAGCAGGTCGATCCGGATGGAATGTTCATTTCCGATCTCGCGCGGCGACTGCAAATTCGCGAGGGCGGCGGCAAATGACCGATGCCCGGACCACCTGGCTGATCGTCGGCGCGTCTTCTTCGATCGGGCGGGCCTTCGCCCGGCATGCCGCCGGCGAGGGCGCAGATCTTCTGCTGGCGGGCCGCGACGGCGACGACCTGCAACGCACCGCCAATGATGCGATGGCGCGCGGCGGCGGCCGTGCGGAGGTTTTGACGTTCGACGCGGAGGATTTCGACAGTCATCAGGCATTTGTGGATGCCTGTGTCGGCAAGGCGGAACGGCTGAACGTGCTTGTCCTGTTCGGCGCGATGCCGGAACAGGACGATATCGATCTTGATTTCGATTTGGCGCGGCGCGCCGTCCACGTGAACTATCTCGGCGCGGTTTCTTTGTTGAGCCGGCTGGCGCCGCATCTGGAGACGCGGGGAGAGGGGAAAGTGGTTGTCCTGTCATCGGTGGCAGGCGACCGGGGACGGATCAAGAATTACGTCTACGGGTCGGCGAAGGGCGCCTTGAACCTGTATCTTCAGGGGTTACGGGCGCGGCTGTGCCGCCATGGCGTATCGGTGACCACGATCAAGGCCGGTTTCCTGGATACCGACATGACTTTCGGTCTGCCGGGATTGTTCCTCGTGGCGTCGCCCGAAGCTTGCGCGGCGGCGTGTTGGCGGTTCGCGGAAAAGGGCAGGGAAGTCGCCTATTTTCCGTTTTTCTGGTGGGGCATCATGACCATTATCCGGTCTATTCCGGAGCCAATTTTCAAGCGCCTCAACATTTGAATGGCCGGGCGCGGACGCCGGCTATTGCGGTGCGGCGGGACCGCCGCGGGGCAGCTGCCTGGGCGCCGCGAGTGAAAGCAAGCCGATTAGCAGCGGTAACAGCACTGTCGCGTACATAACGGCGATCAACCACGGACGCTGCGTTGCGTAGTTCCGCAGCAGATGCGTGGCGATGATGACACCTGCGGCCGCTATCACCGCCATGAGCACCAATTTGAACTGGCCGCGGCGGCTGAAGCTGCCCGACAGCAGAATCGCGATGCCGATCACGGCGCATGTCAGCGGCAGCAGCGGCATGGCAAGCCTGTAGTGCAGCTCCGCCTGCATGTCCCGGCGAAGTCTTGGATCTACAATCGTCGGGTCCAACAACTCGACGAACATCCGTTCCCGGGGGCCAAGGTAGAGGCTGCTCTCGCCCCCGGTGAAGAAATCGAATTCGACGTGATTGGCGTCGGAGAACGCGGCGCGCTCGAACGCCGGTGGACTACAATCGGTCCGGTCGGGGTTGTCGGCTAGGGCGCGCGGCCCACAGACCGCAGCCTTTTTTGGGTTTGCGAGGTACTGCACGCTGAAATCCTTCAGCGTGAGAACCCATTGGCCTTTTTTCCCTTCATGCACCAGTCCGCGTTTCGCCATGTAGGTTTCCGGCCTTATACGGTCCCGGTTGTCGTGGACCAGTACATCCAGCAGCGCGCCGTTTTTCGCAACGTCGCGGAAATACACCGTGACGCCATCGGCCATCGGACTGAAGACGCCTTTCTGCAGCAATAGTTTGGGTAGGTCATTGCGGTACTTCAGCTGCAGTTCCTTGTATTCCCGGAAGGTGAGCGGGACGAAATAGGTGCTCATGAAGATCGACAACAGCGAAATCGCGAGGCCGATAATGATTGCCGGTTTGGCCAGCGCCATCTGGCTCAACCCTGCGGAGCGCATGACGACCAGTTCGCTGTCGCCAATCATTTTGTTGTAGGTGAACAGCGCGGCGCCGAATACCGCCATCGGCGCGACAAGAAGCAAAAACCGCGGGAACAGCAGCGATGCGAAATACAGAAATCCCGTCAGCGAGATGCCGCGGTTCAAGACCATGTCCACGACCTGCAGGGACCGGAACAGCCAGACCATGAAACAGAGCACAAGGGCGGCCAGCAGCGTCATGCCGAGGACCTGCTTGGTGATGTACCAGGTGACCGTCTTCATTTTAGGATGCCTGTCGCCGCCCGGGTTCCATCGTCCGGCTTACATATCGCGCGCCGCCGGTATTGTACACATCAAAGCCCGTCTCAAACACGGAACGAGAAAAGGCCCGGCCACACGATGGGCCGGGCCTTGGGAAAATACCTTCCCGTTTTCGAATTAAACGCCTTTGTACTTCTTGATCTCGCCGCTTTCGATCCGGGCAAGATATGATTCGAGCTCCTTCCTGACGATCGGCGCCAGGATATAGAGCCCCAGGATGTTCGGGACGCAGATGAGGAACACCAGCGCGTCCGAGATATCCAGGATCGGACCGAGCTGCACGACACAGCCGAGCGCCACAAAGGCACAGAAGATCAGCTTGTATATCGTCTGTCCGCGCATGCTCTCGCCGAACATATAGGTCCACCCCTTCAGCCCGTAATACGACCATGAAATCATGGTCGAGAAGGCGAACAGGACGCCCGCGAAGGCAAGCGGGATCGGGAACCATGCAAACTGACGCTCAAACGCCGCCGACGTCATGGCGATGCCCTTGGCCGTCCCCGCAAAGTTCGGATCCGCGACCGCGGAGGTCCCGATCACCAAGGCGGTGATCGTGCAGATGACGATCGTGTCGATGAAAGGCTCGAGCAGCGACACGATGCCTTCGGTGACCGGCTCCTTGGTTCGTACCGCCGAGTGGGCGATGGATGCCGAGCCGATACCCGCTTCGTTCGAGAAAACCGCCCGCTGGAAGCCGATAATCAAGGCCCCCAAGGCGCCGCCGGCTACGCCCTCACCGGTCAATGCGCCGGAGAAGATATTGCCAATGGCCTCCGGAAGGACGGAGGCGTTCAGGAAGATGACGATCAGGGCGAAGAAGCAGTAGAAGATCGCCATGAACGGCACGATCTTTTCCGTCACCCGGGCGATCGACTTGATGCCGCCGACGATAACGATAAAGACGATTCCGGCCATGATCAGGCCGACCAGCCAGCCGAGGCCGTCCAGGCCGCCGCCGGCCACGTGGTTCAACTGCACATAGGCCTGATTCGACTGGAACATATTGCCGATGCCAAGGGCGCCGATAAAAATGCCGACGGCGTAGAAGGTCCCCATGAACTTACCGAATCCTTCCATGCCGCGCTCGGCAAATCCTTTGCGCAGATAGTACATCGGCCCGCCGGAAACGGAGCCGTCGGGATTCTCATTCCGGTATTTGACGCCAAGCGTACATTCGACGAGCTTCGTCGACATACCGAGAAAACCGGCCATGATCAGCCAGAATGTGGCGCCGGGTCCGCCGACCGTTACGGCAACGGCGACGCCGCCGATATTGCCGATTCCGACCGTGCCCGAGACCGCCGTCGCAAGGGCCTGGAAGTGAGAGACTTCGCCCGCATCTTTGGGATTGGCATAGTCGCCGCGTACCAACTGAATGGCGAGTTTGAATCCGCGAATGTTGATGAATCTCAAATAGAAAGTAAAGAATACGGCGCCGGCGACCAGCCACAATACGACCAGCGGCAACTGTGCGCCGAAAATCGGAATTTTGAAGAATACGACCTTGCCGACCCACGCGGCGATCGGTGCGGTTGCTGTATTGATGGTTTCGTCAATGCCCGCGGCATGTGCCGTGGCGGTGGCCAACAGCATGATGGCCATGGCAGCAAGAATACGTTTCATGACACCCCCCTTAATTGTGTCCGACTTGTTAATTTTTTAGGGAACGACCGTGACGGGAACCGGCGACGTCTGGACCAGTGATCCAGCGACGCTGCCGAACAACAGAGATGCCACGCGCGATTCGCCCTTGCGGCCGATAAAAATCTGTGTGGCGCCATGCTCTTTGGCGAGGTCGACCAGTGTCTCCGACGGATGCCCGTGATTGACGACGACATCCACTTTGACGCCCTTGCCTTTTACCGATTTGGCAATCGGTTCAAGCACCGTTGTTTGAGCACGCTCGATCTCTTCTTCGCGGCGTTTGTGCCGCTCCGCCAGTTCCTCGGGCGTGTGAAAACTGTAAGGCGACCATTCGATGACGTAGGCAAGGACTAAATTCGACTTGCTTGCGAGCGCACGCTCGGTCGCGAAGTCAGCAGCTCTGACGCTGCCCTTGCTGCCATCGACGGCCACAAGAAAGGTATTCGACATCGGCTACCCCCTTTCTGCTCGGTAGGATGTGTTGGTCCAGACCGTAAATTCTCACCCGGCTACCGTCGGGCGTCAGGCATGTTTGCAGCTACGCGACGGCATTTCCAGTGTGCAGATCGGGCGGGTGATTCAACCTGCACGTGGAACAGTGTGTTGCCAGCGTGTCCGGAACCGGCCGCAGAGCCAGGGTAAGCGCGGTGATACACGCCGAAACCGTTAGGTATTGTACAACCTTCGGCTTCTTGCACCGAAAAGGACGCGATGGGATATGCACCGATATAGTGCGGCAGTCGGCCCGTGCTTGTAGCGTTATCAAGACGGCGGGCCGGCTTCGCGGTATAAGAGCGGTTGCAAGTTCGGGCAACCTCACCCAAGCTGGCATAGCCGTCCCGGCGGTCGCTTGCTGCAGGATTTCAATTCAGAAAGACGAAATTGATATGACCAAAGCGAAAGCCCGCCAACGGGCAAAGGCAAAATCGGCTCAGAGAGCCAAAAAGCAGGACACCGAAGTGGACCTGCCCGGGAAGAAAATCCGGCCCGGACAGTTCGATCCGGGCGCGAGTTCGATTAAGGGGCCGCGCGTGAATGCAAACACCAAAAGCTTTGGCGGGGCCAAACGGGGGTCGGCGCGCTCAAGATAGCCTTTGCAGTTAAGTTTCCCCGGCGGTAGTTCTTTTCCCGTCGCTTATTCGCTTTTCGGTGGTTCATCATTTTTCCGGTCTCGCCGCGCCTCGCAACGTTTCCGTTCGTCAGGTTGCCGAGATCAGCTAAACAGACCCAACTCGTGAGAATGATCGGGAGGGTCCTGTGAATATCGAGACGCTGAGTCTACGCGAGGTGATTGTCTTTCTCGTCGCTGCCGGCATCGTCGTGCCGTTAGTCCGTCGCCTCAAGATCAGCCCAGTACTCAGCTTCCTGGTCGTCGGACTTGTAATTGGGCCGCACGGGCTCGCGCGTTTTGTCGACGTGCTGCCGTGGCTTGGCTACGCGGCAATTGCCGACTTGGAGGGGGTGCGCGCCTTGGCTGAGCTCGGCGTCGTATTCCTACTTTTTATGATAGGCCTCGAACTTTCGGTCAATCGGCTTTGGGCGATGCGCCGTCTCGTGTTTGGACTTGGCGGCGCGCAGGTCGTCTTGACCGGCGCCGTGATCGCGGCAATCGCCTTTCAATTCGACAACACGCTACCGGTCGCAACGGTGCTTGGCGCCGGCTTCGCGCTCTCCTCGACTGCGATTGTTATGCAGGTCCTGGCCGAGAGCCGACGCCTGGGCACGAGAACCGGGCGCACCGGGTTCTCCATACTACTGTTCCAGGACCTCGCAGTAGTACCGATCCTGTTTTTGGTGGCCGCGTTCGCCGAGCAAAGCGACGGATCGGTAGCGCTCGCATTCGTGTGGGCGATCGGCCAGGCACTGATCGCCGTCACCGTCATTCTTGTAATCGGCCGGTTGGTAATCCGGCCTCTGTTCCGTATCGTCGGTAGCGCGGCCAGCCGCGAAATGTTCCTCGCCTTGGTACTGCTGGTGATTATCGGCACGGCGCTCGTTACGGAGAAGGCTGGTCTGTCCATGGCACTCGGCGCGTTTTTGGCGGGGCTCCTCTTCGCCGAGACCGAATATCGTCATGCGATCGAGGTCGATATCGAGCCGTTCAAGGGCCTGCTTCTGGGTCTGTTCTTCGTCTCAGTCGGCATGTCGATCGACATCGCCCAAGTCGCGGCTAATCCGCTCTGGCTGATCGCATCGGTTTTCGGGCTGTTTCTAATCAAGAGCCCGGTCGTCTACGTCCTCGCACGATTGTTTAATGAACCACGGTCGGTGGCGCTTGAAGCCGCGCTCCTGCTCGGCCAGGGGGGCGAGTTCGCCTTCGTGATCTTCGGCATGGCTTACGGTCTGGGATTGATGCCCGGTGATACCGCCCAATTCATGCTTATCGTCGCTGGCATGACCATGATCGCGACGCCGCCGGTTGCGCACGCTGCGCGCAGGATGGCGCGCGCGATCGAGACCTGGGAGGCAAGCCATGGCGAACCCGACGCTGACATGCCGGCCGGTCTTGCCGGCCATGTCGTCGTCGTCGGCTATGGTCGCGTCGGCCAGATGCTTGGATCGCTCCTGGACACGCAGGAGCTGCCCCACGTTGCGCTTGATATCGATGCGAGCCTGGTCGCGCGGTTCCGTGCGGCGGGCGCAAACATCTTCTTTGGCGATGCGAGTCAGCCCGAGATGTTGCGAAAATTCGGTGCCGAAGAGGCGGCCGCGCTGGTGGTGACAATGGACAGCCCAAAAGCCGCCGAGAGCGTGGTTACGGCCGCGCGCCAACGGTGGCCGGATCTGACCATCTACGCGCGGGCCCGTGATATCGGCCACGCCACGCGCCTTATTGCGCTCGGTGCCAGCCATGCCGTCCCCGAGACAACGGAGGCGAGTTTACAGCTTAGCGAGATGGTACTGACAGGCGCCGGCGTTCCCGACCACGCCGCCCGACAAATTACCGAAGTCCGCCGGAAAGCCGAGCAGGCCGCAGTGGACGAAAGCCGCCGGCGGCAGGGGGGATGAGTCGGCGCTTCTGCCTCAGGCCGATTTTCCCAGAGACGTTCCGGCCAGATGATCCGCAGCGTTGAAATAGGGCAGGTTGTCTTGCGGTGAGCAGCCGATCACGGCGAGCCTTTCGGCAATTCTGATCGCTTTCTGGTACTTGCGTTCGCGATCTTCCGGCGTGTGTGTTTTGAACACGGTGCCGCAGAGGGAAATTCCGTAATGCGCCTGTAACGTGCGAATTTCCCGGCCGGCGAGCATGCCGTCGGCGAGAAGGGCGAGGTCGAAATCGCCCTGTTTCACGATCTGGAGATTGTTTTCCACCAGATAGGCGCGGATTCGCGCCTCCGCCGCCAGCGCGGCGTCCCAATACTCGGATTCCGTTTGCGTCGGCTCGCCCGACACCTCTAGGAACGCCATGCAGAAGGAGAGAAACACCTGCTCTTTTGTATTGGCCGATTTCCACGCCGTGCTGCCGAGGCTGTTCCAAACGGACAGGTTCATCTCTTCGAAGACCTTCGGCACCCGCTCGAAGAACAGCCGGTGCAGCCCGTTTTCGTTCAGCGAACTGCCGAGCTTCTGCTCCTTGTAGATGTCGATGGCGGCGTAGGTTCCGCAGACCGGGCAGGTGTCGTCATCAAAGGCGTCTTTTTTATAGATGTGCGAGCATCGCGTTTTGTTGGGCAATTCATTGGTGCAGAGCAGGTAGGTTTCGCTGTGGTCTTCATCGTCCTGTTGCAGGCCGATCCAGTTGAACCGGTTCATGAACTGCATATAGGAACGCCGGTGGCTCCAAAGGCTCCATTCCAATTTCTCCACCGGACCGAAGGTGCTCCAATTGGAACTCACATCGATGACGATACATTTGTCCTTGCCGGGCGCGGACCGTAGGCCACGGCCGACCGATTGGCCCCACAGCACCTTCGACAGGGTGGGCCGGAGGTGGACGATGATGTTGCATTGGGGGTTGTCCCAGCCCTCGGCGAGGACGCCGACCGACACCATCGCTTCGATCTCGCCGTTTTCGTGTCGTGCCAGGAGTTTCATCCGTTCATTGATCGGCGTCTGGGCGGTCACGATGGCGGCTTCGATCCCGTTATTTCGAATGGTTTGCAGCGTTGCTTCCGCGACGCTTATATCGGCGCAAAACCAGGCCGAGACCGGTCTCCCGGTAACGTTCCCGCGCTCTTCCTTGTAGCTCCAGATGGCATAGTCGATCATCGACGACTTGATGATGGCGGGCGCCAGTTTCGCGACCGGGAAGTCACCCGAGCTGATGTCGATGTCATTGAGTTCCAGGTCGTGCACGAAGTGGGGCCGATAGACCGGCCGCACCAAGACGCCTTCGTCGATCAACGTCTCGATATTCGCGCAATCGATAATGGTGTCGAAAGCGAGATGGAGTTGGTCGCGCTGGTCGCCGGTGCGGCGTTCGGGCGATGCGGTCAGCCCCAGGAACTGGGCGTCCGTCTTTCCGTTCTTGTTGAAATTGTCGAGTATCCGCTTGTAGCCCTGACCGTTTGGTGAAACGCGGTGCGCCTCGTCCACGATGATCAGGTCGGCCTTTGGCACTGCGTCCGCCAACACCTCCTTTGCGCGCATATTGGTCGACAGCAGGATGTCGTAACCGTCGAAGGCGGGACCCGTGTCGGAAACCTGCAGCTTTCGGACCGTGTGTTTTTCGCCGAGCGCCTTTTCGAGCTGTTCCAGCAGCACCAGCCGGTGGCACAGAACGATAATTTTCTTACCTTTGTAAAACCGCTCGACGATTTCACTCGCAAGCACGCTCTTTCCCGCACCCGTGGGCGCTTTCAGGATAAACCGGCGGTGTTGTTTCAGGATCGTCGGAAAATCATCGATGATCTTTTGTTGCCAGTTCCTGAGGTGCATTCGGAGCCTATGGTGAAGAAGGGAGGTCGCGCGTTCGGCAGGGGCTGTTTCAGTCTTCGGCGACGCGGCGCTGGGCGTCAATCCTCATATGCCGCCACAGCCGGCAGGAAAGAGCATACCGACTGGGGGCCCGCATATATGACCCTTACCCAGCCGGATTCCAACCCTCAATACCACATTGCGCCGGCGGCGTTCTTGGAATGTTGGGACATGGTCGAATTTTCAGCTGAGCGCCATCCACCGCAAATGCAATGCCAATGACCGGTCATCCCTCAGGATCAAGGGCTTATGCCCGGCCGCAACCCGGAACGACGCGCCCAGACGATACTTCTCCGCTGCCGTGCGCTATCGGTCTCGCGTCCGGACCGGCGCCGCCGCTTTCTTACGCTTAGGAATTTTCCGCCTGCAACTCCGCGAACATCTCGTCCATAATCGCGAAACCGCTTTCCCATCCCTTGCCCATATTGGCCACGGCACCGGCAAAACAGGCAATCTCCGCGTCGGTCGCTTCAAAAGGCGCCCAGATCAGCCGCACCTTGGTTCCTGGGCCGTCATCCTCGAACGTCACGGTTGTCAAAAGGATGCGCGGCCAGTCCGGCATTTTCGGATTTGCTACGGTGTTCCACTCTGAATCCGTGGATGAATGGTGATGCCATACGAGCCGCTCCAACGGCGCGACTTCTTTGAAAATAGCCTTACTGAGCATGGAGTTTTCACCCCACTTCATCTCATTGAGCCACATCCCGCCGGGCTTCAAATCAAACGCGTGGATGATCGTTTCCGCACCCGGGCCATACCATCGCGCGAGCAATTCAGGATCGGTCCAGGCGCGCCAGACCATTGCGCGGGGTGCATCGAAGACCCGGTCGGTGATGTACTCGGGTAGTTCACTCATGGCTTGTTTCCTTCGCTTCGGCTCGTTTCATATGGGCAAGGACGTCATCCAGCTGGTTGAAGCTCGTCCCCCAAAATTCCTTGAATTCGGCAAGCCAGTCGACGGCAGCCGCCATATTCTCAGCCTTCAATCGCGCCGGGCGCCGTTGCTCGTCGACGTCGCGCTCAATCAATCCCGCCCGCTCCAGCACCTTCAGATGCCGCGAGACCGCGGGTTGGCTGATTTCAAAGGGCGCCGCGATCTCAGTGACCGACGCCTGACCCTCCGCGAGCCGGGACAGGATTGCCCGGCGCGTGGGGTCGGCCAACGCCGCGAAGACAGCGTCGAGCGTCGGTTGCGCATTCATATAACGCAGTTGTTCCATAACAAGATCATTATATAAATGCCGGATAAGGTCAATTTATTTATGCGGGCTTGCCCGCCGCCGTCCGTGGCGTTGTTGCGTTTTCGGGTCGATCTTGGTGGTTCAGCCGCCGTGCGGGGCCATGCCGTTGATCGCGCGCCAGATTCGCTCGGGCGTGGCGGGGCCGGCGAACTCATTGGGGTCCCCGATGGCGTTCAGGGACGCCAGCGCGTCGCCGATCGCGCTGGTAACCGCCGGATACGCCGCCACCGCGCCGGCTTCGCCGCAGCCTTTCACGCCGAGCGGGTTCGTGGTGCAGTTCGTGCCGTTGAATGCCACGTCGAAGGAGGGCAGGTCGGCGGCGCGCGGCATCGCGTAATCCATGAAGGACGCGGACAGAAGCTGCCCGGTTTCCGGCTGGTAGACCGCATGCTCCATCAGCGCCTGGCCGATCCCCTGGGCGATCGCGCCGTGCACCTGGCCCTCGGCGACCATCGGGTTGATGATCGCGCCGTAATCGTCGACGGCGGCGTAGCGGACCACCGCGACCGTGCCGGTCTCGGGGTCGATCTCCACCTCGGCAATGTGGCAGCCATTCGGATAGGTCATCGCCTCGCGGATGTATTCCTGCGGGGTGTCGAGGCCGATGTCGCCGTCCTCGGATCGCGTACCGCTCTCGCGCGCAATCCGTGCCACGGTCAGCAGATCGAGCACGCGATCGGTCCCGCCGACCCGGAACTGGCCGTCGGCGAATTCGATATCCGCTTCGGCTGCTTCCATCGCTCGGGCCGCGACGCGCCGGCCCTTTTCGATGATCTTCTCGGTGGCGAGGTAGATTGCCGTGCCGCCCATATAGGTCGAGCGCGAACTGCCGTGTCCGCCGCCTTTCGAGATGATGGCGGTATCGCCCTGGCGATAGCGCACCCGCCCGAAGGGAACGCCGAGACGGCCGGAAACGATTTGCGGGAAGGTCGTTTCGTGCCCCTGGCCGATCGATTGAGTCCCGGTGGTCAGCGTCACGGTGTCGTCGTCGCCGAATCGAATTTCTACTTTTTCTTCGGGTGCTCCACCCGTTCCCTTAATGTGATAGGCGAAGCCGAGACCACGGCGGAGGCTGCGGGCTTCCGACGCGCGCCGCCGGTCCGCAAAACCGTGGGCGTATTCCAGGGCGGCATCCAGATTGGCGGTAAAATCGCCGCTGTCGATGGTCGTGCCCGTGGTGTTCGTATAGGGCATGGCGTCGGCGCCGATCAGGTTGCGCCGCCGGAGGTCGGCGCGGTCGATCTGCATTTCGCGGGCGGCGCGGTCGATCAGGCGCTCCAGGATGTTGACGGATTCGGCGAAGCCCGGACCCCGCGTCACGCCGATCGGCACCGTATTGGTGGTGACCGCGCCGATGGTGAGGTGCAGGGCGGGGATCCGGTAGACCGTATTCGGCATTGCGATGTATTGATTGAGGGGAACCCGGCCGCTCGAGCCGCACAGGTAAGCGCCAACATTGGCCCAACTGCCGACGCGCAGCGCGAGAAATTTGTCCGTGGCGTCAAGCGCGAGTTCGGCCGTCGCGCGATGGTCGCGCGCCTGATGGTCCGATACGAAGCCCGCGCCGCGCTCGTTGATCCATTTCACCGGCGCCTTCACGGTGCGCGCTGCCCATAACGTCAGGATGTTTTCCACATAGGAAAAATTCTTGGTGCCGAAGCCGCCGCCCACATCGGGTGCGACGAAGCGCAACCGTTCCGGAGGAATGCCGAGCACAGCCGCAATATTGTCGCGGCCGGCGTGAATGCTCTGGCTCGAGACATGGAGCGTGTAGGCGTCGGCATCGCCGTCGTAGACGCCGATCGCGCCGCGCGGCTCCATCGGGTTGGTGACGATGCGGTGGTTGTCGACATCGAGCCGCGTCACATGCGCCGCGCCGTCGAACGCGCGCCGGGTCGCCGCCGCGTCGCCGGTCTGCCATTCCAGGATAATGTTCCCGGGTATGTCGTCGCTTAATTGCACCGCGCCGCCAGCCAGCGCGGCTTCGGCTGTCGTCACCGCCGGCAAGGGGTCGTAGTCGACCCGGATGCATTCCGCCGCGTCCTGGGCCTCCGTCACGGTGCGCGCGACGACCAGGGCGACCGGCTGTCCCACGTGCCGGACCCGGTCGGTCGCGAGCGGCGGATACGGCGTATAGGCGAAGGGCTCCCCGGTATGTTCGTTGGCCCGTTCCGCGGGCGGCAGCGAGGCGATCTGCGCCGCGGCCTGGTCCTTGCCCGTCAGCACCGCCAAAACGCCCGGACCCCGGACGGCGTCTTCGGTGTCGACGCTCCGCACGCGGGCATGGGCATGCGGCGACCGCAGGATCACGGCGTACACCATGCCGTCGAACACGATGTCGTCGACATAGCGGCCGTTGCCGGTCAGGAATCGTTCGTCTTCGGTACGCTTGCGGGCCTGACCGATTTCAGTGTGTGTCGTGTGCGGTGCCATGTCCCGGTCGATCAGCCATAATTGAAGTCGGCATCCGATGCTACCGCCCGGCGCGTGCGGAAGCCAGACACGCTTACGGGCGCCCATTGCATGAGTTCGGGAAGCGCGGCACGGGACTTTCATTTTTGTCCATCGCCGCTACAGTGCGGACGGATTTGTCCGCCGTCATTTTCGCTCCGGCGACGGCGACGATATCGCCGTCGACTTAAGTGCATCACCCCCCAACTGCATCACCAACGAGGCTAGCGCATGAAAATCACCTTCGCCGAACCCGGCATTCCGAAAAAAGGCGCCCTGGTCGTGGGCATCGCCGAGGGCAAGAAGCTCGGCCCGGCCGCGAAACAGGCGGATCAGGCCTGCGGCGGCGCGGTTGCGCGCGCGCTCAAAGGCAGCACCTTCGAAGGCAAGGCCAGGCAGATGCTCGATATCGTTGCGCCGGCGGGAATGACGGTGAGCAGAATTGTCTTAATGGGGCTCGGCAAGAAGCTGGATGAGCGGGGCGAGATCGATCTGGGCGGGCGCGTCCAGGCACGCTTGGACGAGGCGGGGGAAAGCCAGGCGACCATCGCCGTCGATCTTGGCGTCGATGATCCGACCCTGGCGGCGGCGCGGATCGCCTATGGCGCACAATTGCGCAGCTATCGCTTCGACAAGTACCGCACGAAAAATGAGAAGAAGAAAAAGCCTTCGCTGGCCAGTCTCGCGGTGTCGGTCAAGGGAAGCGCCAAGGCGCGGCGGAGCTTCGGGCCGATGAACAAGGTTGCCGACGGCGTGTTTTTCACCCGCGATCTGGTGTCCGAACCGCCGAACGTCCTGTACCCGGCGAGCTTCGCGACGATGGTTCGAAGCCTCAGTAAACTTGGCGTCAAGGTGGAAGTGCTCGGCGAAAAGCAGATGGAGAAGCTCGGCATGGGCTCGCTGCTTGGTGTCGGACAGGGATCGCGCCGGGAAAGCAAGCTCGTCGTCATGCAGTGGAACGGCGCCGCCAAATCGAAACAGCCCATCGCCTTTGTCGGCAAGGGTGTTACCTTCGATACAGGCGGCATCTCGCTGAAGCCGGGTCCGGGCATGGGGGAGATGAAGTGGGACATGGGCGGCGCGGGTGCGGTTTCCGGGCTGATGAAGGCCCTGGCCGGCCGGAAGGCCAAGGCAAACGTGATCGGCATCCTGGGGCTGGTCGAAAACATGCCGGACGGCAATGCGCAGCGTCCGGGGGACGTCGTCAAATCGATGTCGGGTCAGACGATCGAAATCCTCAATACCGACGCCGAGGGGCGGTTGGTGCTCGCGGACGCGCTCTGGTATTGCCAGAAAAGGTTCAAGCCCAGGTTCATGGTCGACCTGGCGACACTGACTGGCGCGATCATCGTCAGCCTCGGCCATGAGTATGCCGGGCTGTTTTCCAACGACGACAAATTGTCCGAGGCTTTGTCGGCGGCCGGCGAGGCGACCGGCGAAAAGGTCTGGCGGATGCCGATCGGCAAGGCGTTCGACAAGATGATCGACAGCGATATCGCCGATATGAAAAACATCGGGGGCCGCGATGCGGGATCGATCACGGCCGCGCAATTCCTGCAGCGTTTCACCAACGAGGTGCCGTGGGCGCATCTGGACATCGCCGGGACGGCATGGACGAACGAGGTGGCCGACACGGTGCCGAAGGGCGGCGCGGGCTTTGGCGTGCGCCTGCTGGACCGATTGGTGCGCGACAATTACGAGGGCTGAACCGGGCGGGGCGCCGGCAATGGAAATCCGTTTCTACCATTTGCAGCATATGGCGCTCGAGCGTGCGTTGCCGCAACTGCTCGAGAAGACGCTGGAGCGGGGCTGGCGCGCGGTCGTCATGGCCGGGTCGGAAGAGCGGGTGGACGCGCTCAATGGCCAGCTTTGGACCTATACCAAGGATAGTTTCCTGCCCCATGGCAGCCAAAAGGACGGGCACGCCGAGATGCAGCCGGTCTGGCTTACCCATCTCGACGAGAATCCGAATTCGGCCACGGTCCTGTTTCTGGTCGATGGGGCGAACACTGCCAAGGTCGGCGATTTCGAGCTTTGCTGCGATCTCTTCGACGGGCGCGACGAGGCCGCGGTCGAGGCGGCGCGCGGGCGCTGGACCACCTGTAAGGAAGCCGGTCACAAGCTGACCTATTGGCAGCAATCGGAGACCGGCGGTTGGGAGATCAAGGCCGAAGAAAACGGCTAGAAAGGGTGCCGGGTCGGGTGTAGGCGCCTTGCAAATTGCCACCGTCACCCCGGACAAGCGGCGTAGCCGCGCCGATCCGGGGGCCAGGGCTTTTGGCACAGCACTTCGGAATCCCTGGGAATCCCTGGATCCCGGCTCTCCGCTCCGCTGCGGCTGGGATGACAGCCTAAAAAAATAAGCGCGCGCTATCCGTCGGTCGCCAACGCGGCGTCCAGCGCGTCTTGCGCCGCAAGCCAGCGTTCTTCAACAGCGGCGAGTTCGCGTTCGACGGTTGCCTTGCGTTTGTTGAGTGCCGGCAGTTCCGGCGCGGCGCCATTATAAAATTCCGGATCGCCCAAGCGGCGCTGGATTTCCTTCATTTCGGCGCCGAGCGTGTCGAGACGCTTTTCCGCCTCGCGCACCGCCTGACGCAACGGCACCAGCGTCGCCCGCTGTTGTGCTCGCTCGCGGCGGTTGGTGAGCTTCGATGACGCTTTCGCGGGTTTCCCGTTGGCCGGCCGCGACCGGGATTGCTTCGCACGGAGCAGCGTCGTCCGGTAGCTTTCGACATCGCCGTCATAGGGCGTGCAGGTGCCGTTCGCGACCAGCCATAATTGATCCACGGTCAGCGACAAAAGATGCGGGTCATGGGTCACCAGCACGACGGCGCCGGCAAAATCGTTGAGCGCGCGGAGCAGGGATTCCCGGGCGTCGACGTCAAGATGGTTGGTCGGTTCGTCCAGCAGCAACAGCTGCGGCGCGTCGCAGCAGATCGTCGCCAGGACCAGGCGCGCGCGTTCGCCTCCCGATAGCTGGTCGACCACAAGGTCGGCCTTTTCCTGGGCAAAGCCGAAACGGCCGAGATGGGCCCGCCGTTCGGGTTCGGACTTCCGGGGCATCAGCGCGGTGATATGCTGGTAGGCGGTTTCCCTGGCGTTCAGCTGGTCCAATTGGTCTTGTGCGAAATAGCCGGTCCGGAGCTTGCCGCTGCGCGTGATGTCGCCCGTTTCATGTTGAAGTTGCTTGCAAAGAAACTTCATCAAGGTGCTTTTGCCGTTTCCGTTTTCGCCGATCAGGCCAATCCGGTCATCGGTGTCGATACGCAGCGAGAGGTTGCTCAGAATCGGCGCGCCGGGCTGGTAGCCGACGGCAATATCATAGGTCGTGATGAGCGGCGGCGGCAGCGCCTGCGGCACCGGAAACTCAAAATTGACGGTTTCCTCGCGCACCGCCAGCGCGATCGGTTGCATCCGTTCGAGCATCTTGAGGCGGCTTTGGGCCTGGCGGGCCTTGGTCGCCTTGTAGCGAAACCGATCGACAAAGGCCTGGATGTGCTGCCGCTCCGCGTCCTGCTTTTTCTGCAGATGCGCTTGATGCGCCAGTCGTTCGCTCCGGGTTCTTTCGAAGCGGTCGTAGCCGCCCGGATAGAGCGTCAGGCTGCCGTTTTCCAGATGCAGGATGCCGTCGACCGAACGGTTGAGCAGCGCCCGATCATGGCTGACGAGCACGAAGCCATAGCGATAGGAGCCGAGATAGGATTCGAGCCACATTGCCGCCTCGATATCCAGATGGTTGGTCGGCTCGTCGAGCAGCAGCAGGTCCGGCTCGGTGAAGAGGGCGGCGGCAAGATTGACGCGCATACGCCAGCCGCCGGAAAAGGAATCGACGGGCCGGCCCTGGGCCGCTTCGTCGAAGCCGAGCCCGGCGAGGATGGTCGCCGCCCGGGCGGGTGCGGAATGGGAGTTGATGTCGGCAAGCCGGATATGGATATCGGAAATCCGCATGGGATCGGTCGCGGTTTCGGCCTCCTCCAGCAACTGGGCGCGTTCGATATCAGCGGCGAGAACGATTTCCAGCGGTGTCCGCGAGCCCCGCGGCGCGTGCTGTTCGACCCGGCCGAGCCGTGATTTTGCCGCCAACGACACGTCGCCGGAATCCGGGCTGATATCGCCGGCGATGAGCCCCAGCAGCGTCGACTTGCCGGCGCCGTTGCGGCCGACCAGTCCGATCCGCCTGCGGGCGCCGATTTGCGCCGAGGCGTCCTCAAACAGGAGGCGGCCACCGATCCGATAGGTAAGGTCTTTAATTGATAACATGGTGCGGTCAATAGCACGCCCGGGTAGTCCAGCGGAAGCATCTGGCGTCCCGCCAAATTGTTGCTAACATACGCTTGCTCAAGGTGTTGTGGCCGTCTATAACCCGGCGGCCCAAAAAAGATCGAAACAATCGAGGAAACGGTTCGAAATGGCTGTCGAACGAACGTTATCCATCATCAAACCCGATGCCACCCGCCGAAATTTAACCGGTCAAATCAATGCCCGGTTCGAGGAGGCCAACCTCCGGATCGTCGCACAGCGGCGGATTCGGCTGTCTCAGGAGCAGGCGGAAGGCTTCTACGCGGTTCACAAGGATCGGGCGTTTTTCAACGATTTGTGCGAGTTCATGTCGTCCGGGCCCGTGGTGGTTCAAGTCCTGGAGGGGGAAAACGCGATCGTCCGCAATCGCGAGATCATGGGGGCGACCAACCCGGCGAACGCCGACGATGGAACCATTCGCAAGGATTTCGGGGAATCGATCGAGGCGAATTCGGTGCATGGATCCGACAGCCCCGAGAACGCCGCGGCGGAAATTGCGTACTTCTTCAGTCTGCTGGAAGTGGTTGGGTAGAGCAAATCCCGAGCGAACCGAAATGGGTCGCGACGACGTAGTTGCATAAAAACAAAGAGATAGACCATTTCACTTGCGTCAAATTAATCAAGAAATGGTCTAGGGTCTGTGGA
>JAOTYV010000370.1 GCA_029861675.1 Alphaproteobacteria bacterium
CTGGCACCGTCAGTACGTCGAGTACGGCGGCCACGGGCAGCACGGGGATATAAAGGGGATTGCCCTTTACCGGACGACGGACGCCGGGTTCGATAAGAACGGCGCGGACGCCATCGAAGCGCGCCTCGGCGGCCACATAGACGACTTTCGCCCTCCGTCCCCCGAATTCATACGTAATGAATGCATAAACCGCCGGCGGCGTCGCCTGCCGTTCGATCACCCCGGCCACGGCGGCAGCCGGGATTTCGCTGAATGACTCATGCGACTCATAACCGAGATCGCTATGGCGGATTGTATGAACGGGCACGGCGATACCGGATACTTTGGGGTCCCGGCACGGCCCCGCCAGCTCGGTCGCGGCAAGATCGTAGCGGCGAATCGTGGGGTGGACTGTCGCGGCCCGATCGTCGCGGCGTCTCAACGGGCGGGCCTCGACCGGAACGAGCCCCGTCGTCTCGGCCGGCAGGATCAGGCTGAACGCCTCGACCGGGTTGCTGCCAAAGACCGCCGGCGGCGACGCGGGATATCCGGTCACGCAGATAACGACGCTGCCGTCGTCACCCCGGTGGGCCGACGTCACGGATTTCACGGAGTCCGTATAGCCCGCCGGATCGGGGGAAATTCTTTCCCACGTATTCGCGGTGCAGGCGGCGGCCATCGACGCCGCCCAGGCCACCGCCATGATCCGCAGTATCCGTAAGATCCCTATGTCCGTCGAACGCCGCATCGTAGCGATCCTCGCGAATAAAGGTTTCGCATTAATTGACGGTACCGCCGGCCGCCTCATCACTGTGCGTCCGCCAGAACGGCGACCATGTAGAGGTACACCGGCAGCAGCAGCACATCGACCACCACGGTAACGGGCAACGCCGCGATATAGCCGGGCTTACCCTTCACCGGGCGCTGGCCGGGTTGGATTAGGACGGCGCGGCCGCCATCGAAGCGCGCCTCAGTGGCGGCATAGACGATATTCGCGGTCTTATTTCCGGACAAATTCGTCATGAACACATAAACCGCCGGTGGCGACGCCCGGTGCTCGATAAACGCGCCGACAGCGGTGGGAATCCGGTTAAACCGATCGCCCTCTGGATATCCAAGATCGCCGTGGCGGAAGGTATGAACCGGCACGGCGGATGCGTCCGCCACGGAACCTTGGCATGGCCCTGCGACATCCGCCTTGGTCAGCCTGTACCGGCGCATGTACGGGTGGGCGTCGATGGCGACAAGGCCCGCTATCTCGGCGGACAGGACCAGACTGAACGCCTCGGCTTGACGGTCACCCACGAACGGCGGAACCGCGGCGGGCCGTCCGATCACGCAAACGACGATGCTGCCGTCGTCGCGCCGTCCGGCCGATGTCACCGCCTCCACATGATCCCAATAGCCCTCCGAATTCGGAGAAATTTTCTCCCACGTATTCGCGGTGCAGCCGGCGGCCACGGCAACCGCCGAAACCACCGCAATGAACCCTAGCTTAGGTATGACCGCCAATCGCCGCATGGCCTAATGTTGCCAAGAACTCGTTTCACAAGTGTTTACGGGCGCGCAGAAAGCCTTACACACCCCTATGCGGCGGAGGCGACCGAACCGCGGCGGATGTCCACGCCCCGCACGAAAAGAAAGCGGCGCCCGAAGGCGCCGCCGTATCCCCAATCTCTTGCATCTTATATCGTACCGGCAGACGTCCTCCGGTATCCATGCACGTACCCGATATCCAGGCCGTCGTGGTTATTCGGCGATCTTCTGCATCCAGTCGGACAGGATTTCGGAGGTCTTTTCGGTCAAATGCAGCCAGTGCCCGTGATTGTCCGGCGTCACCGCGATCCAGCCGCCGTTGATCAGGTGCACCACGTGCCGGCGGATCGACTTCAGATCGATTTCCGCCGCCGCGGACAATTCTTCCAAATTGACCGCGAGCCCGTCCATATCGGCGATCGCAATCAGATCGAGGATAAATCCATCGACCGGCGTCAACCCATATTTCTGCTGCGCCCGATAACAGTTGGCCCGGGCGACGACAAACCCACGATATTGGTCGGCGAGCGTCCCATTCAAAGCGCGTGCCGGCGATTGTGTCTCGAGAGATCCCGCTTCCATATACATCTTTTGTATTGCTCCCTCTATCCGCGGCCTTCGGCCAAATTCGATAAGCTTCTAAAATAACAGGATAATTTCTATTTCAATCCAAACCACCCGATCGAGAACTCTACTCTTCATAATAATAATGGGCTAACTACTTTCCCGATGCGACCATAATTAAGCATTAGGTCTTTAGTATTAATTTCATTTTTGTCTAAAATAATAAAGTTCTAAATAACGGAATATTCTATCGTTGATAACTACCCTCAGTGTTGCGAACTTGGACCAGCATTGACCCCGCAGTAACCGGGCTCAGGTCACAAAAAACGACGCCCAACGGCACCGCGATCATTCCCATCCCTTGCCCTGCCGGCGGGACGAATGCTGGACAGGCCTGCCATGGCGGACGCCGTTCAGTGCTCCACCTGCATCATCATCAACGCGGACAATGCATTCTGTGATTTTTCCGTGGTGCGCAGACGTTGCCGGTCCTTTTCGGCGTTGACCGACAGCCAACCGTCCTGGACAAGCCTAACCGTATGGCGGCGCACGATGGATGATGGAAGCTGGGCCGCCTCGGCGAGTTCTTCAATATCGACCCCTAAATCGTCGGCATTGGCGACGGCAATCAAATCGAGCAACAGTCCCTCGAGAGGCGTCACCCCGCTTTGACGTTGGGCCCAGAAACACCGGGATTTCGCGCGGACGACGCCATCAAATGATTGAACGGACGCGCTTCTTTGGTCGAATTCCAAAATGGGTGTCTTGAGCGGTTCCAGATCGGTATCGATCGACTGCGTTAAATCTTTCATCCACTGTCCCCAACTCAATAGAAAATCAACCTTTTCGCGGAAGAACCCCTATGCGGGTAGTACTCCCATAATATTTATGTATTAAACACATTTATTATTCGAGATACCTAAAGAACTATACCCTAAGTACTACAATTCACTCTTCACAAAACAATCCTTGTCAATATTTCACCTCCTTTATATTTATAAATAATGACGTATTATTAGTATTATTCTAAATAGACTCCCTATTATCCCCGCCGCTTCAGATGCTCCGCGTGCGGCCGCCGTCCACATTGACGGCACAGCCGCTGATCATGCCGGCACGCGCCGAAGCCAGGAAAACCGCCAAATCGGCGACGTCTTCCGGCCGGACAACACGCCCCAGGGGCACTTCCCGCAGCAGGTATTGCTCGGCCTCTTCTTCGGACAGGTCCCGCTCCGCCGCCGTCATCCGCCGCAACTCCTGCCAGCGGCGCGTATCGGTGGACCCCGGATTGATCGCGTTGACGGTAACGCCCTTCGGCCCCAATGCATTTGCGAGAACCTTGGTCGCGCTCAGCGTTCCGAAGTTGATCGGCCCCGCCATCACCGAGAACATCGAGGGCTCGCGCCCGCGCGTACCCGCGATGTTGATGATCCGCGCCTGATCCGATTTTTCGAGATGGGGAATCGTCTCGCGCGCCATCCGCATCACGCCGATCGGCTTGACCGCAAAGCACTTATCCCAGGCCTCGTCGGTGATTTCCTCCAGATGGCCCCGCGTGGCGCCGCCGGCATTGTTGACCAGAATATCCAGGCTACCGAGCGTGGTGATCGCCTCCGCCACCGCATTCGGGATCATTTCCGGCTTCTCAAAATCCAGCGCCATCACGACGACCCGGATTCCCGCGTCGCGCAACCGATCGACCAATGCATCGCATCGCTCGGGCCGGCGGCTGAACAAGCCAAGGTTCACGCCCTCCGCTGCCAGCGCTTCGGCGATTGCCGCGCCGATACCCCGGCTGGCCCCTGTCACAAAGGCGGTCCGGCCGCGCAGTCCCAGTTCCATGATGCTCCCCTCTCCCGCCGGCGAACCCCGCGCCGGACCGCATCGAACCTCGTCCTAGAGCAAATCCCGAGCGAACCGAAACGGTTCGCGACGCTGAATTTGCGTATAAACAAAGAGATAGACCATTTCACTTGAGTCAATTTAAACAAGAAATGGTCTAGGGTCTGTGGACAATTACCTTGCGGCGATG
>JAOTYV010000089.1 GCA_029861675.1 Alphaproteobacteria bacterium
TTCTGCGCCGCGCCCGCGAGACGGGCGCAGGAACGGTTTTGCCGGCCTAGAGAAAATCCCGAGCGAACCGAAACGGTTCGCGACGACGTATTTGCGTAAAAAATAGAGAGATAGGCCATTTCGCTTGAGTCAATTTAAACAAGAAATGGGCTAGCCGCGGTTTTCTAATTGCCGGTCGCCCGGTCCCCCGCCATATCCTTCGGCCGTAGGATCAGCAGCGCAATTGGGCCGATCACCAGCACCAGCGCGATGTGACCGAAGGCGATGCCCCAGTTGAACACGGTCTCCCCGCCCAGCGCGTCAAGAATTACGCCGACCACCAGCGGGCCGACGAAACCGCCGGCGTATCCCAGCATGGCGTGCACCGCGAGTGTCGCGCCGCGTTTATCGGGCGTGGCGCTGCCGACCGTACCGGCGGTCAGGGATGACGAATCCGCATAGATGAAACCATTGTAGATCAGGCAGAATGCCGCCGCCGCGCCATAGCCCCAGCCGGCGGAGAAGCCCAGCATCGCGGCCATCGCCATCGAGACGAAAAAGATGAACAGGATCCAGCGCTGACGGCCGAACCGCATCGCCATTTCATTGCCGAACACGCTAGTCGCGGTCCCGACCAGCCCCATCAGGGTCGCGATGACCGTGGGTACGAAGATTTCCGGCGCATCGCCCGACTGCATCGCCGCGAAGGCCAGGAACGCCACCACCCAGGAGCGCAGTGCGAACATCTCCCAGGTATGCGCGCAATAACTCAGGGAGTAGGCCATGGCGGATCGGTTGCGGAACACCGGCCCGAAATCCAGCAGCTTGGTCTCCGGTACATCCGGCGCCGCCGGCCGCGGCGCGCGCGCGGGCATGAAAACCAGCACGATAATCAGCGCCGCCAGCGTCCCGCCCGCCGCGACCAGGAACGCGGCCTGCCAGTTGAACAGGGTCTCGATCGCGCCCGCCGCGACGAAGGAGAGCGCGCCGCCGACGCCGATGCTGGCGGCGTGGAACGAGACCGCGCGGGTTCGCTGCGCGCCTTCGGTCAAATCCGCCAGCGCCTTCAGGCCCACCATATAGGTGCCGGCCCAGCCGATCCCCGCCATCGTGCGAAACACCATGCCGGTCGCGAAATCGGTCGCGGCCACCGCCATGCCGATATGGGATATCGTGCTGATGCCGACCGCGAGCATGTAGATGCGGCGCGGATCGATCCTATCGGTCGCGGTCACCAGCAACGGCACGCCCACCGCATAGGCGCCGAAGAAAATGCCGGAAAGCCAGCCGGCTTCCGTATGGCTGATATTCCATTCGGCGAAGAACACCGGCAACAACGCCGGAAAGGTGAAGGCTCCGAGCTGCCCCAGGACTTGGGATATGCACATCGCGGCCGTCAGCCGCACGGCCGAAACAGCGCGGGGTGACGGGTCGCTCATAGCGTTAGCCTCAGCCGCCCAGCTTCTTGCGGAGCAATTCGTTGACCAGTTTCGGGTTGGCCTTGCCCTGGGTCGCCTTCATCACCTGCCCGACGAACCAGCCGATCACCTTGACGTTGCCGCCCTGATACTGCGCGACATTGTCGGGGCTGCCGGCGATCACCTGATCGACCGCGTCCTCGATTGCACCCGTGTCGGTGATCTGTTTCAGCCCCTTTTCCTCGACGATGTCGGCGGCGTCCTTGCCGGTCGCCCACATTTCGTCGAACACGTCCTTGGCGATCCGGCCGGAGATGGTGTCGTCGGAAATCAGCTCGACCAACCCGCCCAGCGCCGATGCGGAGACCGGCGATTCGCCGATGCCGAGATCGTCCTTGTTGAGCCGGCCGAACAACTCGCCGGTGACCCAGTTCGCCGTCAGCTTTGCGTCCCGGCCCTTTGCCGCCGTCTCGAAATACTCCGCGGTCTCGCGCTCCGCCACCAGCACGGTCGCGTCATAGGCGGACAAGCCGTAGTCCGACACGAACCGCGCCTTCTTCTCGTCCGGCAGTTCCGGCAAGGTCTGTTTCAGCGCCTCGACGAAATCCTGTTGCAGGTCGAGTGGCAGCAGGTCCGGGTCGGGGAAATAGCGGTAATCATGCGCATCTTCCTTGCTGCGCATCGACCGGGTAATGCCGCGGTTGGAGTCGAACAGGCGCGTTTCCTGTTCGATTTCACCACCGTCCTCGATGATCTCCACCTGGCGCGCCGCCTCGTGATCGATCGCCGCCTTGAGAAAACGGATCGAGTTGAGGTTCTTGATCTCGCACCGCGTGCCCAGCGGATCGCCCGGCCGCCGGACCGACACATTGGCGTCGGCGCGCATCGATCCTTCCTGCATGTTGCCGTCGCATGCGCCGATGTAACGCAGGATCGAGCGGATTTTCGTGACATAAGCCACGGCCTCGTCGGAGGACCGCATATCCGGCTTCGAAACGATTTCCATCAGGGTCACGCCGGACCGGTTCAGGTCGATATAGGATTGCGACGGATGCTGATCGTGGATCGATTTCCCGGCGTCCTGTTCGAGATGCAAACGCTCGATACAGATGATTTTGGTCCCGCCATCGGGCAGATCGATCTCAATCTCCCCCTCTCCCACCACGGGCAGTTCGTATTGCGAAATCTGGTAGCCCTGCGGCATGTCGGCGTAGAAATAATTCTTCCGCGCGAACACCGAATGCAGATTTATCTGCGCGTTGAGCGCAAGACCGGTGAGCACCGCCTGACGGACGCTTTCCTCGTTGACCACCGGCAGCATCCCCGGCATGCCCGCGTCGACCAGGCTCACCTGCGCATTCGGCTCGGCGCCGAATTCCGTGGACGCGCCGGAAAAGAGCTTCGATTTGGCGATGACCTGGGCGTGAATTTCGAGCCCGATCACCACTTCCCAATCGCCGGTTTTGCCTTTTATCAGATCGGACATCGCGCCCCCGTCAGCACCCCAATTGTTTCGCCAGATCTTCGATCGTGGACGTCGTCAACTCCCACGCGCCCTCCGCCTCCAAATCCGTCTTCTGCTCCGGACCGTATTCGGTCGGCCGGCGGACGAAAGCGGTCTGCATGCCGTGAGATTTGGCGTGCAGAAGGTCGTAGTTATGGGCCGCGACCATCATCAGCCGCGCCGGGTCGCCCCGCGACAGCAACTCGATCGCCATCTTGTACATGGACGGGTCGGGCTTGAATCGCCGCACATTCTCGGCCGTCAGGATACAGTCCCACGGCAATTTGGCCCGTTTCGACATCACGGCCATGCCGAAGAAGTCCGAGTTTGACAAGGTGCACAAGGTAAAGCGCTTGGACAATCGCTCGAGGCCCGCGACGGAATCGGACCATGGCTGCAATCGGTACCAGGCCGTCCTGATAAAGCGCTGCTCCAGATCCGCCAATTCGCCGAGCCCGTAGCGGGGCAGCATCTCGTCCAGTTTCTCGCGGTAGATCTGCCCCACCGTCAACCACGGCCGGGCGCCCGAATTGACCGCGTCCATGCCGGGACGGTAGGCGGTCTTCCATTCGTCGACGAAGGCGACCCAATCGACTTCGAAGCCCCGCTCTTCGCCCCACCGGGACAGATCGGTAATGATACTGCCGCGCCAATCGACCACCGTGCCGAACACGTCGAAGACAAGGGTCGCGACTCTGTCGATACTCATGGCACCCTATCCTGCAATAAATGCCGGTTTCGCGGTGAATCCGGCGGAGTCTTCCAATACTTGGGCGACCTGCAACACCGTCGCCTCGTCGAAGGGTTTGCCGATCAAGTGCAGACCGAGCGGCAAGCCCTCCTTCGACAGCCCCGCCGGCACCGAAATCGCGGGCAATCCCGCCAAGCTCGCCGGAACGGTGAAAACGTCGTTGAGGTACATCGCGATGGGATCGTCCATTTTCTCGCCTTGCGCGAAGGCGGCGCTTGGCGCGGTCGGCGTCAGGATCGCATCCACCGAGTCCCAGGCCGACCGAAAATCGTCGGCGATGCGGGTCCGTACCCGCTGCGCCTGAAGATAGTAGGCATCATAGTATCCGGCGGACAGCACATATGTGCCGATCATCACGCGCCGCTTGACCTCAGCGCCGAATCCCTCGGCCCGCGTGTTCTCGTACATCTCCTGAATGCTGTCGCCCTCGACCCGCAGCCCGTACCGGACGCCGTCATAGCGCGCCAGGTTCGACGAGGCCTCTGCCGGCGCAACGATATAGTAGGTCGGCAGCGCGTATTTCGTGTGCGGCAGGCTGATATCGACGATTTCCGCGCCCGCCGCCTTCAGCCAATCGATGCCTTGCCGCCACAGGATCTCGATCTCATCGGGCATGCCATCCAGCCGGTATTCCTTGGGCACACCGATCTTCATGCCCCGCACGCCGCCGCCCAGCGGCGCTTCGTAGTCCGGCACCGGCAGATCGACACTGGTTGAATCCTTGGGATCGTATCCCGCCATCGCGCCAAGCATGATCGCCGTGTCGCGCACCGTGCGTGTCATCGGTCCTGCCTGATCGAGCGAGGACGCAAAGGCGACGATGCCCCAGCGCGAGCAGCGCCCATAGGTCGGCTTCATGCCGACAATACCGGTGAAGGCGGCGGGCTGGCGGATCGACCCGCCGGTATCGGTACCGGTCGCCGCCAGAGCGGCATGGGCCGCCACCGCCGACGCCGACCCACCGGAAGACCCGCCCGGCACCAGCTTCTTGTCCGGCGCGTCCGCCGCTTTCCAGGGATTTTCCACCGGCCCGTAATAGCTGTTCATATTGGACGAGCCCATGGCGAACTCGTCCATGTTGAGCTTGCCGAGCATCACCGCGCCGGCGTCGAACAGCTGGGCCACGACCGTCGCGGTATAGGCGGGGACGAAACCGTCGAGGATATGGCTGCCGGCGGTCGACAGCACGCCTTCGGTGCAGAACAGATCCTTCACGCCGATCGGGATGCCCGCCAGGGCGCCGCCCTCGCCTTTGGCAAGCCGGTCGCCCGCGGCGTCGGCCATCGCCAGCGCCTTGTCGGGCGTCTCGGTGATAAACAGGTTGAGCGGCCGCGCCGCCTCCGTCGCGGCGATATAGGCTTCGGCCATATCGCGCGGCGAGGCGTCGCCCTTGCGGATCGCATCGCGCGCCTGCGCCAGCGTGAGATCGAGCAGACTCGCCATCATTCCACCACTTTGGGCACGGCGAAGTAGCCATTTTCCGCGGCCGGCGCATTTTCCGTCACCGTGTCCGGATAGCCGCCATCGGTCACTTCGTCGGTGCGCTTGGGCAAAACCGCCTCGACCACCGAAGTCATCGGCGACACGCCGTCGGTATCGACCTCGTTCAGTTGTTCGACCCAGCCGAGAATGTTTGAAAGCTCGGCGGCCAGCGCCGCCCGGTCCGCCTCCGGCACCTTGATACGCGCCAGGGTTGCGATTTTGGCGACCGTCGCCTCATCGATTGCCATCGTGCCGATTTCCCCGTCTCAATTTGGCGCGAATTATCGGGCGGAAGCTAGCACCGGGATTTGACCGCCGCAAGCGGCGGAAATCTTGCCATTCGTGGCCCGCCGCCGTATATTATGACTATGTATAATAACCATGGTCATAATATGACAAAAATCGAGAAACCCATTGATCTAGAAGGCACGCGCGATCAAACCATTCCCGTGCCTGCCGGTAAATTCAAGGCGCAATGTCTGCAATTGATGGAAAATGTTCGCCGCGACCATCATTCATATCTCATCACAAAACGCGGTAAACCGGTGGCCCGGCTCGTGCCAATCGCCGACGACACCGCTGATGTGCTTGGCTATATGGGCGATACGGTTACTATCCATGGCGACATCGTCGCCCCCATCGATGTCGAATGGCAGGCCGAGAAGGATGCCGATTTCACATGACGGACTGCGTGCTCGATACGCATATTTGGATCTGGCTTGGCCGTAACGACGAAGCGCTTGGTCCCAAGCTGGGCAACTCTTTGCAAAGGGCCGCCGCCTCTGGACGCCTGTTGGTTCCCGCCATCTCTGTTTGGGAGCTTGGCATGCTTGCATCCAAGGGCCGAATCGCCCTGAACCAGTCGGTCCAGAGTTGGGTCCGCGCCGCGCTCGCGCCGGGGTGGATCGATGTGGTTCCGCTGTCGCCGGATATCGCTATCGAATGCACGCAGCTACCGGGAACGATCACCGGCGATCCGGCGGACCGCATGATCGCGGCGACTGCGCGGACGCTCGACCTGCCCCTGGCGACGCGGGACAAGCGCCTGCGGGCGTATGCGCAGCAGGGGCACTTGCGCCTCCTCGAAGAGTAGAGCATGGCAATCTGCACCCTGGACGAATTGGCGGTGGCGTTGCCGCGCGGCGCGCGGCTGCTCGGACTCGACCTGGGGTCGAAAACCATCGGTCTCGCGCTGTCCGATCCCGGCCTGATGGTGGCCAGCCCGATCGACACGATCCGCCGCAGCAAATTCACCAAGGACGCGGAAACCCTACTTCACGTAATCGCGGACCATCGCGTGGGCGGGCTGGTGATCGGCCTGCCGGTCAACATGGATGGCAGCGAGGGCCCGCGCTGCCAATCGACCCGGCAATTCGCCACCAACCTGCTGGGCAAGACCGAGATCCCGATCGCGTTCTGGGACGAACGCCTGTCGACCGCCGCCGTGGAACGCATCCTGATCGGCGAGGCGGATATGAGCCGCAAGAAACGCGGCCAGGTGGTCGACCAGATGGCCGCCGCCTACATCCTGCAAGGGGCGCTCGACGCCCTCGCCCACCGGCGATAGTCGGATTTGGTTTCGCGCCTTTGCCGCCCTTGCCTGAACGCTGCAATTTTGTCGTAAGCTAGCCTGGGATTTTTCCGATCAATCATCCGCCAACGGCGGACACAAACAAGGAGACCGATCCATGGCGTCCTCAAAGAAAACCGCGTATGAACTCGTGCCGCAACTCGGCAAGCTCCGCGACGAAGTCCTGTTCGGCGATGTCTGGGAGCAGCCGGAGTTGACCAAGCGCGACCGCAGCCTGATCACCGTTGCCGTGCTGACCGCATTGTACCGGACCGACGAGTTGCGCGGCCATATGAAGCGTGCGCTCGACAACGGCGTCACCCAGGACGAACTGCGCGGCATGATCACGCATCTGGCGTTCTATGCCGGCTGGCCCACCGCCGTGAACGCCGGCCGCGTCGCACTGGAAGTCTTCGAGGACGATTGAGCGGCAGCGGGCGGCTGCATGCCGCCCGCGCCTCTTATAACGCTCTGCCCTTACGGGCGATGAAGTCAGGGAAGGCGTCCTCGGCCTTGGCGCCGCGCATCACATTCGACGTGTAGTCCTTTTCGTTGGCCCACTGGCCTTCCAGATCCGCCGCCATATCGCGCAGCAGCAGTTCCTTGATCCCCATGACCGCCCTTGTGTCGTTGTTGGCGATGGTCGTGGCGATTTCCATGGTCTTGGCGCGCAATTCGCTGCTCGGCACCAAATGGTTGAGCAGGCCGATGCGATAGGCTTCCTCCGCTTCGACGATCCGCGCGGTGAACAGCAATTCCTTGGCGATCGGCCAGCCGACCTGATTCGGCAGCGTCCAGGTGCTGTTGATCCGCCCATAGGCGGCCGCCAGGAAGCGGAACTTGGTCCTCTCGCAGCCGATGCGGATGTCCAGCGACGACGCCAGCACCGCGCCGCCGCCATAGGCGAGCCCGTTCATCATGCCGATGACCGGCTTCGGGCAGGCGCTCACCTCATAACTGCCGCGGCCCCACACCGCTCTCTTCTTGTCGAGCTCTTCCTCGGTGTACTTCTTGTCGTTGGCGCGCTGTTCGTGGATGTCGCCGCCGGCGGTGAAAGCCCGGTCGCCCGACCCGGTGATGACAATGCACCCGACCGCGTCATCCTCGCCCATGCGCTTCACCGCATCGTGCAGTTCCGAGCTCAGCTTATTGTTCATCGCGTTGAGCACTTCGGGACGGTTCAGGGTGACGATTCCGACCCCGTCTTCGATCTCTGTCGTAACGTGTTCATAGGCGCTCATTGGCGGCCCTCCCTCTCGCGGACATCGGACCATGCTACGCGCACGGGCCGGATTGTCACGCCGTTGCACAAATTGCCATTTGCAGACACGGCCTTTCGGCCGCACCCGCCTACTTCACCGAAGAAAAGCTCGTCGGCAACAAGATCTGGTTGCTGAGCGTCGCGACGATCGGGCCGTCCTTTTCGGACGCCGCCCGCTTTTCATGCCATTCCGGGTCGTTCGCGAACGCCTCCCACTTTTCCTCCCGCTCGGCCAGCGAGTCCCAGGCCAGCATATAATACAGATCCTGGTTGGATTCGCCGATCCCGACGGTCCAGAAACCGGCCTGGCGAATGCCGTGCCGCTCCCACAGTTTCAGCGTGACGGTATCGAAGCGCTTCAACAATGCCGGCAGCCGCCCGGTTACGCAGTGATAAATGCGAAGCTCGTAGATCATGGTGCGTTCTCTCCCCTATTCGGATCGGCGCCGCGGGCCGGCGTCGGCCGGACGCGTTAATGCCATTCCGCCCTAAAGTCGCGCGCTTGTCATCTGTCGGCGGTGTCACAGCTTCAAATTTTGATGAAATAAAACCACAAAGCGCATTTTACTGTCTGGACGCGGAGAACGAGCAGGCCGCATCCAACGGCGGCCAGATTTCGTTTCGTAGCCAGAAACGGTCATGCACCGCTCCTCAACAACAACCGCAATTTGGCGAATCGCGACGCGGACGGCGGTGAGCGGGAGAATTGCGGGTTAGCGAGCGACGGGCTCCAGCCGCAGGATTTGGCCGTCGCCGCTGTCGGTCAAGACGTAGATTAAGCCGTCCGGGCCGACGCGTACGTCGCGGATCCGCTCGTTCAGTTTTCCGAGCAATACCTCCTGCTTCACGACCCGGTCCCCGTCGAGTTTCAGGCGGCGCAAATGCGTGTGCGCGAGCGCGCCGACGAATAAATCACCGCGCCAGTTGGGGAAGCGGTCGCCGTCGTAGAAGGCCATACCGCTCGGGGCGATGGACGGATCCCAGTACACGACCGGTTGTTCCATGCCGGGTGCCTCGGTCTTGTCCGAGATGATGGCGCCCGAGTAGTCGATTCCATAGGTGATTGCCGGCCAGCCATAGTTGGCGCCCGGCTTCAGGATATTGACCTCGTCGCCGCCGCGCGGACCGTGCTCGTGCGCCCAGATGACATTGTCGCCGGGCCTGAGCGCTATGCCCTGCACGTTGCGATGCCCGTAGGAGTAAATCTCGGGCCGGGCGCCGGTGTGACCGACGAACGGGTTGTCGTCCGGCACGGAGCCGTCATCCCGAACGCGGACGATGGTCCCGAGATGATCGCCGGTGTCCTGGGCGTGGTTGAGATAGCTGTATCGGTCGCCCGTCGTGATGAAGAGGGTTCCATCGGGCGCGAATAGCAGCCGCGATCCATAGTGGTTACTGCCCGATGTCTTCGGCGACACACGAAAGATCACCTCGACGTCCGCCAGCCGGTTCCCGGCCAGCCGACCGCGTACGACCTCCGTGCCGGCGCCCCCCGCGCCGCGGCCCGCAAAGGACAGATAGACGAGCCGATTGCCCTGGAAATTCGGGTGCAGGGCCACGTCGAGAAGCCCTCCCTGGCCGGATGCGTAGACATTCGGCACGCCTTCGATCGGCTTTGGGTCGAGGACGCCGTCGCGGACGATACGAAGCTGGCCGGAGCGTTCGGTGACCAGCATGCCGCCGTTCGGGAGAAACGCGAGGCCCCAGGGATGGTCGAGGCCCCCGACGACCGGCACGATGCGGAAATCATGCTCGGCCGACCGCTCGACTCTTACCTCTTGCGCTTGCATCGACAGCACGAGTCCAAGAAACAAAACGCCAAAGGCGATCGCCAAAAACGACTTCATCCGGAACATGCACCTACTCCGTCAAAATAATAGATTTTTTGCCCCGAGCCTCCGCGGCGGATTTGCAGAATAGATATTGCGACTGCACGCCGGTACAAGGCGGCACCGATGGCAAGTACAGCAATTTTCGTCGCGATATCGACCAAAATGCCTGTATTTCAGGCTTCCGGGATGTATCTTAATTCCCCAATAGATCGCATCGTCACCGGAACAAATCTCGCGATAACCATAGCTTGTCTGCCCACGCTTTCTATTTGAGCTGAACCTTCAAGCCGGACCCTTGATGACCGCAAGCACTCTTGCCGTACGCGCAGGCATGATCGCGCTCGCGCTCGTCGTCAGCGCGAAGGACGCTATCGGCGACGAGTCGTCCGAGGACGGCGCCGCTCTCGGTCTGGCGATCGGAAATCGCTACGGTCTGTCGCTTCTCGGGACGGACAAAGACAAGCCGCATCTCGACGTAACGCCCTATGGGCAGGTCAACCAAACCGTCATGGTCACCGGCGACGGGCGTGAAACCGACACCTTCATCGTCGACAACAACAGTTCGAGCTCGCGACTCGGCATTACGGCGCGGCTGATTACAGCAACGCCCTGGTCGCTCGGTTTTCAATACGAGGCGGGCATCGACTCGCCCGGCACCACGACGGTGCGGGCGACGGACGGTTCGCGAACGCGCCCCTTCGTGGCGGGCGATAACGACCCGTTCACCCGCCTCTTGCGGGGATGGGTCGATGGCCCCTACGGCCGTCTAACGGCGGGCAAGAGCTTTCCGGTCATCGGCAACTGGATTCCCAATCCCGGCCGCACCTTCGCGACCGATCAGGCAAGCTATTTCTTGAGTGGCGGCGCCTTCAATCCGGTTATCTCAAACCCGACGGACTCCCGCTTGCGCCTTGTCCGGCCTTGGACCGCCTACGCGGCGCCGATGCAGTGGCCACTAACCCTACCTCTCCTGCTCGTCCGCTACGATTCGCCCGCATTTGCCGGCCTTTCCTTTTCTGCTGCGGTGGCAGAGAATCACGTTTACGATTTTGGACTTCGCTATAAGGTCCAGGCCGGCCGGCTCGCCCTGGATGCCTCGGTCGCGTTTCATAAGAACCAGTCCCCCGACTTCGATAGCGGTCGTCCCGGCTTTCCGGATTTTGAGGAGAGCCTGGTCGGCGGATTTGGTCTGCGGGACGTGCCGACCGGGCTGTTCGGCGTGCTGGGCGCGAACTATCGCATGTTCGACGGTTCCGATCCCAACGACTTCGACGGCGACGGCAACCGCAGACCGGACGACTTCAGCCTTTGGGGGCAATTCGGCCTGCGACGCAACTTGTTCGGGATCGGGGATACGGTGATCTATGGGGTTCTGGGGTACGGCCATGACCGGGGCGAGGGCCGCGGCGTGCCGGGAACAAATGGCAGCCGTTGGCTAAAAACCCGCGTCCTGATGACCGGCGTGAACGTCATTCAGGAGCTCGACGTGGCCAAGACGTTTGGAACGCGGCTCGACCTCTACGCCGGCTACCGCCGATGGCACGGCGACTTCGTGCGAACGACGTCATCCGCGGATTTATCGCCATTCCCCGAAGGTATCGATGATCTGCACATTGTCACCAGCGGCTTCCGCCTGAGGTTCTGAGCGCTACGCGAAACCAGATGCACCAGGGCTGTCGACCGGCGCCCGGAATCCTCCAGCTTCGGTCGCCCGAACTTTGTGACGCCGTGAAATCTGTGAGGTGAAGGTTTCGTGGCACACGGCAACCTATGCACCGATCGCCCGGAAAGGATCATCGGCGGAAGTATCGATGGCCTTGTGCCATGGCCGTCGTCGGGGGATAGCCGATGTTCGGGGCGTTGCATCGTTACGATTTCGAACTGAGGCGCTAGCCATTTGTTGATCGACGCGCATTCCCGTTGCTAAGCTCTTGTCCTTCCGGAATTCAATCGCAATACGACCGATCAGGAGTGTCCGTATCATGAAGAGAGGCAGTTCCACCATCGACGCCGGCGCCGTCAGCTTCACTGTTCGCCAGGAACAATGGGACGGCAATATTCACAGCCATCCGGACCAGGGCGTCGTCATTGTGGTGATCGGCAAGACCGGTGGCGCCGAAAAAACATTGCTGCGATTCAACTGCTTCGACGTCGAACGCAGCTATATCTACGGTCCGGAGGACAAGAACAAGCTATGCCGGATGGATCCGATCGTCGACGGCAACCCGATTGGCTGGAGTATCCGGCAGTTGCGCGCCAACCTGCCGAAAATGCTGACCGCCGCCGGCTATGAGGATACCGCGTCCGCGGTCGATATGGATCTGGTCGGGAAAAAGCTCGACGAGGTCGAGGCAACTGCGCGCGAGGACGCCATCAGCGGCCGGCAGACGGTCAAGCACAACCGCGGCACCGATATCTTCGAGGCCGGCAACATCCGCTTCGGCCTCGAAATGCGCAGCCTGCGCGACGGCGATGGCGGGCTGGCGATCCATGTGATGTCTGACCTCGTCGGCACGCCCACCGATCCCTACACCTCGGAAACCGAAATTCTCGCCTTCGACTGTTTCCGCATGGCGCCGCACTATCATTATGGACCGCGCGAAAAGAACCACCGGATCTATTGGGACAAAACCTTGATCCCCGATCCGCTGGAATGGACGCTCGACGTGCTGAAGGCGCGCAAGCTGCGCGAAATGATCGACGCCGCCGGCTACCCCGGTGTCGCGATCAACCTCGACGAAGACCTGGTCGCTTCCCTGCTCCCGGCGATCGAAGCCAAGGCGCGCGAGATGCAGCCAAAGGCGGCGTAGGACTCGGCGGTCACGTCACCTCGGCGCCCGGCGACGTCCCCGCCGCGCCGCGCCGGTGCTCGCCGGCGAGGACGATAGTGATGGCGCCGGCGGCGGCGATCAGCAGGGATGCGGTCGCCAGACAGCCGGTGATGCCCCACAACTGGTAGGACAGGCCGGACAGCAGGCATCCGGCGAGGCGTCCGCCGGCATTCGCCATGTAATAGAATCCGACGTTGAGCGCGACCTTGTCCGAATCCGTAAAGGCCAGGATCAGGTAGGAGTGGACCGAGGAATTGATCGCGAAGACGACACCGAAGACCGCCAGCCCGCCGACCACCGGAACGACGGGGTCGATGCCTGCCGCCAGGGCGAGAGCGATGCCTAAGGGAATCGCGGCAAGCAGGAACGCCCAGGTCTGCGCGGCGCGCGTCTCGGTCGACCGTCCGTCCGCCGACCGCTTGATAAGGTTCGGCGCCGCCGCCTGCACCACGCCGTAGCCGACGACCCAGGCGGCGAGGAATCCGCCAACCTGGGTAAACGTCCAGCCCAGCGCCTCGTACAGGAAGATCGGCACGCCGACGACGAACCACACGTCGCGCGCCCCGAACAGGAAGAAGCGCGCCGCCGATAGCAGGTTGATGGCCCGGCTCTTGGAGAAGATGCGGCTGAACTTGACCTTCGCCTTGGCCTTGCCGAGACCGCCCGGCAGGAAGACGACCGCCGCAACCAGGACGACCGAAAGCCCGCCCGCCATCGACCACAACGATTGCTCGAAGCCGAGTGTCGCCAGCAGAAATCCGCCGAGAAAAAACCCGGCGCCCTTGAGCGCGTTTTTCGATCCGGTCAGCAGCGCGACCCATTTGAACAGCGCCGAATGTGCGTCGTCCGGCACGACCAGCTTGATCGCGCTCTTCGAACTCATCTTGGTCAGATCCTTGGCGATCCCGGACAGGCCCTGGGCCGCGACGACAAAAGCGACCGAGAGCCCGCGCGACCAGGCGGGGTCGAGCATCGAGAGCATGCCCAACGCGACGATCTGCAACGCGATGCCGGAATACAGCGTGATCTTCAGGCCGATGCGGGAGCCGATCCAACCGCCGAGCAGATTGGTGACGACGCCGAAAAACTCATACAGCAGGAACAGGAAGGCCAATTCCAGCGGCGTGTAGCCCAGCGTGTGGAAATGCAGCAGCACCAGCATGCGCAACGCGCCATCGGTCAGCGTGAACCCCCAATAGGAGGCGGTGACCACGGCATAGTTGCGAAGATCGACCATCGGATTTCCCGTTTCCCGGCCCGTTACTCCGCCGCCGCCGAGGCGCGCGCCATCTCCGCCGCCACCTTGTCGGCGAGCTCGGTCATGCGGCAGACATAGCCATATTCGTTATCATACCACGCCAGCACCTTCACCTGCGTCCCGTCCACCACCATGGTGGAGGGCGCATCGACGATCGCGGAGCGGGGATCGTTAACGTAATCGACCGACACGAGCGGGCGCTCTTCATAGCCGAGAATTCCCGCGAGGGCGCCCGCCGCGGCCTCCCGGAACAGGCCGTTGATCTCCTCGGCGCTCGTCGCCCGCGCCACCTCGAAAACGCAATCTGTGAGCGACGCATTCAAGAGCGGCACACGGACGGCGATGCCGCTCAGCTTGCCCTGCAATTCCGGATAGATCAGGCCGATCGCCGTGGCCGAGCCGGTCGAGGTCGGGATCAGCGACATCAGCGACGACCGGGCGCGCCGCAGATCCGCGTGCGGCGCGTCGACCACGGTCTGCGTGTTGGTCACGTCATGCACCGTCGTGATCACCCCGTGACGGATACCGATGCCCTCCTGGATCACCTTGACCACCGGGGCGAGGCAATTCGTCGTGCAGGATGCCGCCGTCAACAAGTGATGTTTTTCCGCATTATACAGGCCGTCGTTCACCCCCATCACGACGTTGAGCGCGGCGTCGTCCTTGACCGGCGCGGCGACGATCACCTTCGCGACGCCGCTGTCGAAATAGGGCTGCAGGGTTTCCGGCGTGCGGAACTTGCCGGAACATTCGAGGACGATATCGACGCCGAGCTCGCGCCATGGCACGTCGCCGGGCGCCGCGTGTTCCGAAAACGTCAGGCGTTCGCCGCCGAGGCACAGCGTCGCTCCCTCGGCGTCGACCGACACCGGCCACCGCCCATGCACGCTGTCGAAGGCGAGCAGATGCGCGGCCGTGTCCGCCCCGCCCTTGATTTCGTTGACGTGAACGATCTCGATATTGCCTTCGCCCCAAACGCCGCTCGGCTGGTTCAGGCTTTCGCGCCAGGCGGGATCGAAACCCCAGGCGGCCCGCAGCGCCAGCCGGCCCATCCGCCCGAAACCGTTGATGCCAACCCTGATCGTCATGCGTGATCCCTTTTCCCGTTTGGGTCCCGTCTGGTGCGCGCCGCAACGGCGCCCGGTATAGCACCGATTTGTTACAATTCGACGACCAGCCCGTCATACGCGCACTCTTCCGGCACGGTATCGGCCACCGCCAGCATTTCGGGGCTCATATGGGTCAGGAT
>JAOTYV010000090.1 GCA_029861675.1 Alphaproteobacteria bacterium
GGCGGAGTTCGGCGCACTCGGCCATGCGCCTGGCGGCCTCACCCTCGATTTCAGCGTCGATGTCCGCTATGTCGGCCAGGGCTATGAGCTGCGCGTGCCGATCGACCCGGCGGAAGTCGACCGGGGTGGCGTGGCGGTCCTGACCGACCGTTTCCACGCCCTGCATGATCAGCAATACGGTCACAGCTTCCAGAACGCGCCGGTCGAGGCAATCTCGTTCCGATTGGTCGCGCGCTGCCCGAGGCCGGCGCAGGTGATCGAACGGCGGGCGCGCGACGAAGCGCCCGGCGGCGGAAGCCGATCCGTAGCCTTGCCGGGCGCCAGTGGCGACTATCCCGTTCTCGCCCGCAGCACCCTCGCACCTGGAAACCGGGGCAACGGCCCCGCCATCCTCATGGAGCCCACGACCAGCACCCTGGTGCCGCCGGGCTGGCGCTACGAAGCGATGGAGTCCGGCGCCATCCTGCTCAGCCGGAGCAGCGCATGACCCGGATCGACCCCGCTGATTTCAACGTCCTGTCGGGCGCATTCAAATCGATCGCCGAAGAGATGGGCGACATCATGCTGCGCGCCGCCTATTCCTCGATCGTCCGCGAAGCCAAGGATTGCTCGACCTGCGTGATGGATGCGGACGCCCGCACCGTGGCGCAGGCGGAGGCGATCCCGGTGCACATGAATTCGCTTGCCGCGGCCGTGCCCGCGATCCGCAAGAAATACGATCTCGCCGCCGTGCGGCCGACCGACGCCTTCGTCACGAATAACCCTTACGAGAACGGCCAGCACCTCAACGACATCATCTTTCTATTGCCGGTTTTCCATGAGGAAACCCTGGTCGCGTTTACCGGCAGCATCTGCCATCACCTGGAAGTCGGCGGCGCGGTGGCGGGATCGAATGCCGACGCGACCGAGATATTCCAGGAGGGCATCATCCTGCCGACCATGCGCATCGATATCGAGCGCGACCTCGGCGACGGCCCGGTGGAACAAATCATCGCCGCCAATGTCCGCCTGCCCGAAATCGTAATCGGCGACTTTCATGCCCAAATATCCGCGGTGCTGCGCGGGCGCACCCTGATGCAGGAATTGTTCGACCGGTATGGCCGGGACCTGATCGGGCGCTGCATGGCGGAACTGCAGGACTACTCGGAGCGCATGCTGCGGGCCTCGATTGCCGCCCTGCCCGACGGCGAGTTCTACGGCGAGGACCGGCTCGACGGGCGAACGCTCGACTCCCCGCAGCCGGCGATCCGGGCGCGCGTCGTGATCGAGGGCGACCATGCGCTGGTCGACATGTCGGAAAGCGACGACCAGATCTCATGGCCGGTCAACAATCCGGTCGCCTCGACCCATTCCGCGGTGATGACGGTGTTCGGTCAGCTCGCCGGCACCGGGGTTCCGACCAATGACGGCATCTACCGGCCGATCGACATCATCACCCGCAAGGGCTCCGTGCTCGACCCACATCACCCGGCGCCGGTGCGGGGCCGAATGTCGGCGGCCTATCGCACCGCCTCGGCGGTCAAACGCGCGCTGGCCGAGGCCGCGCCGGAACTGTTCTCCGCCGCCGGCGCCGACACCACCAATACGATCACCATGAGCCAGCGCGGCGGCGGCAATGGCGGCGGCTATCAGATGTTCGCCGAGATCATCATGGGCGGCAACGGCGCCGGACCGGACAATGACGGCGCCGAGGTGGTGGCCCAGATGCTGTCGAATACGGGCAACACGCCGGTCGAGGCGATCGAGATGGACAACGATTTCATCCGTATCGAGGAATATGCGCTGATCCCGGATTCCGGCGGACCCGGCCGCCGGCGCGGCGGCCTCGGAGTGCGGCGCGAATACGCCATCCTCAAGGACGGCGTGCTGATTTCGACCAACAGCGACCGCCACAATACCGCGCCCTGGGGCCTCGCCGAAGGGCGCGATGGCAACCTCGCCTGCTTCACCCTGATCCGCGACGGCAAGGAAACGCGCGTCCCCGGCGCGTCCAACATCGAGTGTAAGCAAGGCGACCGCTTCCGCATCCAGATACCGGGCGGCGGCGGCTATGGCGATCCCGCGACGCGCGATCCGGCCGCCGTGCTCGACGATGTACGCTGCGGACGCATCAGCAAGCGGGCGGCACAGGATGAATACGGCGTCAATGTAGATGCGTTGACCGAACAGGCGGCCGAGTAGGCGCCGCGCAAGAAAAAGGATAGCGAACGATGGCGACATACTTATTGGTGCACGGCTCGTTCCAGGGCGCCTGGATCTGGCAACCGACGGTCACGCTGTTGCGTGCCGCAGGCCACACCGTGTACGCACCGACGCTGGACGGATGCGCGGAACGGAAGGGGGCCGTCCGAGCGGACATCACGGTGACATCGGTGGCGCAGGAACTGGCGGCGTTGCTGTTCTACGAGGATCTGACCGACGTCATCGTCGCCGGCACCAGTTCGGGCGGCCTCGTCGTCCAGAAACTGGCGGTGTTGGCGCGCGACCGGATCAAGCATCTGGTATTCCTGGACGCCCTGGTGCCGCAGCCGGGCGAGAGCGTCACCGACATCGTCGAGCGCCGTCCCGGCGCCGCGCCCTATCCCAGCACCGACTTCACCCGGGCGCCGACGCGCGATCAATTCGAGAACGGCCTGTTTTCCGAACTGACGGGGCAGCTCAAGGATTTCGCGCTCGACCGCGTGACGCCGCACCCCATCGGCCTGTCGGACGCGGCGCCAGGCGAACTCGACGATTTCTGGCAGCAGAATTGGAAGGCCACGGTGATCTACTGCACCGAGAGCCCCAACCCGCCGGAATCGCATCAGCGCCGGACCGCCGAGCGTCTCGGCGCCGATTGGCTGGTCCTGCAGGCCGGGCACTTCCCGATGCTGACCGACCCGGAGGAAACCGCGAAATTGTTGCAGGCGTGACGATGCGCCCCGCCCGATAGCAATTGCCGGAGCGTATGGATGGCGGAGATCGTAGGATGCGATGTCGGCGGTACCTTTACCGACCTCATCCTGCTGGATGAGCGAAGCGGCAAAGTCCGCATCGCAAAGGTGCCGTCAACGACGGACAATCAGGCCTTCGGCTTTCTCGCCGCCCTGGATGCGGCGCAGGCGGAACTGAGCCGGCTCGACCTCATCGTGCACGGCACGACGACGACCACCAACGCGCTGCTGGAACGCAAGATCGCTCCATGCGGCCTGATCACGACCCATGGATTCCGCGACGTGCTGGAACTCGGCCGGCGCACGCGCCCCAATCCGTATGGCATGTTGGGGCGGTTCGATCCGCTGATCACCCGCGAATACCGGCTGGAGGTCGAGGAGCGCATGGATGCGCGGGGCGATGTGCTTCGGCCGCTCGACGAAGACGGCGTGCGGCGCGCCGCCGAGCGGCTGCGCGATCTGGGCTGCGAAAGCCTGGTCATTCATTTCCTGCATGCCTATGCCAATCCGGCCCATGAACGGCGCGCGGGCGAGATCGCGGCGCAGGTCTGGCCGAACGATCACATCACGCTCGGCAGCGATATCCTGGCCGAATACCGCGAGTTCGAGCGGGGCGTCGCCGCGGCGGTCAACGCGGCGATTCAGCCGGTGCTCGGACGCTATGTGTCCCGGCTGACCGATGAGCTGGGCCGGCGCGGCTACGCACGGGACCTGTTGGTCATGCAGGGCAATGGCGGTACCGTATCGTCGCGCATCGTCACCGAAGCGGCGGTGAACACGGTGATGTCGGGGCCGGCCTCCGGCGTCATCGCCGCCGCCTATACCGCCGGGCGCTGCGGCTATCCGAACGTGATCACCTACGACATGGGCGGCACCTCGTCCGATGTCGGCCTGATCCAGGGCGGCATTCCCGAAGTGAGTTCGGAGCGCGAGCTGGAATACGGCATGCCGATTCACCTGCCGATGATCGACGTGCATTCGATCGGGGCCGGCGGCGGCAGTATCGCCTTCGTCGATGACGCCGGGATCCTGCAGGTCGGCCCGCAATCGGCCGGCGCCACGCCCGGCCCGATTTGTTACGGCCGCGGCGGCACCGAGCCGACCATTACCGACGCCAACCTGGTGCTGGGCCGGCTCAACCCGGAGACCCTGCTGGCGGTCGACGAAGATTTATCGATCGATCATGTGAAGGACCGCATCGCCGACCGTATCGGCGAACCGCTCGGCCTCGATGCGGTGCAGGCCGCGGCGGCGATCCTGCAGATCGGCAACAACCGCATGGCCGGCGCGGTCCGCATGGTCAGCCTCGCGCGCGGCTACGACCCCCGCGACTTCGCGCTGTTTGCGTTTGGCGGCGCCGGCCCATTGCACGCGATGGCGCTCGCCCAGGAGCTGGCCATCCCGAAAGTGCTGATCCCGGCGCGCCCCGGCATTACGAACGCGATCGGCTGCGCGGTCGCCGATTTGCGGCATGATTATGTCAATTCGATCAACCTGCCGCTGCACGAGCTGGATATGGCGCAGGTGCAGGCGATCTTCGAGGCGCAGATCGACGAAGGCCGCCGGTTGCTGAAACGCGAAGCCATCGACATCGACGCGCTGATCCTGGTGCACACGGCGGAAATGCAGTTTCAGGGCCAGTCGCACATGCTGAAAGTGACGATCCCCGACGTCGCCCTCACCCGCGCGCAATTGCAGTCCGCATTCGACGACGCTTACTTCAACCGCTTCGCGCTTCGGCTGCCGGAAATAAACGCGGTTTTGGTGACGGTTCACACGGGCGTCATCGGCCGCCGCACGGGCATTTCGCTGTCGAGCCTGATGGATAAACGCGAACGGCAAGCGACACCGGCGGCGGCGCAGACCGGTGCGCGGCCGGTCTGGTTCGAAAGCGGTTGGGTGGAAACGCCGATCTACGCGCGCAAGAAGCTGCCCTTGTCGGCGCAATTCCACGGCCCCGCGGTGATCGAACAGATGGACACCACCATCGTGGTCGAGCCCGATGATGTCGTGGAGGTGGACGATGTGGGGAACCTGGTAATTTCGGTTCCGTCCGCCTGGAAGGATTAAGAGGGAGACCGCTACAGGATGCAGAACGTCGATCCGGTGACCCTGGCGGTCATCCAGAACAGCCTGCAACAGGTCTGCAACGAGATGGACCTGGCGTTCGAGCGCAGCGCGTTCAGCCCGGTGATCTCGGAGGCCCGCGACCGTTCCGACGGGATCTATCACCGCGACGACGGCGCGCTGATCGCGCAGGGCGAACTCGGCCTGCCGATCTTCGTCGGCACCATGCAGGATTCGACCCGCGCCGTCGTGGAGCGCGCCAAGGACCCGCGTCCGGGCGACGTCTACATCGTCAACGACCCCTATCTCGGCGGCACGCACCTCATGGACGTGCGCATGTCGACGCCGTTCTTCCATGATGGGGAATTGTTTTGCTGGCTGTCGAACACCGGCCATTGGCGCGACACCGGCGGCATGGTGCCGGGCGGCTTTGCCGCCAATGCGACGGAAGTGGAACAGGAAGGCCTGCGCATCCCGCCGGTCAAATTCATCAAGGCCGGCAGGATGGATGAGGAAATTCTCAGCATCATCATGTCGAACATCCGCGTCGCCGACGAAACCTATGGCGACATCATGGCCCAGGCGGCTGCCCTGACCGTTGGCGAAAAACGCCTGACCGCGCTGCTGGACCGCTATGGCGTGCCGACGGTGGAGGCGGCCATTACCGAAATGCGCGCCCGGGCGGCGCAATTGATGCGCGCCAAGATCGCGCAGATCCCCGACGGCGTCTACGCGGCCGACTCCTGGGTCGATTCCGACGGCGTGGTGAACGAGCCGCTGCGCATCGCGCTCCGCATCGAGAAGAAAGGCACCGACCTGCATTTCGACTTCGACGGCACCAGCCCCCCTTGCAAGGGACCGATGAACGCGGTCATCGCCACCACCAAGTCGTCGATCTATCTGGCGATCAAACACATCTTCCCCGACGTGCCGATCAATGCCGGCATGTTCGAGCCGCTGCACATCAAGGAACCGAAGGGCACCTTTCTCTATGCCGAATATCCCCGGCCGGTTTCCGGTTGCGCGGCGGAAGTGAGCCAGCGCATCGCCGAGGCGGTCTTCCTGTGCATGACGCAGGCGATCCCCGATATCCTGTTCGCCGCGCCGGCCGGCACCGTCAGCAATTTTGCGATCGGCGGTTTCGACAATGCGAAAAACAAGCCTTTCGTGCTGTACCTATTCACCGGCGGCGGCTATGGCGGCAGCCTGAACGACGACGGGCTGAGCAATGGCTGCTCGACCATCGGCATTTCCAAGATGCCCCCCGTGGAGGTCATGGAACAACGCTATCCGGTGGTGTTCGACAATTTCCAGTTACACGAAGATTCCGGCGGCGCCGGTGAACACCGGGGCGGCTTCGGCATCCAGTACAGCCTGCGCATGCGCGACAGCACGGGCACCGCCGCGTTTCTGATGGACCATGGCCGCTTCGGCCCACCGGGGGTATTGGGCGGCGGCGACGGCGCATGCAATGCCATCCGGGTGCACCGCAACGGCGACGGCGACGTCTATACACCGCCGCACCTCTCGAAGGATCAGGGAGTCGACCTGGCGGATGACGATTTCGTGGTTATCTCCACACCCGGCGGCGGCGGCTATGGCGACGCGTTCAAGCGGTCGCCGCAGCGCGTCGCCGACGACGTGCGGCGGGAATACTACTCGGCCGAAATCGCCCGCGAACGCTACGGCGTGGCATTGACGGCCGAATGCGAGGTCGACGTCGCCGCCACCGAACGCCTGCGCGGCGCGGCAGCGGCGACGTGAATGCCGGGTCGGGAATTCAACGACAGACGAGCCGTCGGCGGTAGGCGACCATAGGTCAGGCGCCTTGCGCCTGCGCGGAGGGGTTGGCCGAAATCGAGTCGGGCAGGCGATTCCACGGCATCAACGAGAGGGCGCTGGCCAGCGCACAGGTTCCGCTGATACCGGCAAACATCAGGCCCGCGCCAACGAAAGCGCTAAGGGCCACGAACCAGGGCGAGACCAAAACGCCGAGCAAGACGCCCAGCACGACCATGGATCCGGCGGTGATCTGCACCTGACGCATGATGCTGATCGGCGCCTTGCGGTTGAAGTTCACCGGAAACCCGGCCTGTTTCCATGCTTGGAGACCGCCCTGCAACTGATAGACTTCCTTAAATCCGGTGCTCAGGATCCGGGATGCCGCTTCGCAAGTCCGGTTCCCGCTGCTGCAATGGAAGACCCCGATCTTGTCGCGGTCATGCGCGAAATCTTCCGAGTCGAAAGCCGATAACGGTACAAGGCGCGATTCCGGGATGTGCTCGCGAACGTATTCGTCCGGCTCCCGTATATCGATAACGACGGCCTTGTCCCCGTCCAGCCAAGATTTCAGCGTCCCGGCGTCGATTTCTCGCAATTCAACAGTGTTCATACCGGAATTCCTTTTCAGAGCGCGGCGTCCTCGCCGCAATATGTGTCATAGAGGAACGCCATCAGCTTGCTGATGTCGCTACGGGCCAAGGCGTAATAGATCGTCTGTCCTTCGCGGCGCGTCGTAACAAGGCGGTCCTTCCGCAATAGGGCCAGTTGCTGCGACATGGCGGGGGGGCGTGCCTCCAAGAGATCGGTCAACGCACCGACCGATTTTTCGCCCTCCACCAGTTGGCAAAGAATCATCAGACGGGTCTTGTGGGACAGGATCTTCATAAGATCGCTGACCTTTTCCGCCGCGATTTCCATTTCCTTCAATTCCATAATTGCGTATATTCGCATATATGCAATATTATGTCAAGGCTCCCGTGAATCAGCGTAGGTGCCCGGCGCCAGTCCCAAGCGTATCCCGCACCACGGCAGTTGATCCGGATCAAGGCGATAGGTGCGATCGCCGTGACACCAATCCCCAACCAAGGAGGGACTCACGCGATGGGCACAGACGTCAAAGCCTTCTTCGACGAAGCGACAAACACGATCTCCTACGTGGTGCGGGATCCCGGCACCGGACGCTGCGCCGTCATTGACACGGTCCTGGATTTCGATCCCAAATCCGGGCGCACCTCGACCGCATCGGCCGACGCGATCATCGCCCATGTGCGCGCCCAGGGCATGACCGTCGAGTGGATTCTGGAGACCCATGTCCACGCAGACCACCTCACCGCCGCGCCGTATCTCCGAGAACAGCTCGGCGGCCAGACCGCGATCGGCGAGCACGTCACGGATGTGCAAGCGACATTCAAGCAAATATTCAATGCCGAACCCACCTTCCGGACGGACGGAACACAATTCGATCATTTATTCACCGATGGCGAAGATTTCCGGATCGGGGACCTCACGGCCACGGTGATCCATACGCCCGGTCACACGCCCGCATGCGTCACCTATCGGATCGGCGACGCCGCCTTCGTCGGCGACACGATTTTCATGCCGGACTACGGGTCGGCGCGCGCCGATTTTCCGGGCGGCGATGCCCGGACACTGTATCGTTCGATTCGAAAGGTCTTGTCCCTGCCGCCCGATACCCGGCTGTTCCTGTGCCACGATTACAAGGCGCCCGGGCGCGACGACTACGCCTGGGAAACTACCGTCGCCGACGAACGCGCGAAGAATTTGCATGTCCATGACGGGGTGACGGAAGAGGATTTCGTCAAGTTGCGTACCGAACGCGACGCCATGCTCGATATGCCGAGGCTTCTGTTGCCGTCGGTGCAGGTCAACATGCGAGGCGGCCGGTTTCCGCCGCCCGAGGACAATGGTGTTTCCTACCTCAAACTGCCGCTGAACGCGATCTAGATTACACGGCGGCCACGGACACGCAGTATCGCGTTAAGACGAGCGCTCGTGGCAATCGACAGGTCCAAAAAAATCGGACATATCGGAGATTTCGGCAATCGCCGTCAGGCGCTCGATCAGACGGTCGGTTTGCGCCGGATCGAGAGGGCGCACGCCCGCGGCAATGCAAGCTCGGAACTTGTCCTCGATCTGACCGGCTGTCAGCCGCCGTTCGGGCGTTCCCGGCACGTGTTCCTGACGCCGCCGGATCGTGCCGTGCCGTGCGCTTTCCACGACGACTTCGGCCGGCGCGAACTTTCCGGCATTGCCCTCATCGACCTCGATGGAGATCCGCCCGATGAAATCGCCAATTTCCGGCGCCTTGACCGCCGATTCCTGGATGTCGGCCACCGTCAACTGCCGTCGCAGCGCCGCGCACGCGATCGAGTATTCCAGGCTGAATTGCGCCGCCACCTGCGGGTTGTCGCCGGGGTCGAAGGACGCACCGACCAGGCCGTGCGCAAACGGCGAAATCACCGTCTTTACCGCCCGAATGTCATCGGGCGCCAGATCGAGTTCCTCGACGATCTCAATGACCGCATCGATCGGCACGTGGTTTGCCGTGCAGCTTGGAAATTTTTTCACCGCGGCGCCGATGCAAAGATATTCGTCGCCGAATCCATAGAGCAGCGGCGCGGGGTCTCCGTCGCAATACAGACGATAAAATCCGAAATCGCCTTCAAAGCATTCGGCGGGCGCGGTGACGCCGCGGCCGGCCAGCAAGGCGGCGAAGACCCCCGCGCGGGCGGCAAATCCGGATTGCACGCGTTTCGCCATGGTCTTTTCGATCAGGGCCTGCTGCGATCCGCCGGTTTGACTAAAAACAAGGCCGAGCGCATCCCGCGTTTGCCCGACCGAAAGGCCGAGAATTTTCGCCGCCGCCGCCGCCGCGCCGAACCCCCCGAACAGGGCGGTGTTGAACCAGCCCCGGTTCTCCGTCGCCGCCGCGGCGAGCCGGCACATCAGCTCATTGGCCAGGGCCACGGCGGCAAGAAATGCCGTGCCCGTTGCGCCGGCCTCTTCGGACAGGGCCCAGGCCGTGGGGATGCTGACGATATCCGTATGAACCGAGCCTTTTTCGAAGACGCTGTCATAGTCCAGCGCGGCGGCATGCACGCTGTTGAGAAACGCAGCGCCCATCGGGTCAAGCGGCCGCCCGGATGCCCAGGCGCGGCAGGGGCCGCTCCCGGATCCCGCAACCATCAAGTCTTCGATGTCTGCCGATCCGGGTGCGCCGGCGCCCGCCCACGCGACACCAAAGGTATCGAGGATCATGAGCCGCGTATGATCGATGACCGAATCGGGAATATCGTCGTAGGACAGGTTGACGATGCGATCGCTGAGTCGATGCGAGATACTGGCCAAATCTTGCGACACCATTGGAGCCCCCGGTTTGCGCGGTTTCGTGCACGGTAAGCACAACGGTCCGGCGGGTCCAATTGGAATTTGGCCGGTAGTGGATCGCCACGTCGCATCGGCCGGGCGCATGCAAAGATGTTGCGTGCTAGAGCAAATCCCGAGCGAACCGAAACGGTTCGCGACGACGTATTTGCGCAAAACCAAAGAGATAGACCATTTCACGTGAGTCAATTTAAACAAGAGATGGTCTGGGGATCGAGGCCGATCCCGTGGCGGCTGCCGGCGTCTTGGATCAATCGACAGGAAACAAGGCTTACGAAGCGTTACCCAGCCCGTTTGCCGATAAGAAATTTTGGCAGGTCTGTTCATATGGGTCGAACAATCCGGCGTAACTGAAAGCTGCGCCACCTTCTAAATGCTCGATGAAATTCGTCGACTGCAGAAACGACCTGACGATGCTTTGTTCCAGCGCCGCCAGTCTGGCACTGTCCCCATCGAGCGCGTAAATGCCGTAGTCAAAGTAAACCTGATGAACAAAAGGCAGCAATTTCCGGTCCATAAATCGGTCTCTAAAATCGTCGATGAACGCCGCCGTGTCCGGGCGCGCGGCAATTTCGTCGCCGAAGCTCCGCCGCAATACGGCACGGCCGAAAGAATTGAAGCCCTTCCGGAATAGCGGCCATCCCAGCGCGGCCAGGCCCGCAAATCCAATCGCAATAAAGGCGCGGCGCGATGGTTTCATCATAGGGCCTTCGCTGCGCGGACAGAAAGCGCACTCAATGTAAGGGTCGGATTTGCCGGAGAGCATGACGGAAAACACCCCGAGCCCAGTGCCAATACGTTTCTAGCCTCGAACGTCTTCAGGTTGGAATCGACGACACCGGTGTCCGCATTGCGCCCCATCCGGGTCGTTCCCTGAATATGCGCTTCGGTATTTGCAATGGCCCCGGGTGCCATCGAGTCGATTTTGAAGGGCAGTATATTTTTCAGTTCCCGATGTGCTCGCTCCAAGCCGCGATAGGCGTACTCGTGATGGCCGAACCACTCGACGACCGGCTCGTCGTTCCGTAGCACGACCCTGTTTTCGGCACGGGGCAAATCTTCGGCAATGAATTTAAGCTTCAATCGATGCGTCCACCGGTTGCGGTCCGTTCGGATGGACGGCGGTGAATTCCAATTTTCGATGAGGACAGCGCCCGCTTCCCGACGATGGTCGCCGACGTACAACGGGTAGCCGTGCCCGGTGATCGACGTACCGCCGAAATAGTTGGGGATATCGACATCGAGCAAGACGATTTGGCTGATTTGCTCGTGGATATACCTGCCCAAATTTGGGTTCTGAAAGCCGGAGCGCAGCAAAATTGCAGCATTGAATAACGCATTTGCGCCGAGCGCGAAGAGGTCCGCCTTAATCGTGTGCTCCCGTTGATCGGACGTCCGCACCGTCAACGCCGTCGCCAATTTGCCGGTCCGCTGAACGCGGCGGACTTCGGTCCTTGGCAAAAGAAAGAAGCGAGGGCGCTCGAATAAATCGAGGCTATTGAGAATTGTGAACTTCGAGTCGATCGGACAAAGGTCGCAGACGCCATTTGCGCAGCAGACCGGACGCCGCGTTCCGTTGCTTCGGGCCGACGGCTGGGCAAACCAGTCTCGACTATGCGCCTGCAGTGCTTTGTCCGATCTAGAAAAGGCGTGCGGCGGAGCCGGAAATGGCCGACTCCTGGGCAGAAGATGATCCGACCCACCACCGCTGATCTCCATCACCTCCTCTACGTCGCAATAGATTTCTTCCAAATCGTCGTAGGTCAAAGGCCAATCCGAACCAACCCCATATCGCGAGAAAAGACCAAAATCATCCGGATGTAATCGCGGCGTGCATGCCCACCAGCAATTCGAGTTGCCGCCAAAGGTGCTGTGCGCGATCCAGCGCTTTCCATTTTTGCTGCTGTTCTCTTGTTCTATCGATTCAAGTCCGTCATGCCATTTCGCGGCAATCCGGTCTTGATGCGCCATAATGCTGCCCTTTTCGACAAAAAGCACACGCAGGTTCTTCGGTAGGTGCAGCGCGAAAAAGAATGCGGCGAAACTCGTGCCCGCGATAACCACATCCCAGGAGTCGGCTTTCGCTTTCTCTATATCAATAATATTCATCGCAATAGACTAAATAAATGCTCTCGTGGTGAGTGTATAATCGCCAAAATCATCGAGATTTTCTGAATAGGCCATAAAATTCAAAAATAACCTTGGAGATTATTATTGCTAAATAATTGGTACGTTACATTTTTCACTTAAGGTTACCTACGGGCTCGATAGCAACGTTCCCAAATCTCAATCGCCGCAATGACGCTGCGCCGATGATCGGTGTCCGGCAAAGGAAGCGCCGCCCCTTCGATTCTCAATAGCACAATCAGGCGGCAATTCGCTCATAAATCCGGGCATCGGATCACCGCATTTTAAATTCCGCCACGCCTCCCCGAACACGGCGCGTTGCAATTGCAACTTTCGACGCCGCACATTCCCAATCGACACGGGACTCCCAATTCAAGTCCGGTACACGGTGAGGCGCCGATGTCTAGGATTGAACACCCGGCAGATAATTCTTGCGAAGCCTGTAAGACAGAATTTTCACACCAAACAGGCTCTGTGTTTCCGCAACGGGTTCATAATTTGACCATTCCGCCGCAAACCGAGTGTCTTCCAACAAAAAAGCGAGAATGCTGAAAGGGCGGCCATAATGCTCGAACCAGCGCGGTGTCTGCGACACATTCACGAATACCATCGCGGGACGCGGCTCGGTGAGCGACAGCAATACGCGCCGCCGCACATCCCGCTCCGCATCGGCCAATTCCGGTTTCCGCGGCCTTCCTTCCCTGGCGGCGGCCTCGCGGTCTTGTACGATCGCCATCAATTCGATTAACGCGCCGAAGGCGCCGGTCCAGCGAATATCCGCATAGGCGTGAAGGGGCGACAGCGGCGCGACGCCCGTGGAAAGGGCCATAACCGGCGTTCGCGCAGGTAGTCGCGTGAGGATACGGCTCACCGGATCCTCAAGCGCGTTGGCCCGGCTCCTTCCGGGCTCGATAGCCGCAATCGCACCCGCTCCGCCAACGATTACGATCGCCAGCGTGGCGGATACCACGGCGGACTTCATCGAACTCGCAATGGATGACCGACCAAGAACAAGTAGGCCAAACACACCTGCGGAAAGCAGGGAAAACAGGCTGAATGGCAGAAGATGATATATGAACCCCTGGCGCTGCAGGATAAACATGGCAAGCAGGGAGGCGCCGAACGCGAACCAGCCCGCGGTCAGTGCCAAATGACGCCGCGACGGCCGGAACCCTGGCGCGTACAGCAACAGGATCACCATGCCGCATGCGAAGGACACACCCACCGCGGCCCGGAGAAGGTGCATGAACAGGGAACTGTTCATGCTCCCGGCGTAGCTTCCGTAAACCGCGACGGCCGACGGCAGAACCGCGGTGAAATAGGCCGGATATAAAATATGCACCAGCGCCACGTAAGCAATCAGGCCTCCGCCAGCGACCCACAATTCGCCCGCCACGGCGCGCAAACGGCCGCGCCGGAGCGCCAATTCCACGACCCCGAGCGTGAGCAGCGGTAATGCGAATTGTGGCTTGAAGGACCCGCCGATCATTGCGGTGATGACCACCATGGCCGAGAGCCCCGTGCCCGGCCGCAAGCCGAAATGCCGGCCGGCGACGGTCAGCACCAAGGGCGCGACGAGAACGGCAAACAGGTAGTCCCTCTGCCCGAAATCATACCCCGGATACAATAGGAATACCGCTACGGTAAGCAGCATTGCGGTACGCCCGGCGACTGTTTCCCCCCCGAAGAGGCGTTCGAGGATCAGGCCGGCTGCAATTGCGCCCGTCGCCGCGAGGAGGAACAAAACGCATTGGTGCGTCTCGACCAAAGGCAACGCGAGCGCACTCGAAACGCGCAGCGATAGGAGTGCGAGCCAGCCGTTCGCCGGCAAACCGTAATCCGGAAACGTCGCGTAGAGTTCCCGGCCCTCGTCGAGCCCACGCGCCAACAGGAGGTAGTAGGCGACGTCATGGTTCAGCATCGTGGAATAGACGCTCCACGCGGCCAACGCCAAAACGAACGCAACCGACCAGCGTCGCGAAACCAAGTCGCCGAGGTGCCTTACGGATTTCATATGAAGAGTCACCCGCTTCCTATGTGACTCCGGTTCTCAGGTCGCCATCGCGGCAAGTTCCGCGACCGTTTCGCGTTCACCCACGTGGCTGTCGCATAAGAACAGGAAATTCGTTTCGACCGTGTCTTCCGTGACGCGTTCGATTTCGCGCGGGGTCCCATAACCGATCGCCCAGCATGCATAGCCATGCTCGGCCATCAGTTTCAAAACATCGTCCGGCTGATAGCCGAATGCGCGGGACCACTTCCTCAACAGCTCCATGAAGAACACCGGCTTGTCGACGGTGAGAAGTCGCGACGCGCCTTTCAACATCATCAACTCCGCGCCTTCAATGTCGCATTTTACGAGATCGACGCGATCGATCTCTTCCCGCGCCAGGAAGACGTCCGCAGTTTCCAGGCGGCACCGCACCTCCCGCGATGTCTCGTCGGGATGCAGGTCGCGCAACGACGCCGCCACCGAGCCGGAAGCCGCAGGCAGAAAGAACGACGCATCGCCGCAATGATCGCTCAATCCGAAATCGTAGAGCGCTATCTTGGCACCCGCCGCGTTCAGTGCGACATTTTCGCAAAGCCGCGCATAGGTGCTTCCCACCGGCTCGAAGGAATGAACCCGCGCGCCGTCGCCGGAGAGCACCTGCGCCAGATGCAGGCTGTACCAGCCGACATTTGCGCCGATGTCGAGCACGGTCCGCTTCCCCGCGGCAAGGCGGGTCAGAAGATCGAATGCCTCCGGTTCATAGGACCCTTCCATGAAAGCGATATTCGGGGCGGTGCGCA
>JAOTYV010000091.1 GCA_029861675.1 Alphaproteobacteria bacterium
GGGCCGGAGACAGGTTGTCGCCACCCGAATTTACGATGATGTCCTTCTTGCGGTCGGTAATCTGGATATAGCCGTCTTCATCGAAATTTCCGATATCGCCGGTGTGCAGCCATCCGTTTTGAATCGTCTCGGCGGTCGCCTCCGGATTGTTCCAGTACCCCTGCATGACAAGTTCGCCTCGGACCAGGATTTCGCCATCCTCGGCGATCCTGACCTCGACCCCCTTCATCGGCGGGCCGACCGTGTGAATTTTGTTCTTTTGATAGTGGTTGCAACTCACCACCGGCGCGGCTTCGGTTTGTCCGTAGCCCTGCAGGATGTTCAGTCCGAGCGCGGTGAAATAGACGCCGATGTCGTAGTTCAGGGGGGCGCCGCCGGAGACGAATGCCTTGAGCCTGCCGCCGAATCGTTGCCGAACCTTGTTTCGCACCAGCTTGTCCAGGGCGCAATTCGCCAGCTTTTCGCCTACGCCCATGCTCGCCGGGTCCAAATAGGACTTTCGGCCAAGTTCGATCGCCGAATCGAAGAGTTTTCGCTTCAGCCCGCCGGTTTGCTCGACGCCGCGGCGAATGCGGGCATGCATCGCCTCATAGAGACGCGGCACCGCAGTCATGATCGTGGGGCGCACTTCGTTGATATTGGCGGTCAGCTTGTCGATCCCCTCGGCGTAGTAGATTTGCGCGCCGATCGAGATCGGCAGGAATTGTCCGCCGGTGTGCTCGTAGGAATGCGACAGCGGCAGAAAGGAGAGAAATACCTCATTGCTGGCGCCAAATTGTGGCAATTCCTTGAGGAAATCGTGGGCGCCCATGCAATTGCACAGGATCGCGCCGTGGCTCAGCATGACGCCCTTCGGTTTTCCGGAGGTACCGGAGGTGTAGATGATGCAGGCTGTCTCCGTCCGGTCGATCTGGTTCAGCCAGTCCTGCGTCTCATCCGCGCCGGTGCGGCCGTCGTCCAGCACCTCGTCCCAGCTCTTCAGGACCGGGCCATCGCCCGCATGCTGCGGCGCCGGGGGATCGATGAAAACCACCGTTTCCGTCTCCGTGTCCGCCGCCGCGGGCAACAGATTTTTGGCCAGCGCGGGCGTCGAAACGATGGCGATTTTTGCGCCGCTATCCGACAGCACGTGGTGATGGTCGTCGACCGTATTGGTGGTATAGGCGGGTACCGTTATGCCGCCGGCGGCCATGATGGCGATATCGGCGATCAGCCATTCGGGCCTGTTTTCCGCCACCAGAACCACCCGGTCGCCGCGCTGAAGGCCAATGTTCCGCAGTCCGCGTGCCAGCGCTAGCGTGGCCGCCGCGGCCTCCTGCCAAGTCTGGCTGCGCCAGGCGCCCTCGCGTTTTGCCCAGAGGAAGGGTTGTTCGGTCTGCCGTTCCGCCTGCTCAAAGAACATCAGCGGCAGGTTGCGAATTTGATCATAATTCATGAATGAAGTCCGATGCCCCCGGTTCGGATGCTTGTGTCCCGGTCTTCGCCATCATATATCGCCCTGTGTTACGAGGGAGTAAATACATGAATGACCGCGCCGCGGGTACCCATACTGCAATAGGCGACCTTCCGGGCTGGGATTTGCGGGATTTGTACCCTGCGGCCGACTCGCCCGAACTCGAGACCGATCTGAAGCAGGCCGAGACGGCCGCCGGGGAATTCGCCTCGGAGTATACCGGACAGCTTGCAGCGCTCGACGGCGACGGGCTGGCGGGCGCCATCGCGCGGTACGAAGCCGTTTACGAGACCCTTTCACGCGTCATGAGCTATGCGTCTTTGATGCATGCGGGCAACGTAACCGACACTGACATCAGCCGATTTTTTCAAACCATGCAGGAGCGGGTCAATGCGATCTCCACAACGCTCCTGTTCTTCGGCCTGGAAATCAATCGGATCGACGACGACCGCCTGGAGGCGCAGCTCGCGTCGCCGGCGCTGGCCCGCTATCGGCCGTGGCTGCGCGATACCCGCGCCGCGCGCCAATTTCAGCTCTCGGATGAAATCGAAAAGCTGCTGCATGAAAAACAGGTGGCGGGACGGACATCCTGGATGCGTTTGTTCGATCAAACGCTGGCGGAACTGCGATTCCCGATGCAGGGCCGCGACCTGACCGAAACCGAAATACTGCATCTGCTGTCCGATCCCGATGCGGCGACCCGCAAGGAAGCCGCGCAGAGCTTCGGCACGGTGCTTGGCGACAACGTTAAAATTTTTGCCTTGGTTACCAACACCTTAGCCAAGGAAAAAGAGATCGAGGACCGCTGGCGGGGCTTTGCGCGGCCGATATCGGCCCGGAATCTCGCGAATTTCGTCGAGGATGACGTGGTGGACGCGTTGATCGGATCGGTACGCGACGCCTATCCGCGCCTGTCGCACCGGTATTACAAGCTCAAGGCGGGATGGTTCGGTACGGAAACCATCGACTACTGGGACCGAAATGCGCCGTTTCCGGACGAAGACGACCGGGTGATTCCCTGGCGCGAGGCGCGCGAGACGGTCCTCGACGCCTATGGCGCTTTTTCCGGCGAGCTCGCGGGCATCGGGCGCCGCTTCTTCGAGAATGACTGGATCGACGCGGCGGTACGGCCGGGCAAGGCGGCCGGCGCGTTTTCGCATCCGACCGTGCCGTCCGCGCATCCCTATCTGCTGTTGAACTACCAAGGCAGGATCCGCGACGTCATGACCCTGGCGCATGAGTTGGGGCATGGGGTGCATCAGGTGTTGTCGGGGCAGCAGGGGCATTTGATGGCCAATACGCCGCTCACCCTGGCGGAAACGGCATCCGTGTTCGGCGAGATGCTGACCTTCCGGTCGATGCTGGCCGCAACCACCGACCCGAAGGCGCGGCGCGTCATGCTGGCGGGGAAGATCGAAGACATGCTGAATACGGTGGTCCGGCAGGTTGCTTTTTGCGAGTTCGAACGGCGCGTGCATGACGAACGCCGCGACGCCGAGCTGACGCCGGACCGGCTGGGCGAAATCTGGATGGACATTCAGCGCGAGAGTCTCGGCCCCGCCCTGAACCTGCACGACGAATATCGCCATTACTGGTCGTACATCCCGCATTTCATCCACACGCCCTTTTATGTCTACGCCTATGCCTTCGGCGACTGCCTCGTGAACTCGCTCTATTCGGTCTATCAGGGTGCGGAAAGCGGGTTCGCGGACAAATATCTGGAAATGCTGTCGGCGGGCGGCACCATGCGGCATCGTGAGTTGCTGGCGCCATTCGGTCTCGACGCCTCCGATCCGACTTTCTGGTCGCGCGGGCTCTCCGTCATCGAGGGGTTCATCGGGGAATTCGAGGCCGCATTGTGACGTCCCGGAAGGGGCCCGACCTCGAAGTCATTTCCAGACTGCCGGCCGATGACGCGCAGGGCGCGCCGATCGTGTTCGTACACGGCGCCTTCGGTGGCGCCTGGTGCTGGGACGAATATTTCCTCTCCTGGTTCGCGGAGCGCGGCTATGCCGGCCACGCCGTGAGCCTGCGCGGACATGGCGCCAGCGATGGCGGTGGCGACCTCAACGGAACGGGAATCGACGATTACGTCACCGATCTGTTGCACGTTACGGGCCGGTTGGAGCGGCCGCCGATCCTGGTCGGACACTCGATGGGCGGGTTCGTGGTGCAAAAGTATCTCGAGCGTGGCGAGGCCGCGGGCGTGGCCTTGATGGCGGCGGTTCCGCCGCGTGGCCTCATGGGTCCCGGCCTTTCCCTGATGGTTTGGCAGCCGGCATTGGCGCTCTCCCTCGGGGCGGGGCAGATGTTCGGCCAGCCCTGGGGCACGCCCGAAGCGATGCGTGGCAACTTGTTCTCCGATGCCCTGCCGGCCGACCAGGCCGATGCATTTCTTTCCCGCATGGGCCCCGAATCGACGCGGGCCATGATCGAGATGGCGGGTTTGGAACCGCCCCGTTTGCAGGGCGTGACGCTGCCGCCCGTCCTCGTGATGGGGGGGCATGACGACGCGCTGATTCCGCCGGCCTTTGTCCGCTCGACCGCAAGAGCCTATGGTGTGTCGCCGAATATTCTCGAAGATGTGGGGCATGTCATGATGCTCGATGTCGGTTGGGAAACGGTGGCTCAGACCGTCTTTGACTGGATGGGCGACAGCCGCCTTTAGGGCGGGCGGCGGATAGGATTGTGATGGCGAACGAAATCGATCCCAAACCACAACGCATTGGTGTCATCGGTGGCGGTATTGCCGGGATCAGCGCGGCCTTGTTCCTGCGGCGCGACGGTCATGACGTCACCGTGTTCGACCCGGGCGATCCGGGTACGGGAACATCATCGGGCAATGCGGGCGTCGTCAGCACCGGTGGAATCATCCCGACCGCTACTCCCGATATTCTGATGCGCGTGCCGAAGATGCTGATGGATCCATACGGTCCCTTGGCCGTGCGCTGGCGTTATTTGCCGCGCATCGCGCCCTGGCTGCTGAGCCTGTTGCGCAACGGCACGCCGGCGCGGATCGAGGCCAACGCGCGGGCGAAAGCGGCGCTGCTCGATCAGGCGTATGAGGCCTATCGTACGCTACTGCAGGATACGGGCACCGAATCCTTCATGCGCCAGACCGGTTCGCTGGCGGTCTACGAGACCGAGCGGGGCTGGCAGCAGACGCAATGGATCCTCGACTTGATGCGCCGGTGCGGGCGGAAATTCGATGTTCTGAACCAGGATGAATTGCGTCAGATGGAGCCGGGGCTCGCGCCGATTTTTCCGCATGCCTACTACCTGCCCGACAACGGTTCGCTGAGCCATCCGGGCAGGCTTGTCATCGAGCTGCACGAAGCGTTTCGCCGCAAGGGCGGGACAATTATCCCGCAGCAAGTGATCCGGATTGGTCTCGCGGAAGGGCAGGCCCGCCATCTGATCACCGAAGACGGGCCGCAGACTTTCGACGCAGTGGTGGTCGCGGCGGGAGCCTGGTCGAAGCAGTTTCTCAAGCAGTTGGGGACCAGCGTGCTGCTGGATGCCGAGCGCGGTTATCATGTCATGCTGCCGCTGCCGGAAAGCGCACCGACGCGCCCGATCAACGTGGTCGAGGACACCATGTTTCTCTCGCCGATGGCGCATGGCTTGCGGATGACCACCGGTGTCGAACTTGCCGGCACCGAAGCGCCACCGGATTATACGAGGGTGCGCCATATGATCGGCCGCGCCGCCCGGGCGATCCCCACGTTACGCCAGGAGGAGCAGAGCGCCTGGCTCGGTTTCCGCCCGTCGACGCCGAGTTCGGTGCCGCATCTCGGCCGCGCGCCCGGCCATGACAATGTCTATTGCGCCTTCGGCGGCGGTCACGTCGGCATGACGCTGGGGCCGGTCAGCGGCCGGATCACCGCCGACCTGGTCGCCGGCCGTGAGCCCGGGGTCGATCTTGCACCCTACGCGCTGGACCGATGAGCGGTCGCCCCGAACCCCGCAGCATCATCATCGTCGGCGCGGGCATGGTCGGCGTCAGTTGCGGGTTGTTTCTGCAGCGCGATGGCCATTCGGTGACGATCCTCGATCCCAATGAACCCGGATCCGGCGCATCGTTCGGCAATGCCGGTTCGATCAGTCAAAGCTCGGTGATGCCGTCTTCTTCGCCGGGGTTGATCAAGCGGCTGCCAAAAATGCTGCTCGACCCGGAAAGCCCGCTCGTGTTGCGCTGGCAATATGTGCCGCGCCTGCTGCCGTGGCTGGCCGGGTATTTGCGCAACTCCGCGCGTCCCCGGGTCGAGCGGAATTGCCGCGCGATGGGTGCGCTCTTTCATCACGTGATGGACGCCTATGACGTCTTGATCCGCGACACCGGCTGCGGCGACCTGATCGACGCGACAGGCGCGCTCAAGGTCTATGAGAGCGATGCGTCATTTGCGGGCACGGCGTTCGAACGCGCGATGATGGAGGCCAGCGGGTGCGCCTACGAGGTGCTGAACGAGGACGAACTGCGCCAGATGGAGCCGAACCTGGCGCCGATCTTCAAGCATGCTTTGTTCGTTCCCGACTCGCGGCAAATCCGCAGCCCGGGCCGGCTGGTCGAGACGCTGGCGGATACGTTCCGGGCGCGCGGCGGCTCGATGCTGCGCGAACATGTCCAACACGTGACGGTGGATGGCGAAGACGGCGTCCGCATTGCGACCGATACCGGCGTTCACGACGCCGACCGGGTGGTGATCGCCGCCGGTGCGCGGTCCAACGGGTTTGCGCGTCGGCTCGGCGCCCGGGTGCTGCTCGATGCGGAACGCGGCTACCACGTCATGATGCCGGCGCCCGAACGGTCGCTCAATCGGTACGTGCAATTCGCCGACCGCCGCTTTTCGTTGTCGCCGCATGAATCCGGAATCCGCATGACGTCGATTGTCGAACTGGCCAGCGTTGACGCCAAACCGGACTATCGGCGCATCCGCCGCCTGCTGCCGCACGCCGCGCGGGTGCTGCCTGATCTGTCGGCGGAAGAACAAAGCATCTGGATGGGCGCCCGCCCCTCCACACCGGACAACATTCCGGTGATCGCCCGTTCGCCGCGGCAGGAAAACGTCTTCTTTGCCTTTGGGCACAGCCATCTCGGCATGACGTTGGGGCCGCTGACCGGCCGAATCATCGCTGATCTGGTGGCCGGCCGCCATCCCGGTCTGGACCTGACGCCCTATGGCGCCGAACGGCCCTATGGGTAGCTGCCGATGACGGCTGGTACATCGTCGCTCGCGCGCCTATCTATCTCCCCATGACGGAATCGGAAGAGAACTCGGTCGGCGGACGGGTGCGCCGCTATGCCCGGGTCGGCACGGCGGTCGGCGGGCTGGCGGCACGGCTGGCGGGCGCGCGGTATCTCGGCCTCGACCTCGACAAGGGCCGGCACGCGGAAGATCTCAAATCGGCGCTCGGCGGCCTCAAGGGCCCCTTGATGAAGGTGGCCCAGTTGATGGCCACGATTCCCGACGCGCTGCCCGACGAATATGTCCGCGAATTGCAGCAATTGCAGGCCAACGCGCCGTCGATGGGCTGGCCTTTCGTGCGCCGCCGCATGGCGGCCGAACTGGGGACGGACTGGCGCGCGAAGTTCGCGGAGTTCGACCGCAATGCCGCCCATGCCGCGTCACTGGGCCAGGTGCATCGGGCGCGATCGCTCGACGGCGCGGATCTCGCCTGCAAGCTGCAATATCCCGACATGGGATCGGCGGTGGAGGCGGACCTCAATCAGCTCGGCATGGTTTTCGCCATCTATCAGCGCGGCGACCGGTCGGTCTCGACCGATCAGATTCATGCGGAAATATCCGCCCGCCTGCGCGAGGAGCTGGATTACGATCTCGAAGGCCGTCATATGGCGTTGTACACGGTGATGCTGGCCGAGGTGGCCGAAGTCCATGTGCCCGTACGGCGGCCCGATCTGTCGACCGACCGCCTGCTCTCCATGACCTGGCTCGAGGGACGGCCGTTGATGGAGTTCCGCGAGGCGGCGCCGGAGATCCGCAACACCATCGCCCGCAACATGTTCCATACCTGGTATGTGCCGTTCTATTTCTATGGCGTGATTCACGGCGACCCGCATCTCGGCAATTACAGCGTGCGGCCGGACCACGGGATCAACCTGCTCGATTTCGGCTGCGTGCGGAAATTCCCGCCGTCCTTCGTGCGCGGCGTGATCGATTTGTACCGGGCGCTACGCGATGGCGATTCGGCGCTCGCGGTGCATGCCTACGAGACCTGGGGCTTCACCGATCTGCGCAAGGAACTGATCGATACGCTCAACATCTGGGCGGAATTCGTGTACGCGCCGCTGCTGAAGGACGAAGTGGCGCGCATTCAGGAATCGGAGAGCGGGCTCTACGGCGCGCAGGTGGCGGGCCGGGTGCACCGGGAACTGCGCAAGCTCGGCGGGGTGACGCCGCCGCGCGAATTCGTCTTCATGGACCGCGCGGCGATCGGGCTGGGATCGGTCTTCATGCACCTCCGGGCCGAGGTCAACTGGCACCGGCTTTTCCACGACCTGATCGACGATTTCGACGAGGCGGCGCTGGCGAAGCGGCAGACGGAAGCGCTGGACGCGTCGGGTGTGCCGGCGGCTGAGTAACGGGCGATTGGGCCAACTGTCTCGAAATTGAGCCGCAAAGACCTATAATCCCGCCGGAGCTTGCAAGGGAGTCGGCGCATGGGCCGCAAAATTCTGTTCATCACCACCGATCAGCAGCGGTTCGACGGGCTGGGCTGCAATGGCGGCACGATTGCGCGCACGCCGGTGATCGATGGGCTGGCGGCTTCGGGGATCAATTACCGCCGCGCGCACAACCAGAACACCGTCTGCATGCCGGCCCGGTCGACCATGATCACGGGGCAGTACGTGCGGACCCATGGGGTGATCTTCAACGGCATTCCATTGCCGCTGGACGCGCCGGACGTGGCGGCACATCTGCGGGATCAGGGCGGCTATCGCACCGCGCTGATCGGCAAGGCGCATTTCGAGCCGTCTTCCGATCCGAACAAATCCTTCTACGAGAACTGGGCGGCGTCGCGCGGCACCACGGGCCCGCATCGCGGATTCGAGCGTATGGAGCTTGCCAACCATACGGGCCGCGCCGGGCGCAGCCTGGTTCATTATCCGAAGTGGCTGCGCGAGAACTTTCCCGACGAGGTCGATGACTTCTTCGAATATGTCGACAAGAACAAGCAGGTGAGCGGCCGGGGCGGCGGCGATTGCGGCGCGCCGCAGGTCTGGTTCAACCCGATCCCGCGCGAGCACTACCACACCGATTGGGTGGCCGACCGCGCCATCGACTGGCTCGGCAGTCTCGACGCGGAAGAAGACTGGTTCCTGTGGATGAGCTTCCCGGACCCGCACCACCCGTGGGATCCGCCGCAATCCGAATTGCACCGCGTCGATTGGCGCGAGCTGGATCTGCCGCCGGGCTATCCCGGCTCACGGGACAAGACGGCCGAAATTCTCGCCCAGAAGCCCCGACACTGGCTCGAATGGTACGAGGGCCGCGGCCGCTTCAACTTCGAGGTGCCGGCAAGTTTCCGGCCGTGCGACCTCTCTCCGGATCAGATCCGCGAGGTCAACGCCTTCGTTCATGTCTCCAACGAATTGATCGACGAGGCCTGCGGCAAGGTGATGACGGCGATCGAACGGCGCGGCTGGGACAGCGACACCGACGTGGTGTTCACCACCGACCATGGCGAATTGCAGGGTGATTTCGGCATGCTGTTCAAGGGTCCCTATCATGTCGATTCGCTGATGCATGTGCCGTTGATCTGGCGGCCCGCGCCGTCGGCGGGCGTCGCGCCCGCGGTGCTGGACGATCTGGTCGGGCATGTGGATCTGGCGCCGACCTTTTGCGGTATCGCCGGACTCCCGGTTCCCGGCGTGATGCAGGGCGACCCGCTGCCGATCGAATCCGGCGGCGGCCAGCAACGGTTGATTACCGAATGGGACAGTACCTTCGACGGAATCGGCATTCATATGCGAACCATCTATCGCGACGGTTATGTCTGCACCGCCTATGAGAAGAGCAACTACTACGATGGCACCGAGGGCGAGCTCTACAAGCTGGACGAAGACCCCCATCAATGGCGCAACCTATGGAACGATAACGGATATCGGGGCATGCGCCGGGATCTTTTGGCGGATCTATACGACAACTTACCGCCCCGCCGAGACCCGCCCTTGGAGCAGGTCGCGCCGGTTTAGCCGGATTTGCCGCCTTTTCGGGTTTCGGGGCATAGGGTCGCAGGTCGCGGAAAGTTTATTCCTTGTCTTGGCAATTTGCGTGCTAACTGGCATACCGTAGCCGCGTTCCAGCGCGGGGGGGCTGCAAGGTAACGATTCAGCCGGATATGCCGACATGAAAATCGCCATCCTCAAGGAAAGGCGGCCGGACGAAACGCGCGTCGCCGGGTCTCCTGAGACAGTCAAGAAATTCGTCGATTTGGGCGCCGACGTTGTCGTGGAAAAAGGCGCGGGCGCGAAGGCGTCGCTGCCGGATGCCATGTTCACCGAAGCGGGCGCGACGATTGCCGCGAACGCAAAGGCCGCGCTGAAGGGCGCGGACGTGGTGCTCAAGGTGCGGGCGCCGATGCTCGCCGGTGAGGGCGAGGGCGAACTCGCTAATTTTTCCAAAGGCCAGATACTCTGCTGTCAGATGAACGCCTTGACGGAGCAAGACTTCGTCAAGGCGATGGCGGCGGCCGGCGTTACCGGTTTCGCAATGGAGCTGATGCCGCGCATCTCGCGGGCCCAATCGATGGACGTGCTGTCGTCCCAGTCCAACCTTGCCGGCTATCGCGCGGTGCTCGACGCGGCGGTGGAGTTCGGCCGCGCCTTTCCGATGATGATGACGGCGGCGGGTACGGTGCCGCCGGCGCGTGTCCTGGTGATGGGCGTCGGCGTTGCCGGGTTGCAGGCGATCGCAACGGCGCGCCGCCTCGGGGCGGTGGTCTCGGCCACGGATGTGCGGCCCGCGACAAAAGAGCAGGTCGAGTCGCTGGGCGCGAAATTCGTCGCGGTCGAGGACGAGGAATTCGAGCAGGCGCAAACCGAAGGCGGATACGCCAAGGAAATGAGCGACGCCTATAAAAAGAAGCAGGCGGCGCTGATCGCGGAAACGATTTCCAAGCAGGATATCGTGATCTGCACGGCGCTGATTCCCGGACGGCCCGCGCCGCAGCTGATCAGCGAGGCGATGCTGAAAACGATGAATCCGGGTGCGCTGGTCGTCGATCTTGCGGTCGAAGCGGGCGGCAACTGTGCCGGCGCGGTGGCCGGCAAGGTGGTCACCAAGCACGGTGTGCGGATCATTGGCCATCGCAATGTGCCCGGGCGTATTCCGGAAGACGCGAGCAAGCTGTTCGCCAAGAACCTGTTTAACTTCCTGACGCCGATGATCGACGCCGACAGTAAGGCGCTCAAAATCGACTGGGAGGACGAGGTGGTCACCGGCACGCTGGTTACGCGCGACGGGGCGATCGTTCATTCGTCCATTGCGGGCGCCGCGCGCAAGCCGGCGAAGGCGCCGGTGGTGGCCCCGGCGGCGCCGGAGATACCACCCACGGAATCGAAATCCGAATCGAAATCCGAATCGAAATCCGACGACGCGGCCGCAGCGCCGGACAAGGCCGCTACCGACGGTGGGGGAGATTGATCGAGATGCAGGGCGACGAACTCATCAAGAAAGCCGAGGAAATGGCGAAAGGCGCCTCGGAACTCGCGGTGCAGGCGGAGGAACTGTTCAATCAGGTTGCGCACGCCACCTTTCAGTCGAGCGATGGGGGCGAACCCTTCGTCTTCATGTTCACCATTTTCGTTCTCGCGATTTTTGTCGGTTACTACGTGGTTTGGCATGTGACGCCCGCGTTGCATTCGCCGCTGATGGGCGTGACCAATGCAATTTCGTCGGTGATCGTGGTGGGCGCGCTGATTGCCGCGAGCCCCGCCGATATGAGCATATCCAAAATCTTCGGCTTCATCGCCGTCATCCTTGCGTCGATCAATATCTTCGGTGGCTTCATCGTCACGCAGCGCATGTTGCAGATGTTCAAGAAGAAGCCGAAGGCTTAGGGGAGCGCGGGGATCATCATGAGTAATCTGCCGGCCCTGGCCTATCTGGTCGCGAGCATCTGCTTCATCATGGCGCTGCGCGGCCTGTCGTCGCCGGAAACCGCGCGCGGCGGCAATGTCTTCGGTATCGTCGGCATGGTCATCGCCGTCTTAACGACGCTGGCGTCGCCGGGCGTGCTGAGTTATTCGCTGATATTTACCGGCGTGCTGATCGGAGGGTCGATCGGCACCGTGGTCGCCCTGCGGATTCAGATGACCGCCTTGCCGCAGTTGGTCGCCGCGTTTCACAGTTTGGTCGGATTGGCCGCGGTGTTCGTCGCGGCGGCGGCGTTTTACGAGCCGGCGGCCTATGGCATCGGCGTCTTCGGCAAGATACCGGTCGGCAGCCTGATCGAGATGAGCATCGGTACGGCGATCGGCGCCATCACCTTTACCGGGTCGATCGTTGCCTTTGCGAAACTGCAGGGGATCATGAGCGGGGCGCCGGTTGTATTCCCGGGACAGCATATCCTGAATGCGGCGCTCGGCGTGCTCCTGATCCTGCTGATCGCCTTGATTTGCGGGGATCAGGGCGCGGGCCTCTTCTGGGCGATCGCGATCGTCGCCTTTACAATCGGCGTGCTGATCATCATTCCGATTGGCGGCGCCGACATGCCGGTGGTGATCTCGATGCTCAACAGCTATTCGGGCTGGGCGGCATGCGGGATCGGCTTCACGCTCAGCAACACCGCGCTGATCATTACCGGTGCCCTGGTCGGGTCATCGGGCGCGATCCTCAGCTACATCATGTGCAAGGGCATGAACCGTTCCTTCTTCAGCGTGATCCTGGGTGGGTTCGGTGGCGAGTCGGCGGGGCCCGACGCGGACGCCCTGAAGGACCGCACCGTGCGCTCCGGCAGCGCGGAGGACGCCGCTTTCATCATGAAGAACGCGGGCAGCGTGATTATCGTGCCCGGCTACGGCATGGCGGTTGCGCAGGCGCAGCACGCGCTGCGCGAAATGGCCGATCTCTTGAAGAAAGAAGGGATCCAGGTCCGCTACGCGATCCATCCGGTGGCCGGACGCATGCCGGGCCATATGAACGTCCTGTTGGCCGAGGCCAATGTATCGTACGACGATGTATTGGAATTGGATGAGATCAACCGGGATTTCGCCGGCACCGACGTCGCCTTCGTGATCGGCGCCAACGACGTGACAAATCCTGCCGCCAAGAACGATCCGCAGAGCCCGATTTACGGGATGCCTATCCTCGACGTGGAAAAAGCCAGTACGGTTTTATTCATCAAGCGCTCGCTCGGTTCCGGCTATGCCGGAATCGAGAACGAGCTGTTTTTCCGCGACAACACGATGATGTTGTTCGCCGACGCCAAGGCGATGTGCGAAAACATCGTCAAGGCGCTCGAATAAGCGCTTCGGGCCGGTTCTTAGAGCCGGCTAACGATATATTGCGGGATTTGTTCCCGGGTCAGATTCAACGCCGCGAGCGACGTGTCGCTCATGTTGTTGAGGCGCTCGAACTGATTGTGGGCATCGATCGCCCGGCCGAGTGCAGCCATCAATCCGCGCCGTTGGCCGGATGCCTTGGTTGATGCAGTCATATCTGCCTCCATACTTAATGCAAGCGTTGGTTGCCCAACGATTCGAGCTAGATATGGTGCGTCTGGCGAATCAAAACCAGCGGTAATGCTGCATTGCAGTAATGCAATAACCGCATGCCGGAATTGGGCTATTTGTGGATCGGCGCGTCCGGTCGAAAGGCGTGGAATGCAAAGGCGAAATCGATGAAATACGCTATATCTTCGATGCCCGCGGCGGTCCGGCGTTGCACGAGGACGTTGCCCACATCCTTGCCCTCGGCGATCTTACCGCTGTCGAGCGCGGAATTCTGTCCGGGCTCCCACCGAATGACGACGTTTCCGGGCAGTTTGATCTCCCGCTTCTTCCGCAGCAGATCGAGGCTCCAGGCCTCATCCTTCTTCTCGAGGGACACGACGCGGGCGAGGGGAGGGATGCCCTTGGGCATCGCGCCGCTGTAAAGGAAGGGTTTCGGCAGCGAATCGTAGCCGCCATAGGGGTTGGCGCCGTACGACCGCGCATCGGGATCGTTCGGCACGAGGACTTGGGCCTTGGGCGCGCGTTTCCGGAAATTCGCCCAGGATTCGAGGCGCGCCGGCACTATTTTCAAGGTCTTGTCGGTCATTTTGCCGACAATCCCCTTGCCGAGAAACTGCTGCCACCAGCTCTCGGTCTGCCGGTCGTACATCACCAGATCGGACTTTCGCAGTTTCCCGGTGGTGCCGAAATCCAGCACCTTTCCGTCAAGGCGCCGGTCGAACACGATGGCCGCATTGCACAGCGGACAGAAGGTGACCGCAACCGGCACGCCGCCGATCGTGTCGTTGACGATCTCATGCCACATCAGGACGCGCAGCGGGTAAGCCTTGATTTCACCGTTGAGTTTGACGCCAATGACCGGCTCGGTGGCCGGCAGATCCTTGATCGCCGCCACGGGCTTGAAGATGGGGGAATCGATGGGAGGAATGCCGTCTTTCGGCGGTCCGCCGGAGAGAATCTCGTCGAGCGGCACCGAGTGTTTCGAAAAATCGGTATCCGGCCACTCATATTTCCAGATGCTCGGGTTGGCCGACGCTTGCGCGGCAACCAACAACAGGATGGAAATCCCTATAATCCAACGTTTCATGCCCGGCAGTGTCGCCGCACGCTGCGGGCCAAGGCAAGTCACTCTTGTGTGAGGCGTCGGGGCCGGCGACCGGCAAATTCCGGGCGCGGCGCATCAGTCAGGCAAGGAGGGCGTAGCGAATCGATAAAGTCAGGGTCTCAACGCGGACGGCGGGATGCTAGTAGCCTTCGCGGTCCATGCGCTTGCGAAGTAATTTCCGGTGACGGCGTACCGCTTCGGCTTTTTCGCGGGCTTTCCGTTCCGACGGCTTTTCGTAGGCACGGCGCAGTTTCATTTCCCTGAACACGCCTTCGCGCTGCATCTTCTTCTTCAGAGCCTTCAGCGCTTGATCGACGTTATTGTCGCGGACAACTACGTTTACGATGGTATGAACTCCTTCTGCCATCATCGTTTATTGGGATATTGGATTTTGGGCGCACAAACCCCTCCGGCAACAGCCAGAGGGGGCGGCTTATAACATAGGGATAGCGTTGTGTGAAGAGCGTTTGGCGGCGCGGACCAATGCTTTACGCCACGCGGACGAAACCCCATATTACCGATATGGCAATACTCAAAATCGCCCGCATGGGCCATCCGGTGCTGCGCGGACAGGCCCAGGAGGTGGCGGACCCGACAGCGCCGGAAATCCGGACCCTGATACGCGACATGCTCGAAACAATGGAGGACGCGGACGGCGCCGGTCTTGCTGCACCGCAGGTCCACGTACCCCTTCGC
>JAOTYV010000092.1 GCA_029861675.1 Alphaproteobacteria bacterium
GGAGATTTCCGGCGTCGACCTGTCGGCGCCCCTCGACGCGGCCACATTCGCGGCGATCCACCGCGCCTTCCTCGACCACCAGGCGGTCTTCTTCCACGACCAGCACCTGACGCCGGAGCAATTCCTCGGCTTCGGCAAGCGTTGGGGCGGCATCCATTTCTACCCCTATATGAAGGGGCTGGACGGCCACCCTGAAATCTTCGAACTGGTGAAAAAGGAAGACGACACGCGGGTCTTCGGCAACCGCTGGCACTCCGATCAGATGTACACGCCGATCCCGGCCAAGGCGACGATCCTCTATGCCAAGCAGCTGCCGCCGGTCGGCGGCGACACGATCTTCGCCGATCTGTACGCCGCCTATGATGCGCTGTCTGACGGCATGAAGGCGATGCTGGCCGGCGTGCGGACCTTCAACAACGGTGAGAACAAGGCGCGTTACGGCGGGCTGTCCCGCGCCGAGTGGTACAAGAGTGCGGACAAAGGCGGCATGGGCGGCAAGCTGCATGACGGCAGCGCACCGGACGCCGAGGTCATCGCCGAGCATCCGATCATCCGCACGCATCCGGAAACCGGCCGCAAGGCGCTCTATCTCGGCGATCAGACGGAGCGTTTCGTCGGCATGACCGTCGAGGAAAGCAAGCCGCTGCTGGACTATCTGATAGCGCATGCGCACCGGCCCGAATTCACCTACCGCTTCCGCTGGCGCGTCGGTTCGCTCGCGCTCTGGGACAACCGCTGCACCATGCACTACGCGGTTGCCGATTACCCCGGCCAGCGCCGGGTGATGCACCGGTTGACGATCAAGGGCGACGCGGTGCCGGTGTGAGCCGCCCGCTAGACCGTGGACGGCAACAGGACTAAACTAGCGGCTACTCGGCGCGCCTTTCCCAATTCGCCGGGGACCGCAGAAAGCGCCGCACGACCGCGCCGTCCCACCGGACGGATCGGTTCGGTATGAGATCGTCCCTACGCGCGGGGACCCTGCTGAGGAAACGCCATGCCCGAAGGCCACCAACCGTTCGATAACCAGCCGCCCTATCAAACCATCGAGGTCAAGCCGATCGCCGGCGCGCTCGGCGCCGAGGTCTTGGGGCCCGACCTGTCAAAACCGCTGGACGAAGAGACCTTCTCGGAAATCCGCCGCGCCTGGCTCGAAAACAACGTTATCTTCTTCCGCGGCCAGGACATGACGTCGGACCAGTATCTCGCCTTCGCCAAGCGCTGGGGCGGCATCCACCTGCACCCCTATATGCAGGGGCTGCCGGATAATCCGGAAATTTTCGAGATCGAGAAGAAGGAAGGCGACGTCCGCAATTTCGGCAACCGCTGGCACAGCGACCAGATGTTCACCGCCCAGCCGGCGATGGGCACCATGCTCTACGCCAAGGAATTGCCGCCGGTCGGCGGCGATACCCAGTTCTCCAACCTCTATCTCGCCTATGACGCGCTGTCCGACGGCATGAAGGAGATGCTGGGCCGGATGAAGTCCGTCAACAACGGCGACAACAAGCGCCGCTATGGCGGCCTGTCGCGCGCCGAGCGCTACAAGGCGCAAGGCAGCAGCATGCAGGCCAAGGTCAAGGATCCCGGCGACATCCAGACGATCTCCGAGCATCCGCTGATCCGCACCCATCCGGAGACCGGCCGCAAGGCGCTCTATATCGGCTCGCACACGGAGAAATTCGCCGGCATGACCCATGAGGAAAGCGAACCCCTGCTCAACTTCCTGATGGAGCATTCGCACCGGCCCGAATTCACCTGCCGGTTCCGGTGGGAGGTCGGTTCGCTCGCCTTCTGGGACAACCGCTGCAGCCAGCACTATGCGATCAACGATTATTCCGGCGGACGGCGGATGCATCGCATCACCATTCAAGGCGACACGCCTTACTGACCGAACCCTATGCAGACCCTGCGGCCGGAAAACGGATAACGCCTTTGGAGGGCAATTGTGATGTCGGAAGCCCAAATTCAGGACACGAGCAGTCAAGCCTATGAACGGATCCAGGTAAAACGCGCGGCCGGCGCGCTGGGCGCCGAAATCGCCGGCGTCGACCTGTCGAAGCCGCTGGATGACGCCACCTTCGGCGAAATCCACCGCGCCTGGCTCGAGAACAACATCATCTTCTTCCGCGATCAGGATTTGACGCCCGACGACCATCTGGCCTTCGCCCGGCGCTTCGGCGACATCCACATTCACCCGTTCAACAAGCCGCTGGACGACCATCCGGAAGTCCTTGAAATCCTCAAGACGGAGGACGAGGAGCGCAACAATGGCGGGCGCTGGCACACCGACCAGATGTACACGGCCAAGCCGGCCAAGGGCACCATGCTGTACGCCCGCGAGATGCCGCCCTATGGCGGCGACACCATGTTCTCCAACCTTTATCTCGGCTATGAGGCGCTATCGGACGGCATGAAGGCGATGCTTTCCGGCCTGAAAGGCATCAACAACGGCGACAGCCGCAAGCATCCCTCCGGCCTCACGCGCATGGAACGTGAAAAGGCCGGGCTCGGCACGCTGAAACAGGTGGTGCCGCCGCCGGACGTGCAGACCATCTCGTCGCATCCGATCATCCGCACCCATCCGGAAACCGGCCGCAAGGCGCTCTATGTCGGCTCGCACACCGAGCGTTTCGACGGACTCACCGACGAAGAAAGCGCACCGATCCTGAGCTACCTCATGGAGCTGACGCACCGGCCGGAGTTCACGTTCCGCCTGCGCTGGGAGGTCGGCACGCTGACCCTGTGGGACAACCGCTGCTGCCAGCATTTCGCGATCAACGACTACACCGGCTTCCGCCGGCGCGTGCACAAGGTGACGATTTGCGGCGACACCCCATTTTAGGGGGATGACGCCGTGCCCGAGGCCTACCGGCACATCGACGTCGCACCGATTGCCGGGGCGCTGGGCGCCGAGGTTCGCGGCGCCGACCTGTCCCGGCCCCTGGACGACGCCGCATTTGCGGAAATCCGGCGCGCCTTTCTCGAAAACAACGTCATCTTTTTCCACGGGCAAAGCCTGACATCCGACCAGTTCCTCGTTTTCGCCCAACGCTGGGGCCGCATCCATCGCCACCCCTATGTGCAGCCGATCGACGGCTATCCGGATATTCTGGAAATTCTGAAGACCGAAACCGATACCCAGAATTTCGGCGGCCGCTGGCACACCGACCAATCCTTCGCCCCGCGTCCCGCACTCGGCACCCTGCTCTACGCGCTGGAAACGCCGACCCACGGCGGCGACACCGCCTTCGCCAATCAGTACCTCGCCTATGAGGCGCTATCGGACGGCATGAAGGCGATGCTCGACGGGCTGCGCGCCGTCTTCAATGGCGATCAGGTGCATGGCCAAAGCCGCCAGCAAAGCTACCTCGCCGGCGGCAGCATGCAGGCGCGCGACACCGGCGGCGAACAGACGGTCTCCCTGCATCCGGTGGTGCGTACGCACCCGGAGACCGGCCGCAAGGCGCTCTATGTCGGCTCGCACACCCAGATGTTCGAAAAGATGAGCGAGACGGAGAGCCTTCCCCTGCTCGATTTCCTTCGCGCCCATGCGGTGCAGCCGGAATTTACCTGCCGGTTTCGCTGGGCGCCGGGCTCGCTCGCCTTCTGGGATAACCGCTGCACCCAGCATTGCGCGCTCAACGATTACCCGGGCCGGCGGCGGCGCATGCACCGCATTACCATTCAAGGTGATGTTCCGGCGTAGCCAAATAATGAAAAGAAACGCCGTCTATATGGAATAGAAATTATTTATTACTGAAATAGTTTGTATTTATATATTGATAATATAAATTTCGTTACATCATGTAACACCGTATTTTTATTTGTTTGTTATATAACCGAAATGCCCAAATTTCTGAAAATGCTTCACTCATAATTTCCGCAATGTGAAAACCAATAACAAAATTCTCAAATATCGAATGACGTAAGTGGTGTACAAGCCTCGCCACCAATTCATCCGGCGCGCGCGGATGCAAAAAAACAAAGGTCCGTACAAATTTTTCTTGACCAATTGTAACAATAGGCAAAGTATTCAGTCCCAGACCGCTCGGCACGGGAACACTCGGTTTCACCCTTGGCGCGCGGGCCCGGCATTAATATCGCAACTATAAAAAAAATTTCAGGACACCTTAGTGCAGGGAGGCACGATGGCGAGCTATTTAAGCAATGACGCGCACCATGTCATAATCCAACACGAAACACGGCTGTGGCTGCGCGAATTGCGCGAGCATCACCCCTTGAAATACAAGACCTTCATCGAAAATCTGCTGGACGAGGACGATGAAGGGACCGAATTCCTGAACTGGTCAGACGAAAATATCCGCGAACTCGCCGAGCTGATTGGAAAGCAGTTTAAGCCGTAAGTCCCGGTTTGAGCGCGGCGATCAATCGGGGCAGATCGCAGCGCCACCCGGCACGCCGGCTTCATCGAGCCGCCGCGGCGCGCCGTCGGACGATTTCCCGATGGAAAATGTAGATGCCGCTAAAGATCACCAGGACGATTCCGATGATCACCCAGCGGTCGGGCAAATCACCCCACACCACATATCCCAGCACGATCGCCCAGACGATCATCAGATACCGAAACGGCGACACGATCACCGCCTCCGCATGGCGGAATGCCTCGATCATGAAATGATGGCCGAAACCGGCCAGCAGGCCCGCCGCCGCCATTAGCCCAAGGTCGGTGGGCGTCGGTATCTTCCAGCCGAACGGTGCGGTCAAGAGACCCGCCAGCATCACCGCCCCGGTCGTGGTGCAGAGGATCGCGTTGGAGGATTCGGTCTCGGTCATCCGCCGGGTTATCAGATCACGAAGACCGGCGCACAGCGCCGACCCGACCGGCAACAAAACCACCAGACCGACAATGTTTTCGGTCGGCCGCGTGATCGTCAGGATTCCCAAAAAGCCGACGAGAACCGCGGACCATCGCCGCCAGCCCACCACTTCGCCCAGCATGAGCGGCGCCATCATGGTCACGAACAGCGGTGTGGAAAAGCTGATTGCCGTCACGTCCGCCAAGGGCAGGTACCGCAATCCGATGATGTACATGAACGCCGAAACCACGACGCAACCGGCCCGCACCCCGTGCAGGGGCCAGTGGGTGACGCGCACGGTCCGAAGACCGCCCTGGCGCGCGATCAGGATGGCGATCGGCACCCAAATGAAGACGCCCCGGATAAAGATGACCTCGCCGGAGGGATAGCCGCTGGTCACCCATTTTAGGATCGCGTTGTTGGCGGTCATCAGCAGCCCGGCGATCAACATGCAGCCAATTCCGAGCGCCGGCGCGGAGGAAATTCGCGACGTCGCCATGATCAGGCCAACTCAGCCGCGCGAGGGGTGATAGGCGCCAGCAAGCGTAAATCCTATGAGGAATGATGGGCGACCGCATCGCCGCCATGGATGCCCGCAGTATTGGCGTCCCGGACGACATTTGTCACCATGATTTACGCCGGCGCCTCGCCTTCCAGCATGATGCGCAGCAGACGCCGCGATTGCGTCCGCCAGTCATAGTCATCGTTCGCCTGATGCAGCGCGCTGCGGTTGTCCCACATCAGCACGTCGCCCGGACGCCATTTATGGCGGTATTCGAACCGGGGTTGCGTGACGTGATCGTGCAGAAAGTCGAGCAGCCGGTCGCTCTCCTCCCGCGGTACGCCGTCGATGCTCTCCATGCGGATCGGGTTAAGATACAGCGCCTTCCGCCCGGTATCCGGATGGGTGCGCACCAGCGGATGGTGCATGCCGTCGCCGAACCGGTCGACCTGATCGCCGCTGCGTTTGATCAATTGGCGCGGCGACCGGCTGCTCTGGTAGACGTGCAGCGCGGTCCGCCCGTCGATCCGGCCGCGCACATCATCCGGCAGCGCCGCATAGGCGGCCCGCAAATTGACGAATTGCGTATCGCCCCCCTCCTCCGGCACCGCCTCGGCATACAGCATGGTTGCCTTCGGCGGGCGCTCGAAATAGGACGCGTCCGTATGCCAGGAAGTGCCGCGAATTTTGCGCTCGCCGGTGCCCGCGCTGTCCGTATCCCGGTGCGTCAGGACCCCGATCTCCGGATGGTCGGCGAGGTTGAACTGCCCATAGATTTGCGCAAACGGCGTGCCGAACATCGCCGCCGCCCGCAGGAACGCCGGCGCGTCGAGGGTTTGCCCGCGCAAACAAATCACGACGCCGTCGACAAACGCCCGGTTGAGCGCCGCCGCGGTCGCGTCATCGACCGGCGCCGCCAGATCCACCCCGCGCACCTCGACACCAAGCGCCTCGCTCAGCGGAACCAATTCCATGACCTGACCTCCCGAATTGCGGAACCAACCCTATACCGCGCCGGACGCGCGCAACGTCTCGATTTCGTCCGCGCCATACCCGAGTTCGCCGAGAATTTCATCGGTGTGTTCGCCCAGTTGCGGCGCGCGGCGGCGGATCGTGCCGGGTTGGGCCGACAGCTTGACCGGCGTGGTCATCAGCGGCGCCGGCGACGGCAGTCCCGGATAGTCGACATCCTGCAGGAAGCCGCCGGCCTCGATATGCGCATCCGCAACCGCCTGTGCCGCCGACAAGACCGGTCCGGCCGGCAGCCGCGCCGCCTCAAGCGCTTCGAGGGCGTCCGCCGTCGTGCGCCCGGCGCACCACTCGGCCATGCGGGCGCTGAGGACCTTGCCGTTATCGCCCCGCAGATCGTCCGTCGCGAAACGGGGATCGGAGGTCCATTGTTCCTCCTCGCCCATCAGCCGCGCCCAATTGCGGAACTGACGCTCACCGACCACCCAGACCAGAATGTGCCCGTCACTTGTGGCGAAACAATCGGCCGGACCGTTTATCTGTCCCCGATTGCCGCGCGGCACCCGGCCGACACCGGTCAATTTTTCCTCGATCAGCAGATTGTTCATCGCCGTCAGGGCGCTTGCCAGCAGCGCGCCTTCGACCTGCTGGCCCTGCCCGGTCTGGCGGTGCGCGATCAACGCCATCGCCGTGCCGAACGCGGACAGCGCGCCGGTGCTGAAATCGACCCAGGGCGCATAGGCTTTCATCGGTTCGCCCGGCTGGCCGGCGATATGCATCGCCGACGACATCGCCTGCGCCATGCCGTCAAACCCGATCTTGGTCGCATAGGGGCCGATCGTGCCGAACGCGGTTGCGGTGGTCAGGATGATATCCGGCTTGATCGCGGACAGGCTCGCGTAATCGAGGCCGAGCGCCACGAGCCCGGCCGGCGGCAGGTTGGCGACCACCACATCGGCGGTCTCAACCAGTCTGCGCAGCACTTCCTTGCCGTCCGGCGTGGTGCTGTCGAGCGTCATGCCGCGCTTGTTGCGGTTGCACTCCAGGAACATCGGTCCCGCATCCTCGCCCGCGAGCGGCACCAGATAGCGGTCCTCGCCGCCGTCACGCCGCTCGATACGGATCACCTCGGCGCCGAAGTCGCCCAGCAGCGCGGCGCACCACGGCCCGGCAATATACCGGCCGAAATCGAGCACGCGGATCCCGTCGAGAACGCCCTCTCCGCTCACAAATCACCTCCCAGCATTTCCAGCAGCAGCGCGTTGATCCGCTCCGGCGCCTCGTACGGCATCCAATGGCCGACGCCGTCGAGGATATGCACGTCCGCGTCCGGCTGAATGGACTTCAGCATATCGACCCGCGCCTGCATATTGTGCGCCGCCATCACGTCTTTCGCGGCGAAGATACCCCTGATCGGCACGGTGACCGTCGGCAGAACCCGTGCGAGCGAGGCGAAACGCTCCTCGTCCGACCAGCTCCGCATTTTGAATCGTGAATGCCGCGTGTTCCAGTCCTGGATATGCACGGCGAGATCGTCGACCTTCGCCGGATCATGGATCATCAACGCCTGGACGTTGTATCGGTGTGCCGCCAACCGCTCGCGTTGGTCCATGTCCGAAGACATGCGCTTCAATTCCGGCCAGGGTGCGTCCCCAACCCCGAGGCCGCCCGGCGCGAGCACGATCAGCGATGCGGTTCGCTCGGGCGCGAGCGCCGCCACCTCCCCGGCCAGCCGTCCGCCGTAGGAAAACCCGGCGAGGTGCCACCGGGTCGGCTCCGCGACGATTTCCGCCAGCCCTTGCAGCAAAATCTCCCCGTGATCCCGCGGCGGGCACGGCAGCGGCGGCATCGCGGACTCACCGAAGCCCGGAGCGTCGTTGGCGATGACGGTGAAGCGCTCGGCCAGCGGCAGGATGTTGCGGATCCAATGCAGCCAACTGCCGAAATTACCGTGCAGCAGCACGAGCGGCGGCCCGGAACCCCAGAGGCGCCAGACCAGCGCGCCGTCGCCGCAGGGCGTCTCGACCCGCCGGCCTTGCGCCGCGACACGCTCAATCGCCTCCGCCGGCGTCAAATCCGTGGAGATCGCATTCATGCGCGAACGGCTACCGGCCCTGGAACGCGGGCTTACGTTTCTCCATGAAGGCTTCGCGGCCTTCCTTGAAGTCGGCGCTGTCGAAGCAGGCCTTGACCATATCCTCGATCTTGTTGACATCGCGGTCGTCGGCGTCCTTGACCAGTTCGCCGATCGTCGCCTTGGCGGTCTTCACCGTGAGCGGCGCGTTGCCGGCGATTTCCTCGGCATATTCGCGCACCGTCGCCTCGAGCTCCGCCGCCGGTACCAACGCGTTGATCAAGCCCATCGACAATGCCTTTTCCGCGTCGTATCGACGGCCGGTGAACATGATCTCCTTGGCGTTCGCCGGGCCTACGATATCCGCGAGGTTCTTTAGCTGGCCAAAGCCGTATCCGAGACCGAGCTTGGCCGCGGGAATGCCGAATTGCGAGCCTTCGGCGGCGATCCGCAGATCCGCGTTCAACGCCGTGGCGAGCCCGCCGCCGACGCAGAACCCCTGGATCATCGCAATGATCGGCTTGTCGAAACTCTCCATCGCTTCGCGCGACTTCGCCGATACCGAATCATAATACGCGGCGGATTCGGCGCTGTTGCGCTTTTCCTTGAATTCCGAGATGTCCGCGCCCGACACGAACGCCTTGTCGCCGGCACCACGCATGACCAGCACACGGACGTTGTCATCCGCCTGGTAGTCCTCGAATATCTCGACCATCGCCTCCCGCATCGCCAGCGAGATCGCGTTGCGGCGTTCCGGATTGTTGAAAATCATCCAGCCGATGCCGCCTTCCTTCTTGGCGATCATCTTGTCGGTGCTGAGTTTCATCGCGTTTCTCCTGTTCGGTCGCTGCCGCTCTTCCCGGGCGGCGCATCCTCATCCTTCGTCAAGCTCAGGATGAGGCAGTGTATGAAGTCGAAAACACATCCTCACACTGAGCCTGACGAAGTGCGGGGATGTGTTTACGAGGGTTCGTGGGCCGCCGCTATATCGCCTTGGCTTCCCGCAGCGCCGCGATCTCCGCCGCGCCGAAGCCCATTTCCGCAAGGATGACGTCGCTGTGCTCGCCCGCGTCGGGCGTCGGATAGCGGAAGGTCTGCGGCTGCGGCGTCGCAGTCAGGTTGACCGGCTGGCGCACCACGTCGAGCTTGCCCAGGCGTGGATGATCGACCTGCCGGACGACGCCGAGATGCTTGACCTGCGGATCATTGAAGGTCTGGTCGATGCTGTTCACGGGCCCGCACGGAACGCCGGCGGCATTCAACACCTCGACCCAATGTTCCGTCGGCTGTTTCTTGAGGATCGCGGCAACATCCGCATTCAGCTTGGCCCGGTTGGTCGCGCGAACGTCATGATCGGCGTAGTCGGGGTTTTTCAAAAGACCCATTGCGTCCGCGGCCTCGCAGAAGCGCTCGAACATGGTGCCCGACGCGGCGATGTTGACCAGCCCGTCTGCGGTCTCGAAGCAGCCCATCGGCACGTTGATCGGATGGTCGTTGCCCGCCTGCGGCGCCACCTCGCCTTTCTGTAGCCAGCGCGACGCCTGGAAATCGAGCATGAAGGTCATCGCCTCGAGCAGCGAGGTATGCACCCACTGTCCCTTGCCGGTCTTCTCGCGGTCGAGCAGGGCAATCAGGATGCCTTGCGCCAGGAACATGCCGGCGCACAGATCGGTGATCGGAATGCCGACGCGGACCGGCCCCTGCCCCGGCAGTCCGGTGATCGACATCAGCCCGCCCATTCCTTGGGCGATCTGGTCGACGCCGGGGCGTTTGCCATACGGCCCGTCCTGGCCGAACCCGGCAATGCTGCCATAGACGATGCGCGGATTGACCTTGGCCACCGAGTCGTAGTCGATGCCCAGCCGATGCTTCACCTCTGAGCGGAAATTCTCGGTGATGACGTCCGCCTTTTCCGCCAGCTTCATGAACAGCTTGTGACCCTCGGGGTTCTTCAGGTCGATGGTCAGGCTGCGCTTGTTGCGGTGCAGGTTCTGGAAATCGAAGCTGTCGCGCTGTCCGGTCAGCGACACCCGGTTCTTGCCCGAGGTTGCGGGCGGCTCCACGTAAATGACATTCGCGCCCCAATCGGCCAGCACCCGCGCCGAGGTCGGCCCGGCCCGCGCCTGCGTCAGGTCCAATACGGTATACCCTTCAAGCGGCAGCCTTCCATTCGACTCGGCCATGTTTCTTCCCTTCCCTTGCTGGAGGTATCGAGGCGGTTATTTCAGGTATCGGCAAACCCCGAGCGGGTCCGCGCCGGGCAATTCTCTCAAGCGGGTGCAACGGGGGCAATGGGTATGTGGAAATGAGTTTGCCGCAGATGTTGACCCCATCACGACGCCAGCGCCACGGTCGCAAGCTCCTCCAGCCCCACTTCGTCGATCTGCGCCACTGTCAGTGAGCTCACGCTTCCGGCGATGTCGATGGCGTCTTGGTTCAGTTCGGTGACTTGTGTCTGGGCTTCCGCAGGATCGTCGAGCCGGCCGATCGTGATGTGCGGCACGAAGGACGCCTCGTGATTGCGCGTCCCGGCGAGCGGCCCTTCGTTCAGCCGCTCGTGCAGCGCATAGAGCGATTCATGCCCCTCTTCCGGCACCAGATAGAGGAAGGCGGCGCCCTCGCTGTTCGCCGTGTCGACGAACACCCGGCTGATCCGGAAATCCACTGTGCCGAACCATCCGGCGACGCCGGCAACGTGATCGACCGCCGCGCGGTGGTCGACATCGGTCATCCCGAACACCAAGGTGAAGTGCGGCCGAATCAGCTCGAACTGCGGATCGTGCCGGCGGCGGATGTCCTCGATCCACTCATCATCGGCGGCCGCGAGGTCTGGGTAGCCGATCACAAAAAGGGTCATCAGGATTTTCCGGAACTGTTCGCCACATCCAGCGGCGCGCTCAGGGCGACGCCCGGCATGTGCATGCCGCGCGGCCTTCCGTCGTCATGCGCCGACCCGAAACGCTCGTAATAGGACGGCGGGAGCGGCCAGCCATTCGGCAGGTTGAGCCACAGCCGCAGCAAGTGGCGGCGCCGTGCGGGCTCCGGCCAATCCTCGAAATCGGTGCGCGAGTGAAAGGTGATCAAATTGTTGATCCACTGAATGTCGCCGGCGCGAAAATCCATATCGAGCCGCAAGTCGTCGCTTTCCGCCAGTTCCTCGAGCAGGTCCATCGCCTCGACCAGCTCGGGCGTCACCGGCGGCACGTCCGGATGGCGCGGCGCGGATTCGACGAAGCGGCGGACGAAGGTCACGGTCATGTAGCCCGCGTGATAGGCGAAGACCGGCGCCTCATAGGTCGGTGCCTTGCCGGGAATGAACTCGCCGCGACGGTCGCGGTGGATCGGTGCGGCCAGCAGACGCAGCAGGTCGGGCCGCCGGTCTAGCATGGCGTTGTGCATCGCCATCGCGTTGGTGACGCTGCTGAGGCCGCCCGCCTTCGCCGGTTTGAGGCACAGCAGGCCGACGAGATCGGCGCCGAGGTCGGTGTGGAACGGCAGCCGCGCCCGCGATTGATATCCGGCCCGCGCATTGAGATCGTGAAAGCTGCCGCCGATATCCTTGACGTGGCCGAGCACATGGCCATCCGGGTTCTGCGACACCGCGTCCCCGAGATGGCACCCGAGCCCCCAATAGGCGATGGCGCTCTGCGCGACCGTCCAGCGGTCGACCGGCAGGCCGCGCATCAGATTGACGCCGCAGCCGTTCACCAGCGCCTCGCGGACACCGGCCAGGATCGGCCCGAGCGTCGGCAGGGGAAAGTCCGCCTGCCGGATGTCGAGGATATCGCGTCCCTGGGCCTGCACCGCCGCGACCGCGGCGTCGATTTCCGCGATCTCGGGCGCGCTGAATTCGTGAATCCAATCGGTCCGCGCGGCCATCTCCGGCCCGGTCCAGGTAAACGGCCCGTGGATCGGCGCAAACGGCGTCATGGGGCCCGTGGGTGCTGTCTGGTGCGGCGTTTCTGTCATGGATGTCTCGATACTGCGGGGCCGACATGATACTGCCGGGGGGCGAGCCTGTCGAAGACTGCATGCTTCGACAGGCTCAGCATGAGGGCGCGCCTTAGCCGCAATACGCACTCGGCGAAATACTGCGTTCTGCTGCCAAAGCTTCCGCCCGCTTCGTATCGAACCTCCCCAAGCCTCGTGCTGAGCCTGTCGAAGGATGAGGCCCGCGCCGCGGCCCTCACGCCTTCGGCCCGGCCCGGTGCTGCTCGGCCAGATAGTCATGATAGCGCGCGACTTCGGCGTCGATGCGGGTTGCGTCCCAGCCGAGCGCCGGCGCCACCGTCTCCGCCGCCTTGCGCGCGGCGTCCGCACCCATCGACGGGTTCCAGCCGGTGCCGGTGCGGCGGAACAGGATGTCGATCAGGTCGCCCGCCTGTTCGTGTTCGGCCGCGTGCACCAGATCGCTCAGCTTGACCGAAGGGTCATCACTTTCCAGCGGCGGCATGTTGGTGTTCTCCGGGAAACGCCGGGCCGCATGGGAAAGATCCTGCGGCGCGCGCGACGGGGTGAGCCGGGCGGCGATCTCGCCCGCCAATACGGCACCTCCCGACCGATGCGTCATCACCGGCCCGGCGGTCATCACCAACACGCCCGGCATGCCGTCCTCCGTAAGATCATGCACCATGCGGGTGCGGTTGCCGCGGGGCTGCGCCGGATCATGGGTCAACGGCCGCACCCCGGCCCAGGCGTACGCCACGTCCTTGCGCTTGAGGCCGAGCGAGGGCAACAGATGGTTCGCCTCGCCGAGGATCCACTCGATCTCCTCCTCCAGTGGCCGGATCGAATCTTCGTCGCCCTCATACACCGTCTCGGTCGGACCGAAATAATGCATGCCGCGCCAGGGCACGCAGTAAAACGGCTCGCCCTCGCGGTGCAGCGTCGCAACGCCGAAGCGGCCGCATTCTGGCGGCAACTGCACAAGGATATGCACCCCTTTTGTGCCGGTGATGTGCCGCCGCGCATCCGCATTCGCGGCACGGTTCACCCGATCGATCCAGATGCCCGCCGTGTTGAGGACAAGTTTCGCCGTAACCGTTGCGGTCACTCCCGCTTCCCGCGCATCCTGCAGATCGAGCGTCCAGCCGCCGTCCCCATTGCGGCGCTGGCCGGTCGCCGCGGTGTAGTTCCGGATCGTCCCGCCCAAGCGTTCGGCGTCGAGCGCCATGTCGACGCAGAGCCGCTCCGGCCAGTTAAACTGGTATTCGCGGAAGCTGGCGACGCCCTGCAATTGGTCGAAGTCGCGCAGATCGCGCGCCAACGGCACCTCGCGCGCCTGCGCGGGTGTCATGCGCCGGTAGTCGAGCGGCAAGTCCTTCGGCCCGAGGCCCTGAAGCAGCCGGAACGCGAGATCGATCTGCCACGCGGCGTACGGGCCCTCTTTATAGAAGGGAAAGCAGAAGGTCATGGCATCGGCGCGTTCCGGTGTCGTTTCCACGAATTGCCGCCGGCATTCCATCGCCGTCCGCGCCATCCCAAGCGCCTGGCGCAACTGTGTCGGATGTAGCAGGAAATCCCACATCGACCGGCCGGGCGCGAGATAGCGCAACCCGCAATGCAGCAGCCGGCTCGACCGGCTGCTCGACCCAGAGCCGAAATCGCCCTTGTCGACCAACAGCACATCGAAGCCGGCCGCGCTAGAATGCTGCGCCGCCGACGCGCCGTTGACCCCGGCGCCGATAATCAGCACGTCGAAGCTTCGGCCGTCGAGTTCGCTTAAAGCAGGGCGCATGGAAATCCGATCCGATAATCAAGGATCAATCGAAGCGGATTTACGATCCTCGTACAAGCGCCAGAGTTTAAGGGCGGCAAACGCGGTTACTTCGCTGAATAAAAAATACAGATGATTCGATATTTCGGGCAGCAGTCCGAAACGCTTGCCGGCGAGCGCGAGAAAAAAGACGCCCAGCGCGCCCACGATGAATTTCATGAGATCGCGTTCGCCGCTCAATACGAGAAGAACGAAGAAGACCACCAGGGCGGCGATCAGCTTGGCGGTATCGTTGACCTCGATACCCTGCGTCAACGACAGCAGCACGACGGCCAGCGCAAATGACAGCAATAGAATTACCGCGATCAATCCCGTCAGATAGAGCCCGCGGCGCGGCAGCGATCTGATCCAGCCCGCGCCCATGCCGATGACCGGCGCGAAATTGGCTTTCACTTCATGAATCGACAGCACGATCAAACAGCCGAGCAACCACGCCGTGCCCTGCATTGCCCGTATACCGACGGTGACCATGAGGCCGGCGATGATCGCCGCATAAAACATGTAGGAACTCAGCAGGAAATGCAGGAACCGGCGCAGGCGTCCGCGCGGCCGAAACACGAATTCACGCCACCAGTCGACCGTCCGCGTTTCCAAGGCGCGCTGCCACAGCATCGGATTGTAGTAGTTCAGCTCGAAAATCAGGTCGTACATGGCGTTGAAAATCTTCCAGTCCAGGGCGGCGAGACGAAACAGTTTCGGCCGGTAGGGCCCGAGCAGCAGCTTGGCCGCGACGCCGTACCGCGTGAACAAGACGTCGCTTTGCCAATGGGCCGCCTGATGCT
>JAOTYV010000371.1 GCA_029861675.1 Alphaproteobacteria bacterium
GAAATCGCGTTGCAGGCGCTCGGAATTCCGCATGGCAAGGGCGGTGTCCAGGCCGCCATCGACTGGCTCGGGGAATCGGTGCCCGCCTAGCCCACACTTCACCTACTCTCCGTGGCCTGCGTCGCGTCCAGGCGGCCGTCCGCGGCGTCGCGGCCCTCAACCGTAGCATGGGCTATGCTTTTCGGCCCGCTCCTGGCGGAGCAACCGCCTGGACGCGACGCAGGCCACGGAGAGTAGGTGAAGTGCGGGCTAGCCCGGGCGCACCGTCAGCGCAGGACGTCGACGGTCTTGCGTTCCACCAGGTCGAAATCGATCTCGGCGCCGATGCCGGGCGCTTGCGGGGCGTGCACCAATCCCTCGGCATCCACCACGATGTCCTCGACCAGCCCGTATTTCTGGGATGCGTCGGGCAATAACACCTCGAAAAACTCGGTATTGGTGATTGCCAGGGCCACATGCAGATTGGCGAAATTATTGTGCGAGTTGCCGCCATGGTGGATTTCGAAATTCATGTGGAAGGCTTCCGCGAGGTGCGCCGCCTTGAGGCATGCGGTGATGCCGCCTTTTACGGCCACATCGCCGCGCAGGTAGTCGGTGGCCTGTTGCATGATCCAGGGCGCGTAGCCGGTGAAACCGCTGGGCGCATATTCCGTGGCGAGGATCGGGATATCGAGCAGCCCGCGCAGCTTCACGTAGTTGTAGATATCGTCCTCCGCCAGCGGATCCTCGAACCAGTAATATCCCAATTCCTCGATTGCCCGGCCGACCCGCATCGCCTGCGGAAAATCGTAGGACCAGGTGGAGTCGAGCATCAGCGTGTAATCGTCGCCGACCGCTTCCCGGACCGCGCGGCATACCGCGATATCCTTCCGCCATATCGCCGGCGGGTGGATTTTATAGGCGGCCCAGCCGGACGATTGATGCGCCAGCGCCTCCTCCACATAGGCGCCTTCGTCGGTCATGGTCGGTGAACTGGCATAGGCCGGCAGGCTGTGGCGGGCGGCGCCGAGCATCTGGTAAACGGGCAATCCCGCGGCCTTGCCGCCGATGTCCCACAACGCGACATCCATCGCGCCGACCGTGCGGTAGGTCGTCGCCCGGAGCCGCTTGCACATGTTTTTGTAGAGCCGTTCCCGGTCGAGCGGATCCTGTCCCATCAGCATCGGCTTCAGGTGATCGACCAGCCCGCGCGCGTCGAGATTGGCGCTCCGGCTGGCGGCACCCAGGAAAGCGTGACCGTCGATGCCGTCGTCGGTCCGCAAGGTCAGCAGGCCGAGCTGGCTTGTGCCGGCGAATTGTCCGGTGTGCTGGCCATATCGGGTCGCCGGAATGCTGTCCCACTCGAACAGGGTTAGCGTGATGTCGTCGATTTTCATGATTGAAATCTCCGCTGTTTATGGGCCTGCCACGCTCGGTATCCTTCCGTGCCGCCACGTGCCGCGAGCTGAGGCGGTTTTCATGATAGAGTTTTGCATCATGCGACCATCAACCAGCTTGTTCTCAATGGCCGATCGAAAAGGAGTGCCCTAGATGATACGCGGAATTGACCATATTGAAATAATCGTGCGCGATGTCGAGGCCCATGTGGCTTTCTTGCAGTCAGTTGGATTCGAACTGATTACCCGCACCTCGCATCACGGCGCGTCGGCCGAATTAAAACTGCCGGGCGACAATCAGCCGATCTTCGAGATTCATGAGGTCGGCGGCGAGGAAGTCATCGGCATCAACCACATCGCGTTGAAGGTCGATAACGCCAAGGCGGCGCACGAGGATCTTCAGAAAAAAGGCGTGGCCTTTACGCGCGGGCCGAAATATATCGGACCGACCGGGCGAACGACGGTCGAGTTGCGCGATCCGGACGGCTGGCGTTTTCAGTTGGTCGATGCCGAACGCGCCGCGCCGGAATAGGGCCGCCGTCTCCGCGGACGCTTCCGGTGGATGGCGGAAGTTTCCGGATGATCCGATGACTGCTGTTGACCGTTGTTGATTGTGGGTGCCGGTGGCATATCTGACACTGAAACAGGATTGCTTACCGGACCATGACCGAGACCCGACACGCCGGCCCGATCCTCATCGTCGAGGATGACCGCAATATCGCCGAGCTGGTGGACCGGTACCTGGCGCGCGAAGGCTTCCTGACGATCCAGGCCCATGACGGCAACACCGCGCTGTCCCTGGCGAAACGGCAGCCGCCGCTGATGGTGATCCTCGACGTCATGTTGCCGGGGCTCGACGGCTGGGAGGTCTGCCGCGCGCTGCGGCGGGAATCGGACGTGCCGATCCTGATGTTGACCGCGCGGGAGGCGGAAATGGATCGGGTGGTCGGCCTGTCGATTGGCGCCGACGACTATGTGATCAAGCCGTTCAGCCCGCGGGAGCTGGTCGAGCGGGTGAAAGCCATTCTGCGCCGGGTCAAGGCCACTCCCGGTCCCACCGGCGGCGCGCTGGAGCACGGCGGATTGAGACTCGATCCCGAGAGCCGCGAAGTTACGATGGCGGGGGCGCCGGTCGCGCTCACACCGTCGGAATTTCAGCTTTTGCACGCGTTGATGGGGCGGCCGGGCAAGGTGTTTTCGCGGGACGAATTGCTGAGCCGGCTGCATCGGGACGGCGTCTCGGTGATCGATCGGGTGATCGATGTGCATGTCGGCAAGCTGCGCTACAAGATCGAGCCGGATCCGTCGAAGCCGCAATACATCCGGACCGTGCACGGCGTCGGCTATCGATTCACCGGCCCGTCCGACGCCTGAATGCGGAGCGGAGAATGAAAAACAAACTTATCTGGAAACTCTTCGCCATCAACATACCGGTGATCGGCGTGGTTATTCTCGTCGTCTGGGTGGCGGTGGATTTTCTCGCCGCCGACTACTTCACCGTGCTGATGGAGCGTTACAAGATTTCGCCGGCCGACACGCATCAAATGTTCGTCGACGCGGTGCATCGCTACCTGATCCATGCCAGCCTGGTTGCCGCCGCGATAGCCGCACTGTTGAGTTTTCTTCTGACCCGCACGGTGCTGCGGCCGCTGTCGGATATGACCGAGGTGACCCAGCGCATCGCCGAGGGCGACTACAGCGCCCGCGTCACGGTCGGCTCCGATGACGAAGTCGGCAAGTTGGGCGGATCGTTCAACCGCATGGCGGACAGTCTGGAGACGGTGGAGCAGTTGCGCCGCGGCATGGTGGTCGACTTCGCCCATGAGCTGCGCACACCGTTGACCAGCGTGCGCGGCTACCTGGAAGCGCTCGCCGACGGCGTGGTGCAGCCGACGCGCGAGACCTTTACGATTCTGCAGGATGAAATCCTGCGCTTGGTGCGGCTGGTCGAGGATCTTCACCAACTGACCAAGGCGGACGCCGCCCGCGCCTATTTGAGCCGTGAATCGGTGAATTTGAGCGATCTGGTCCATCAGGTGCTGGAACTGCACCGGTTTCAGTTTCAGTCGCGCGACATCGACGTGAAAACCGAGTTTTCCGAAGAGGGCGCGACGGTATTGGCGGATCGGGACAAGCTGCTGCAGGTGCTGCGCAACCTGGTGCAGAATGCGGGACAGTACACGCCGGAGGGCGGAACGCTTCGGGTAATCGCGGAACGTGACGGGGATAACGCAAAAGTTACCTTTGCGAATACCTGCGCCGGCGTTACCGAGTCGGACATGGCCTCCATCTTCGAACGCTTCTATCGGGTGGAGAAATCCCGCTCGCGCGACAGCGGAGGCGCGGGAATCGGCCTTTCTATCGTCAAGGAGCTGGTGGATGCCCATGGCGGCCGGGTCGGCGCGAAGCTGATCGGCGACGAGATTCAATTCTGGTTCAGCGTGCCGGCCTGAGTCGCCTTTACAATTTCTTTAAATCATCTTTATTCGCCTCTTACATTTCTTTGCCATGCTCCTTATCGGCGGGCTCAGGGTTTGCCCGGATGCGCCTCTTGCGCCGGGCGCCATGAGAGTCCCTCGCAACACTCGAACAGGAGAAGACAGAATGGTATCGAACAAATCCAAACTGATTAAACGGACCGCGCTCGCAGTTGGCGCCG
>JAOTYV010000372.1 GCA_029861675.1 Alphaproteobacteria bacterium
GGACAGCGCCCAGAACGCGGTTGTCCGCATTGCCTGTGCGACGGTCCAGTCGCGGTGATCCCGGATTGAGATGTCGGTGACGGTGTCCCCGTCCACTTTCAATCCCAACGTCTCGGGGCCGTCCTTGAATACGATCAGTGCGAGCGGGATCACGACCAGCAGGACGATCGCCGCAAGGACGGCGCCACCGGCCGGACCGCCCCAACGTTCCAACAGGAAGGCGTTCAGCGGGACGAGCGTCGCGCCGCCGATACCGGCGCCGAAGGTGGCCAACGCCATGGCGCGGGCGCGCTGGCGCAGAAACCACCGGGCGATGATTTTGCCGAGCGTGACCGTGTGCAGGCAGGCGAAGCCGGTGCTCAATAGCAGGAAGGCCGGAAAGACATGCCATTGTTCGCGCGCCATGCCGAAGGCAATGGCGCCGGCGGCCAGTCCGAGCGCACCGGTGACGAGGATGGTCTTGGGGCCGCGTCGGTCGATGACGCGGCCGATCACGATGCCGCTAACGCCCGCCCAAAGATGGAAAATGGTAGCCCCGGCCGACAGCGTTGCCGGCGACCACTGGAATTCCCGAACGAAGTAGCCGAGAAAGACACCTTGATTGAAGATGCCGATGCCCCAAGTCATCGCCGCGACAAAATTGCAGGCGCCAACGACGTACCAGCCGTAGTAGACGCCGTCCAATCGGATCTTCATTTCGTCCGTTCCAGGGCCGGAGTCATCGGCCGGCGGGGTCTACTTGGCGGCGCAGGCGATAATCCCCATGATTTCGGTGATATCCTTGGCGGCCAGTTGGTCGAGATTGCCGCCGAGCTCAATCACCCGCTCGCGGTCGCGTTCGGACAGACGCGTGTCGAAACAGTCCCGCACCTTGACGAGATGCTCGTCGACACTGATCGGCGGCGTGCCCCACTTGCCCTTCGGGCCGTTGCAGCGGGTTTTCAGCGTTTCGCCGTTTTCCAGGTCGACCTCGAGTTCCACATACATTTCCTCGAACCGGCCGGGGATGTCGTCCCGCATGTTCAGGGTAACCTTGTCGAGCAAGGCTTCGACAGGCGCGCTGAAGCGATGCTCGTCTTCGAAGGTATCCATGACGACCTTGCCGTCCAGCAGCGCACAGGAGACCGTGTACTGGTAACTGAATTTGCCCGCGAGGCCGGTCTCGGGTTTCGCCCGGTCGATATAAGGCATCATCGGGCCAGTGATGCGGACCGCCTTGATTTGGCTCGGATCGTCGATTTTGGCGTGCAGCTCGAGTGCCGCGGTGATGCCGAAATGCGTGCCGAACTGGCTGGGGAACATCTTGATGGCGTAACCCGGCGTGACCACGCGGAACGGCGGGCCGTATTTTTCCAGCATGTCGAAGCGGAAGACGTCGCGCCCGAAATACATTTCCACGTAGCCCCGGTCGTGTTCCAGGACTTCGGCGTTGGCGTCGAAACCGCGTGCCGCCAGCATGGCCGCATCGAGTCCCATCGCGCAGGCAAGGCCGCAATGGGTCGATTTTGTATGCGTCCCCGCATTCGCGAGAATGGAACCGGTGCGGGAGGCGGCCATGCCGATCGCGTGGCGCAGTTGCAAGGGTTCGAGCCCGAGCATGTGGCTGGCCGCCACGGCGGAGCCCAGAGGGCCGACGAGGCCCGGCGGGTGAAACCGCATCGCCTTGGATTCGAACTGCTGCGATGCCTCGCGCAGCCAGCCCATCATCTCGATCCCCTTGACCAGGGCGGCGGCGATTTCCTTGCCGTTGCTGCTCTTTTGTTCGGCGAGCGCTAGGACGGCGGGCAGGCTGGTTGAAACCTGATGGTTGGCAGGGCTCCACATCGGCTCGAAGTCCAGCACGTGCATCGAGGAGCCGTTGACATAGGCGGCTTGCACCGGCCCGGTCTTGAAGTCGAAGCCGATGACGGTGGCGATTTCGTGGCCGCCCATTTCCTTGGCGTGCGCGGCCAGGATGGCGGGCGGGTCTTCCTTGATCGTGCCGGCGACCGCGACGGCCAAACCATCGAGAAAGAGCTGCCGGGCGCGGGCGATCGCGTCTTCGGTCAGATCGTCAAATCCAATTCCGACAATCCTGTCGCATAATTTTTCAGTGGCGTTTTTCATGACGCGGTCTCCCCGGCGGTATGACGTTATATGGCTTTATGGCGTGGATCGGTGGGATCAGAGGCGCCGAATGTGCGGCGACACTCCGACAGTATCATCGTGGTCCCGTGAATGTGAGGCAAGGGCCCGGCAAGTTGCATTTTCCGTTTCCGGTCATGGCTGCATCATCCATCGCGCGACCGCGGTCAAGTCGGTGTCCCGTCCGTGAAAGCCCATCAGCTGTACGCCGAGCGGCATGCCGTCGACCGCCATCAATGGCAGGCTGTAGGCCGGGCCGCCGACGATTGACCAGGGCAGCAGGAATTTCCGGCTGCCGGTTTCTTCCAGGCCTTTCGGCGCGGCGCCCGAGGCCGCCAGGGTGATGTAGCCGTCCGCCAATTCGGCAAGTGAATTGGCACGGTGGCGCAGCGCGTCCCGTTTCGCCACGGCGCTATGAAAGTCGTCCGGCGACATGCCGGTTATGCGGTCCAAGCGGCTGGCAATGAAGTCGCTGAGCTGCCCGGTTTCGCGATAGCCGAGGAACGGCCAGCGGGCTTCGTAGGCGGTGACGTCCCAGCCGAATTGCTCGACCTCGGTCAGCATGGTCTCGAGCGCGGCAATGCCGTCATCCGATCCCTTGTCGAGGATTTTCACGCCCGCGGCCTCCAGCGTGGCGACATGTTTCTCGAAGGCGGCCTTCGTCGCGCGGTCGACTTCGGCCCAACCCACCGTGTCGAGCCGGATCAGCCGTTCCGGCAGTTTCGCCTCGGGCAGTGTGCCGTCGCCGGGAAAGCAGGGGCGATCGCCGGTCCCGCCGGCGGCGACCGAGATGAAATGCGCGGCCGCCCAGGCGTCTTCCAGGGTGCCGGCCATCGTGCCGAGGTGATCGTGGCTCGGCGAGATCGGGTGGACGCCGCCGAGGTTGAGCGCGCCATGGCTCGGTTTGAATCCGACATTGGCGCAGTAGGAGGCGGGCCGCAGCACCGATCCGCCGGTTTGCGAGCCGAGCGCGAGCGGCAGCATCCCGCTGCCGACCGCCGCGGCCGAACCGCTGGAGGACCCGCCGGGCGTGCGGGTCTCGCCATACGGATTGCGGGTCGGGCCCGGCACGCCGAAGGCGAACTCCGTGGTGACCGTCTTGCCGAGGATCACCGCGCCGCCCGCCCGCAAGGCCTGCACGCAGGCGGCATCGCGCCGGCCCTGCCAGTCCTTGAAGATGGGACTGCCCATCTGGGTCGGGAAGTCCTTGGTTTCAATGATGTCTTTAATGCCGATCGGGCAGCCGTCGAGCGGGGACAGCAGCTGGTTGCGCTTGTACCGGTCGGTCGCGTCGTCCGCTGCCTGCCGCGCCGCGTCGGCATCGAGGCAGACAAAGGCCCTGACCGTTGCCTCGCGGGCATCCAGGACTTCGAGGCATCGCTCCAGGAAGGCGCGCGGCGTGTCGTCGCCGTTCAGAAAGGCCGGAACCGCTGCGGTGAAACAGGGCAGGGCGCGGCCGCCGGGCTGGTACGTCATGGTGCGGATACCCTTCGGTGTTTAGAGGTCCGGCATTTGCGTGTGCCAGTCGGTCGCGTCCTGATAGGCCGCGCCCATGGCAAACAGCTGCGCCTCGCTGAATGGCCGGCCCACCAGTTGATAGGCGACCGGCAGCGCGCCCGCTGTGAAGCCGCAGGGAACGCTCAGGGACGGCAGGCCCAGATAATTGAACGGCCGGGTGAACATCGTCATGCGCGCGACCAGCGCCGGGACGTTGTCGGAACCATCGAAGCCGGATTCGTCGATCCGCGGCACCGGCATGGGGATGGTCGGCGTATGCAATATGTCGGCCTTGGTGAACACACGCTCGATGAAATCCGCGAGGTAGCGGCGGCGCAGGCTGAGCGCCTCGATATACCGGGTGGCCGGCAGATGAAATCCCGCCTCGATGCGGGTCGCGG
>JAOTYV010000373.1 GCA_029861675.1 Alphaproteobacteria bacterium
GGTCGATGACAGCCGAATCTCGATTTTCTGTTCCAATGACAGGGACCCGTTCTCCGCCATCGCCTGCCAAAGCGTCTCTGCCGTCGTGTGCAGATAGGTCCGCGCCGCGCGCCAGGCGGCTTCCGAGCGGCCGATATGCGCCTGGACCACATTGTTTTCCCGCATCGCGCGCTTTGTTCCATAGGCCGTTTTCTCGCCGGCCACTGTCGTTGCGTCATCCAGCATGCGCCGCGCAATGCCGAGCGCGACCGCGGCAAAACCGAAGGAATAGACGCTGCTGGTGCTGAACTTGAAGAGAAGCCCGTCATCCTTTCTGTCCGCCGCGTCGTCGCGGCCGAATGTAAAACGTTCGGGCACGAACAAATCCGTAACCGCGTAGGAATCGCTGCCGGTGCCCTTCAGGCCGATAACATTCCAGGCGTCCTCCATCTGAACGTCCTTGCGGGGCATTAGCATCATCCGGATCACCGGCGCGCTGCCCGGTCCGCGTTGCGGGTTGCCGTCCTGGCCGACCACGAAACTCTGGCCGCCGATCCAGCTGGCTTGATGGCCGCCGCTCGCGAAATTCCATTTGCCGGTGACACGGTATCCGCCTTCGACCATCCGCGCTTCGGAAGGCGCGGGCGGTCCCCAGGCGACGATCCCTTCGGGCGGTCCGAACACTTCCATGGCCGTTTCGCGATCGAGATAGGCTGCGCCCATGGCGCAGGCGCAGCATTGCCCCAGGCACCAGGCGGTGCTGGCGTCGCTCTTGGCGACTTCCTCGATCACCGCCGCGAAGGCGGCCAGCGATAACGCGCCGCCGCCGAGATAGCGCGGCTGCAGCATGCGATAGAAACCGTCCTCGATCAGCGCCGTGACCACCGCCGGCTTGAGCCGGCGCAGTTGCTCGGTTTCTTCGGCGGCGCTTTCGATCACCGGCGCCAGGGCGCGGGCGCGGGCCAGATAGTCCAGATCGGATGTCGATGACGCATCATTCATGCTTGAACTCGGACATTCGAGGAAATCAGCGAAATAGCTGGCATTCAATCTATGGAAGCGCCTCCGGGATGTCAGGCGAATTGTAGGGCGTCCCGGAATTGTGGATGACGGCCCGGTATGCGACTCTTCAGGTGTCGGGCCACGAATGAGAGGAGTGCATGGTGTCTGCGATCAAACCCAGAGGGGTCGTGCATTTCAGCATCGCCGTCAGCGATTTGGAAGTGAGCAAGACGTTTTATACCGAGTTGCTCGGGCTCACATTCTTGCGGCACTCGCCGGCTTTCGGAATGATGTTCCTGAGCGCCGGCAAGGATTACATAACCCTCTGCGAGAGCGAGACGCCCATCCAGCCCAATCCGGAAGGCGGCCGGCGCGTGCATCACGCCTTTGCGGTCGAGGCGAGCGCATACGATGCCGCCAAGGCGTTCCTGCAACAAAACGGCGTCGAGGTCATAGACGAGGAGAACCGGACCGGCGGCACTTTCCCCGGCCGGCAATTCTACGTCCACGATCCGGACCGCAACGTCATCGAGATTACCGAATGGGCCGGCAAGGATTTCTGATCCGGGGGATGGGTCGATCCGCGTAGGCTCCGGAGCGGCTTTCAAACCAATCCGCTATCCCCGCCCGGTCGGCGCGCCCATTATTTCGATCAGTTCATCGAGGCTGTCCTGCACCTCCAACGCCTCGACGATGGCGACCACGCGGTCGATGGTGTCCGCCGCCAGACACGACTTCACCACGTCCCGGAACTTGCGTTCGATTTCGTCGGGCGTCAGCGGATTCTCCGCGCTGCCGCGCCGATTGAGCTTCTCCGCCGACAGGGTGCGGCCGTCCTGCGTCGTTACGGTGACGCGCGCCGCATGCCGGAAGGCGGCCCCCATCGCCTCGATCTCCGGGTCGACGCGGGCGCCGACGCGCTTGATGAAGTCCAGGACGTTCGGGTCCTGCAACCGGTCTTCGCGGTACTGTTCGACGAAGGCGTTACCGTCGATCGCGATCAGCGCCAGGCCGAAATACAGGTTCATTTGCGCGGCGGTGAGGCCTTGGGCTTTGTATTCCCAGGCGCAGTGCACATAGGTTGCCTGGCTGACGGCGGCGTCGACGCCGGCGATATCGTCCGCGCGCAAGCCGTGCTCGCGCATGATGTGCAGCAGGGCGTCCAGCGCCGTATGGATGGAGGTGACCGCCGCATAGGGTTTGTAGCCGACATTCTGTATTTCCCACACGCTCCCAAGTCCGGCGGTGAGTTTTTCGGGGGCGGGCGCGCCGGAATGCGTCGCCAGGAAGCCGCCATACGCCGCTTCGAGTACGTCCTCGACACCGGTAAATCCACGCTGCGCCAGCCGGGCCGAATAGATCCCGCTTTGCGCGGCACGTCCGGAATGAAACCGCTTCACCATCGCGCCTTCCTGCGCGGCCATCAGCCCGCCCGCCTGCGAGCCAACAATGCCGAGGCAGTGCAGGGTCTGGTGCGCGTCGAGATCCATCATGCGGGCAGCGGTCGCCGCGGCGACGAAGGCGCCGGAGGTGCCCTGCGGATGGAAGCCGTCGAGCAGCAATTGCACCGTGGAGGCGTTGCCGACACGCGCACCGACTTCGTAGCCTGCGACGATCGCCGTGATCAGATCGCGGCCGTTGGCTCCGCCTTTCGCCTCGGCCAGTGCCAGCGCCACGGGTAGCGCCAGGGATCCGGGATGGATGATCGAGTCCTTATGGATGTCGTCCAGCTCAAACGCATGGCCCGCAGTGCTGTTGACCAGAACGGCGTTCGCGGCGGAGGTCTTGCGGCCGCTGCCGAAGATCGAGGCCTCCGTGCGCGCCTCCTCGGCGTCGACCATTGCCTGGACATGCCGGGTCCAGGGCAGCGTGACGCCGTGCAGGCACACACCGATGCTGTCCAGGATCGAAAGCTTCAGGTGTTCGATCGCGGCGGCGGGAATTTGATCGAATGTCAGTTCGGCGGCGAAGCGCGCCAGGTCGCGTGTCGCATTGAGAAGCAGAGGCGGTTCGGAAGCGGTCATGGTTGCTTTGCTCGGATTTGATTGCATGGCGCTCTTTGCAATTGCGCCTTCGATGCAGAGTCTAGCATGCAGGCGCATGAGTCTCCCGCCCCGGTGCGCGGAGTTGCCGCTGGCCGCGTCGCGCTTTAGGGTGCCGCGCCATGTCCGCGCCCACGCAATCCTCGTCGCCCGCCGGTAGCGCCGGCCTTGCCTATCTGTTGTTGGTCCTGTGTACGGTGTTCTGGGGCGGCAACATGGTGGTCGGCCGCGCGGCCGTGGCCGAAGTGCCACCATTTGGGCTGGCCTTCTGGCGCAACCTGATCGCGCTGGCGGTACTGCTGCCTTTAACCTGGCGTGACGTTTTGACCCTGTGGCCGATGTTGTGGCGCAACGCGCCCGTGCTGCTCGGGCTGGGCGTGGTCGGTACTGCGATGTTCAACAGCGTGATGTATATGGGACTGCACACGACGCCGGCGATCAACGGGGCGCTGTTCATGTCGCTGACGCCCGTTGCCGTCCCGATCTTCTCGCTCATGCTGATCGGCGAACGGCTGACCCGGTGGCAGGCGGCCGGAATCCTGGTGTCGCTGATCGGCGTCGGCATCATCCTGGCCCGGGGCGATTGGCAGGTCGTCGCGGCATTCGAATTCCGCACCGGCGACTGGCTGGTGATCACCGCCATGCTGTGTTGGGCCTACTATTCGGTGCACGCCAGACAGCGGCCGCCGGAAATGTCGCCCTATGCGTTCCTGACCGTCATCCTGGCGGTGGCCACGGTGGCGCTGATCCCCTTTTATGCCTGGGAGACGGCGAGCGGGAAGCCGATGCCGGTGACCATGGGATCGATCCTGGCGGCGGGCTATGTGGGTATCTTTCCGACCGCGGTGGCGCTGATCCTGTTCAATCGGGCGGTCGCGATCATTGGACCGAACCGGACCGGGCCGTTCAACCATCTGGTGCCTGTGGTGGCGACCATCCTAGCCGTCATTTTCCTGGGCGAGCGGTTGCAGCCCTACCATTTTGCCGGCGTGGTCGC
>JAOTYV010000093.1 GCA_029861675.1 Alphaproteobacteria bacterium
CGGAATTGAAGGCTTTCTCCGAGCGCTTCGGCGACATCCAGCAAGGGGTCGCCAAGTCGACCAAACATGTCGATTGCCCGGGCGTCGGCATCCTGTCCAACATCAAGGTCGATGGGGAATACATCGGTTTCCCGGATGCGGGCCAGGACTGGCACACGGACATGACCTATCGCGAGGTGATGGGCTTCGTGAACGTACTCTATTGCCTGCAGGTGCCGCGCCGCGACGGCAAAGTTCTGGGCGGCACCGAATTCGTCAACACCCACATGGTCTATGACCATCTTCCGGACGAGATCAAGTCGCGGCTGGCCGATGCGGTCGCCGTCCATAATTTCGAGAAGATGTGGGAGCATATGCGTCAGGTCCGCGGCAGCGGCCGTGCACCGATGACCGACGAGCAGCGCCGGCAGCGCCCGCCGGTCGAACATCCGGTCTTCCTGACCCATCCGATTACCGGCAGAAAGGTGCTCTACGCCAACCCCGGCTATGCGGAACGCATCGTCGGCATGACGCAGCAGGAGAGCGACGAGATGATCGCCTATCTCGTCGAGTTTCAGCTGCAGAAAAAATTTCGCTACACCTTTACCTGGACCGAAGGCGATGTGGTGGTCTGGGACAATTTCGGCACGCTGCATCGGGGCGTCGCCGATTACGGTCCCGATGAACACCGCCTCATGCGCCGGTGCCAGGTGCTGGGAACCAAAATTTTCGATCCGGCATACCGACACGCCGTTTCGCTACCGTCGCTCGCCGCTTGAGCGGCGGGTCCACGATTCACAGGGAAAAAGTTGGAGATAATCCATGAGTCCTAGGATAGTTTTTGTAACCGATTTTCCGGATGCCGCGGATGTCGCGCGCGAGATGGCGCCGTCGGGCTTCGACCTCGTCATCGCACCGGCGCGCAGCGCTGAATACAAGGAGGCGATGCGCGATGCGGAATTTCTGGTGGGCTTCGTCGACGGTCTGGTCGATGAGGAACTCTATAAGACCGGGCCAAACCTCAAATTGGTTCAATTGCTGAGCGCCGGCTATGACAAGGCCGATGTTGCCGCCGCGCGGAAGAGTGGCGTGCCGATCTCGAACAATGGCGGCGCCAATTCGGTCGCCGTGTCGGAGCACGCGATCCTGCTGATGCTGGCGGTGTCGCGCCAACTCGTCCGGCAGCATACCAGCGTGACCGCCGGCCGGTGGCGCGGCAACAGCACGCCGCGTGTGCACGAGTTGCGCGGCAAGACGCTCGGCATCGTCGGGCTGGGGACCATCGGCAAGAAGACCGCGCGCCTTGCCGCGGCCTTTGGGATGGAAATTACCTATTACGACATCGCGCGCCTCACCGAGGATCAAGAGGACGCCTTGGGCGTGCGCTTCCGGCTGCTGCGGGAGTTGCTGCGGACATCGGATGTGGTGACGCTGCATACGCCGCTCAATGCATCGACGCGTCACCTCATCGGCGCGGAAGAACTGGCGCTGATGAAACCGTCCGCGATCCTCGTCAACACGGCGCGGGGCCCGGTCGTCGACGAGGAGGCGCTGCACACCGCGCTGACGACGGAAGTGATCTCCGCCGCCGGCCTCGACGTTTTCGACCAGGAACCGCCGCCCGAGGACAATCCGCTGTTCGGCCTGGACAACGTCATCCTGACCGCGCATCTGGCGGGCCCGACCTTCGAGAGCAACACCGCGAGGGTGCGCAACGCCTTCGACAACGTGCAGCGCGTGGCGCGGGGCGATGCGCCGCTCTGGGTCATTCCCGAGCTGGAAGAATGATCGGCCGAGATATTTTTAAATACATGGTGGGATGACGAAACTTGATACCTGAAAATTGGGAGATGGAGGCCGACGTTGTCGTCGTGGGCTTCGGCGCAGCCGGCATGGCGGCGGCTGTCACCGCGCATGAATTGGACGCCGACGTGCTCATGCTCGAAAAGGCGCCCGAAGGCAAGGAAGGCGGCAATACGCGCGTTGCGGGACAGGGATATCTCAACGCATCGTCGCCGGACAAGGCGGCGGCCTATCTCACCGCGTTGTGCGGCCCGTATACGGTGCCGGAAAAAATGATCCGGGTCTGGGCGGAAGAGGTGTGCCGGAACAACGTATGGCTGGCCAGCCTCGGCTGCGATCCGCAGGAACATCAGCATCCGCCCGAAGGGATCGAGTTCCCCGATCTGCCCGGGTCGGATTGCGTCCACAAATTCCATGACGGGCCGACCTATGGCTACTCTCTAACGTGGAAGCGCTTCGAAAGCCTGGTCAAGGAACGCCCGATCCGCGTGTGTTACGAGACGCCGGGCAAGGAGCTGATTCAGGACGGCGAGACGCGGGAAATTCTCGGTATTCGCGCCATGCAAGACGGCAAGACGATCAACGTCAAGGCGCGCAAGGCGGTTGTGCTCACCTGCGGCGGTTTCGAGAACAATCAGGAAATGATCCGCAACTACCTGGCCGGAATGCCCTATTGTTATACATCCGGCAGCCCGTACAACGAGGGCGACGGCATCACCATGGCCATGGCGGTGGGCGCTGACCTCTGGCACATGAATAATTTCGCCGGCCCGTCGATGGCGCTCAAGGTGCCGGAATTTCCCACGACCTTTTCGATGCAGGCGCTGCATTTCAGCAAGGTCATGGCGGGCGGCATGATCGTCGTCGGCCCGGATGCGAAACGCTTCACGGACGAGAAATTCAAGACCCGCCACGGCAAAATTCCGATGAACGGGAAATGGCGGCCGCTTTCGACTCCGTGCCCGATGTTCATGGTATTCGACCAGGCAATGTTCGAGGCGGGGCCGCTCTACGACAAGAACCCGAGCCATGGCTGGACGCAAGTTGTCGAGCGCTATGAATGGAGCGAGGACAACAGTGCCGAACTGGCAAAAGGCTGGATCAAATCGGCCGGCACGGTAGCCGACCTCGCCCGCGGCATCGGGCTCGATCCGGATGCCCTGACCGGGACCGTAAAGCGCTGGAATGCTGACGCGGAAACGCATGAAGACCATGATTTCGGCCGTACCTTGATGCTGGCGCCGCTTCAGAAGGCGCCGTTCTATGCGGTTGAATTGTCACCGTCGATGCTCAATACCCAAGGTGGTCCCCGCCGCAACGAGGACGCCCGGATCCTGCGTCCGGACGGCACGCCGATTCCCCGGCTCTACAGCGCGGGTGAGCTCGGGTCGATTTACAGCTACCTGTATCAGGGCACGGGCAATATCGGAGAATGTCTCGCATTCGGCCGCATTTCGGGCCGGAACGCGGTCGCGGAGACGCCCTGGTCCTGACGGCGAGAAACCAAACTTCGCTTGTCTCTTTATATAGCGTCTGACGGAGCGGCGGACCGGCGCATTTTCCGCGGCCGGCTGCAATCTCCCGGGCGGGCGAACGCTCGATTCGTTCCTTGCATAAATGCACAAAATATCCTATATTATGCATAAATGCATTAACCGGAGATGAGCCTATGGCTCTAAACGAGGAATTCGACCGGCCCGAGGCCGCCAACCCGTTGGCGAGCCGCGACCATTTGGCGGCAGGCATGAAAGCTATCTTCGCCCTTGCCGATCATTGGCACCTGACCGCGGCTCAGATCCGCATTCTGCTGGGCCGACCGTCCGAACGCACCTTCTACAATTGGAAGAGTGGCAAAACGGGCAATCCGTCACACGATACGATGTGCCGTATCGGCTATCTGCTGGGCATCCACAGGGCGCTTCGGACGATTTTCTCGTCGCCGGAGAATGTCTATGGCTGGATCAGCCGGGAGAATGCCGATTTCAACGGGCAAAGTCCGCTCGAGCGGATGCTGGGCGGCGATCTGACCGACCTGGCATATGTCCGGCAATATCTCGACGCTCTGCGGGGTGGTTGGGCTTAGTGCCGGACCGCTTTGCGCGTACGCATATCGAGTGGCGCCGGGCCTGGCGGGTCATTCCCAGCAAGTATCCGCCAATCAACCTGTTCGAGGATCTGACCGACGATCCCGCCGAATGGGACCTTCTGGCGGACCTGGAAAGTGCGGTAAACCCGCGCGTTCGTCAGGGAATCGGGGAAATCAGCATCGTTCCACCCGAGGCGCGCGTCGTCTCCACAATCGTAATGGCGCCCTTTGTTCACCTGAACCCCATGGGCTCGCGCTTCAGCGACGGAAGCTATGGGGTGTATTACGCGGCGGAGCATCTCGAGACCGCCATCCGGGAAACGATCTACCACCTCGAACTGCGCCTTGGCGCGGGCCGCGCCGCGCCGGACGTTTTGGATCAGCGCGCCTATGTGGGGGCAATCGAGGGCGATTTCGTCGACCTGACCGGCGATCCGGATGCCGTGAAACCTTTGATGAACCCCGAGGATTACGGCCGGAGCCGCGCCTTTGGCGCCGCCGTGCGGAAAGCGGGCGACGATGGCATCGTATTCGACAGCGTCCGCCACAAGGACCACCGGGCCGTCGCGGTATTCATCCCGACCCGCGTGTCCCCGCCGGTTCAGGAACGGCACTTGCGCTACGAATGGGACGGCGAGCGGATCCGGCGGTATTTTGACTATTCGACCGATCAATGGATCGATGTTTAGAACATCGTCGTCGTCCGGAATGAGGAACGACTCTGTGGCATTTGGATATTATGATGCACGCCATGCATGCTGGGCGATCGACCGGAATGGCGTCCCTGAGGGACAGTATCAAGGAACGCGTGGAAGCGTTCGCACGCCGCGAAATCGCGGGGCGCGACGATCTGCGGAACAGCGCGGTGGTGCCGCCGGACTTGCTGCGGGCCATCGGCGACGCCGGATTGGCGGGGATCGCTTTGCCGACGGAGGTTGGTGGGCTCGGCGGAGACCTGCGGACGCTGGCGGTCGCGGCGGAAGCGATGGCCGCCACCGGCGGCGTCAAAGGGGTGGTCACCATCTGGCTCAGTCGCCAGCTTACGGCGCGGTTGCATATCCTCGGCCATGGCAGCGCCGAACAGCGGAACGCCTACCTGCCGAAACTCGCGGCGGGAGCGTTGACGCCCTGCTTGGCGATATCCGAGCCGGGCGCCGGCGCGCACCCGAAGCACCTGTCGACCCGCGCCGAGCGCGACGGCGATACCTATGTCCTGAACGGCGAGAAAGCCTATCTCACCAACGGCCCGATCGCGGATATCTTTCTCGTGCTCGCGGTGACCGGGGTCGAGAACGGGCGGAAAAAATTCTCCGTGCTGATCGTGCCGCGGGAGACGCCAGGCTTGGAAATCACCGAGGGCGTGAAGATCGATTTCCTGCAGCCGGCGTCGCATTGCGGCATCCGGCTCGACAATGTTCGCGTGCCGGCGGCCAATCTGCTGGGTCCGGAAGGCGATGCCTTCGCGGCGATTTCGCTGCCGATGCGGCGGGCGGAAGACGCGATATTCGCGGCCTCGATCGCCGGCTCGATTCGCCATCAAATTGCCCGTTTGGCGGGTGAGTTGGCGAGCGGGTCCGATGGCCGGTCGCTGGACGATGAATTGCTTGTGGAATTGGGGCGGCTCGTGACGGTCCCGGATGGTTTGTCGGCCATGGCCTACCGCGCGACGGAATTGCTGGACACCGATCCCGAAGCGTACGCGGATCAGATCACCAATATCGCCGCCTCGGCGCGCGATGGCGCCCGGGCCCTGCAGGGGCGGGTACGGCCGCTCATCGACTCATGCGGCGTGCAACCGTCGCCCGGCCTGGAAGCTGAAACCAGGGATATCGAAATGACACTTGGCATTGCCCGCTCGGCGCATGACATTCAGGCGCGCCGTCGCGCCCTCGCCCTCATAGACTCAATGACAACAGAAGAAAAAGCATGAACGAAACGTCTCTCCCCAAACCCGCCGGCACTGGCCACGACGGGATCGATCCGATCATCGACGGACTCGGCGGCAGCGGTTATATCGCGTCACGCCGCATCGCCACCGCGATCTTCGTCGCGCAGAACCTGAACAAACCGATCCTGGTCGAAGGATCGGCCGGCGTCGGCAAGACGGAATTGGCGATTTCGGCCGCGCAATGGCTCGATCTGCCCTTGATCCGGATGCAATGCTACGAGGGGCTGGACGAATCCAAGGCGCTGTATGAGTGGAAGTACGGCAAGCAGCTTCTCTATACCCAAATCCTTAAAGATAAGATGGGCGATACCCTCGCCGATGCCGATGGGCTGGATGGTGCGATGGACCGGTTGCACGATTTCGGCGATATGTTTTTCTCCGAGCGGTTTCTTGAGCCGCGGCCGCTCCTGAAAGCGCTGCAGCAGGAGCGGGGCGCGGTTCTGCTGATCGACGAGGTGGACAAATCGGATGAAGAGTTCGAGGCGTTCCTGCTGGAAATTCTCTCCGAATTCCAGGTCTCGATTCCGGAAATCGGCACCGTCAAGGCGACGGTGCCGCCGCTGGTTTTCCTCACCTCCAATAATATGCGCGAGATGGGCGACGCGTTGAAGCGGCGCTGCCTGCACCTCTTTATTCCCTTGCCCGACGCCAAACTGGAGCAACGCATCGTCGCCGCCCGGGTGCCGGATATCGACGAGCGGTTGAAACGCCAACTCGTCGCCTTCGTGCAGATGCTGCGGCAGGAAGATCTCAAGAAGCTGCCCTCGATCTCGGAAACCATCGATTGGGCGCGGGTGCTGATGCTGTTGCACGCGGAATCGCTGAACGTTGATCTGGTGCGCGATACGTTGAACGTCTTGTTGAAGTTCGAACAGGATTTCGCCGCCGTCCGGCGCAGCATCCCCGAGCTGACCCGCAAGGCGGCGCAGGCCTGAGGCGGCAGGCATGCAGCAAACGCTCGAAAATTTCCTACGGGCATTGCGCGCGGTGGATGTGCAGGTTTCGCCGGCGGAGGCCATCGATGCGCATTGCACGGTCGAAGCCGTGGGATATGCGGACCGCGAGCTACTGAAGGATGCCCTGTGTGCCGCCCTGGCCAAGAGCGTGGACGAAGTCGACCGGTATCAGGAATGCTTCGACATGTTCTTCAGCCGCGAGGAGTTCCGCGAGCCGCCCCGGGAAATCGACGTTGACTCCGAGTTGGTTGCCGACCAAGCGCTTGCGCAATTGCTGGCCGGCGGAACCGGCGAGGAATTCGCGCAAGCCATGGAGCAGGCCGCCAACGAGGCCGGCGTTGCCAACATCCGCTATGCGACGCAGCGCGGCCTCTTCATGCGGCGGCTGCTCGACCGGATGGGTTTGCGCGATCTCGAAAAGCTGATCGCCAACCTCAAGCGCTCCGGCGATCCGGACGATGCCGAGATGGCGATGCGCCTCGATCAGGGGCGCACCTACCTGTTCGACGAGGCGCGGCAATACGTCAACCGGCAGTACGAGCTGTATGCGCGGCCCGCCGGCGAGCAGCTGCGCGAGGAATTCCTGGTCGAGACCGGGTTGTCGGCGGTCGAGCAACGGGATTTCGACCGGATGCACAGGATAGTGCGGCGCATGGCGAAGCGGCTGGCCAGCCGGTACAACCGCCGCCGCAAGCATACCAAGCGCGGCGTGCTCGATGTCGGGCGCACGCTTCGCCGCAACATGGCGCATGACGGCATTCCGTTCGAGACCCAATGGAAACAGACCAAGATCGAACGGCCGAAGATCGTGGTGATCTGCGACGTCTCGCAATCCGTTGCCGCCGCGGCGCGGTTTTTGCTGCTGTTCCTCTATTCGTTGAACGAGTTGATTGCCTCGCTTCGCGCCTTCGCCTTTTCCGCATTCCTGAACGAGATCAGCGATATTCTGGAAAAGCAAACGGTGGAAGCGGCGATCCCGGAAGTTCTCGAAAAAATCGGCTTCCGGCCGACCGATTACGGCCAGGCCTTCGCCGATTTCGATGCGGATTTCATGGATGCGGTCGACCGGCGCACCACGGTGATCATTCTCGGCGACGGGCGTTCCAACGATGGCGACCCGCGTATCGATCTGATGCGCCAAATTCACGACCGGTCGAAAGCCGTCATCTGGCTGAATCCGGAACCGGAGACGTTCTGGGGCACCGGCGATTCCGAAATGCTGCGCTATCGCACCTTCTGCCACGTCGCCAAGACGTGCAGCACGGTGCAGGATCTGGAACGCATCATCGACGATGTGTTGAAGAGCTACATCCGCGCGTGACGCAGCCGCAGCGCATTGCCGATCACCGAGACGGAACTCAGGCTCATGGCCGCCGCGGCGATCATCGGGCTCAGCAGAATACCGAAGAACGGAAATAATACACCGGCGGCGATCGGCAGGCCGAGCGCGTTGTAGATGAAGGCGAAGAACAGGTTCTGCCGGATGTTGCGCATGGTTGCCCGGCTGAGCCGGCGCGCCCTGACGATGCCGTTGAGGTCGCCTTTGACCAGCGTGACGCCGGCGCTTTCGATGGCGACGTCGGTGCCGCTGCCCATGGCGATGCCGATATCCGCCTGCGCCAGCGCCGGCGCATCGTTGACACCGTCGCCGGCCATGGCGACGATCCGGCCTTGCTGCTGCAGGCGGCGGACCGCTCCGTTTTTTTGATCGGGCAGGACGTCCGCCTCGACCTCGTCGATGTCGAGCGTTTTTGCGACGGAAAGCGCGGTGGTCCGGTTGTCGCCGGTCATCATGACGACGCGCAGCCCTTCGGCTTTTAGGGCGTGGATGGCCGCCGCCGTGGTCTCCTTGATCGGGTCGGCGACGGCGACCAGACCGGTCGCCGTGACCCCGGCGGCGAGAAACATTACCGTGGCGCCGTCACGCCGGAGGTCTTCCGCGCGTTTATTGAGCTGTGCGGTGTCGATACCCCGGTCCCGCAGGAGCGCCCTATTACCCAGCAGCACGGGCGTGCCGTCGACCAGCCCCGCCACGCCCTTGCCCGTTATGGAGTCGAAATCACCGGGGTCGGCAAGGGCGATGCCGCGTTCGGTCGCCGCCGCGACAATCGCCTCGGCAAGAGGATGTTCGCTGGCGCGCTCCAGGCTCGCCGCTAAAAAGAGGATGTTGTTTTCCTCGCCGTCCTTGAGGGCGACCACTTCCCGCAGCCGGGGCTTGCCGAGGGTGAGCGTCCCGGTCTTGTCGACCACCAGCGTGTCGACCTTTTCGAACCGTTCGAGCGCCTCGGCATTCTTGATCAGGACGCCGGCGCGCGCGCCGCGGCCGACGCCGACCATGATGGACATCGGCGTCGCCAGCCCGAGCGCGCAGGGGCAGGCGATGATCAGAACCGAGACCGCCGCGAGCAGCGCATAGGCCAGCGCCGGCGGCGGTCCCCAGAGCGCCCAAGCCGCGAAGGCAAGGATGGCGACGAGCACGACCATCGGCACGAAGTATCCGGCCACCACGTCGGCGAGCCGCTGAATCGGCGCACGGCTGCGCTGCGCGTCGGCGACCATTCGGACGATGCGCGCCAGCATCGTGTCGCTGCCGACTTTCTCCGCGCGCATGATGAAGCCGCCGCTGCCGTTCAGCGTGCCGCCGATGACCGGATCGCCGCCGGTTTTTTCGACCGGGATAGGCTCGCCGGTGACCATCGATTCGTCGACCGCGCTGCGTCCTTCCAGGACGATACCATCGACCGGAATGCCGTCGCCCGGCCGGACCCGCAACCGGTCGCCGGCCTGCACCCGATCGAGGGCGATTTCCTCATCCTCCCCGTCGTCGCGGACGCGGTGCGCGAATTTCGGCGCAAGGTCGAGCAGCGCCCGCAGCGCGCCGCCGGTCCGTTCGCGGGCGCGCAGCTCGAGCACCTGGCCGAGCAGCACGAGAGTCGTGATGACGGCGGCGGCCTCGAAATAGAGTCCGACCTGTCCGGACGGCCCGCGGAACCCTGCCGGGAATATTTCCGGCGCTATTATCGCGATCAGGCTGTAGAGAAAGGCGGTGGCGGTGCCGATGGCGATCAGGGTGAACATGTTGAGATTGCGCGTGACGACCGATTTCCAGCCCCGCACGAAAAACGGCCAGCCCGCCCAAAGCACCACCGGGGCCGCGAGCGCCAATTGGGTCCAAGGGTTCCACCAGCCGCTAACCAGCGCCGCGATGCCGGGCACCATTTCGCCCATGGTGATGACGAGAAGCGGTGCGGTCAGCACGGCGCCGATCCAGAACCGGCGGGTCATATCGATCAATTCCGGGTTGGGCGGGGCGTCGACGGTCACCGTTACGGGCTCCAACGCCATGCCGCAGATCGGGCATTCGCCCGGTTCGTCGCGAAGAACCTCCGGGTGCATCGGGCAGGTGTATTGCGTCTTGGTGTTGGTCAGTACCGCGGTCGATTCCAGAGCCATGCCGCATTTCGGGCAGATGTCGGGCGTGTCGCTGCTCACGCCCGGGCACATCGGGCAGAAATAGGCGTCCTCGCCCGGTCCTTTCCGGATTGCGGTGTCTCCCGCCGGTTCGCCCGCATTGTTCAGGTAGTGTGCCGGTTCGCCGGAAAATTTATCGGCGCAACCGGCGGAGCAAAAACAATACTCGGCGCCCTCGTGCTGGACGCGGTGTTTTGCGGTGGCGGAATCGACCGCCATGCCGCAAACGGGGTCGATGGTCGCAGCGCTGTCGGCCGCCTGTGCCATGGGTAAACTCACGGTGCCGCTGGAACGGGGGTTCGGGACAAACTCGTCTTAACTCAGGCGGTGATATGCGAATTTTCCGGGCAATTCAAAGATTCCCGGACGGAATATGTTCCCGTAGGGGGAAGGTTTCGTACCCTGGCCTCCATTTCGCCCATTCTGCGGCGGTTAATCGCCGAGCACCTTCCGCCGCTCTTCAAATTCGGTTTTGTCGATTTCGCCCCGCGCAAAGCGCTCCTTAAGAATGTCCAAAGGCGAATTCTGCGAAGGACCGTTCGTCGTCACTCCGTTGCCGGCGTCTGCCCGGCGAACGAAGAAAAGGATAAGGGCGACCGCGGCGACCAGGAAAAGCATCATCATGACCGGTCCCACGAACCAGCCATGCCACCCGCCGCCCCACATGGGATGGCCGTAATACGCGCCTTGCGGCTCGGCGAGTGCGGCGCCCGCGGCCAGTGTGACCGGCGCTGCAGCGAGAAAACTCATGATTTTCATGTCGCACCTATATGATTTCGAATTAACGATCAGCGCATGCAAGGGCGCGCCTCGTCCTTGCATGCGCTGATCCAACCATTTGATTTGGCTGGCATCGTTGATGTGCATCAACTGTGCCACCCAAGGCGAAACCGAGCTTGACTCCGGCTGGAGGTCAGCTTATATTTAACCGAATGGTTAAATATCAATCCGCCGATCTCGATTTGGTTTTCTCGGCGCTGGGGGATGCGACGCGGCGGGCAATTCTCGCCCGGCTTGCCGAAGGGGAGTCGCGCGTGACCGAGTTGGCACGGCCGCACGACATGTCGCTGCCCGCCATATCCAAACATCTGCGCGTGCTGGAGCAGGCGGGCTTGGTTAAGAAACAGAAAGACGGCCGGGTCATTCGATGCAGCCTCGATCCCGCGGCCCTGAAGACCGCGGCCGATTGGGTCGATCAATATCGCCGATTCTGGGACGAGCGGTTCGATCAATTGGCGCGATACCTCGAAGATACAGATCCGCATACGAGGAACGACACATGACAGACGCAAAATCCCGGCGCGAAGCCATGCCCGATAGGGATGCCGCGCCAACGCTCTCGCTTGAACGCCGCTTCAAGTCTCCACGCGAAACCGTATTCCGCGCCTGGACCGAGCCGGAGCGTATGGCGAAATGGTTTGGTCCCGACGGGTGCACAGTGCCGGTCTGTGAAATCGATCTGTGCCCGGGTGGCGCATGGCGCGCCTGCATTTTGTCGTCGGAGTGCAAGGAGCATTTCGTCGGTGGGGTCTACCTGGAAATCGACCCTCCCGAATATCTGTCCTTTACCTGGGCCTGGGAGACCGACGGTGTTCCGGGGCACGAAATGGTCGTTGCCGTCGAATTTCATGACAGGGACGGATCGACCGAAATGATTTTTCATCAGACGCAATTCGACTCGTCCAAAAACCGCGACGATCACGAGCGGGGTTGGTCGAGCAGCTTCGAGTGTCTGGAACGCACACTGATAGAGGAATAGGACATGGCTGACGTCGTCGTTTACGGGTTTCCACAAAGCGGTTTCGTGCGCACCGCCTGCATGGCGCTCGAGGAAAAGGGCGTGGACTATGTCCGCGAAGATATCGATATGGGATCGGAATCGCACCGGGCGCTGCATCCGTTCGCCAAGATGCCGATCCTCAAACATGAGGACTTCGTCCTTTACGAGACCAGCGCGATAACCCGATACATCGATCAGGTTTTCGATGGACCGGCGCTGCAACCATCGGACGCGCGCGCCTGCGCGCGGATGAGTCAATGGATCAGCGCCCATAATCACTATTACATCGCGACGATTGCGCGCGAGCTGTTGCTGCCGCGGCTGCTGTATCCGTCGCAGGGGATTGAGGCGGACGAGGACAAGATTGCGCAGGCGATGCCGGATATCGAACACCAGCTATCCGTCGCCGATCAGACATTGTCGCAAAGCCCCTATCTCGCGGGGGACGCGCTGTCGCTGGCCGATCTGTTCGTCATTCCGATTTTTGCCTATCTGGAAATGACGCCGGAGGGGGACCGGCTGCGCGACCCCTATCCGGCGGTCGAACGCTGGCGCGAGGCCATGAAGGCGCGGCCCAGCTTTGCCGCCACGGCCGCGCCGCTACCGTCCTAAATCCATTCGAAGCAGAGGAGTATCATCATGGGGCGACTTCACGAACGGCGATTCCCGGGTGAGAGCGACGCGTATCGGGATGCCCGTGATCGTCTGCTTGATGCGGAAATGGATCTCCGGAAACGCGTCGAGGCGGTTGCCGCGCTGCGCCGGAGCCTGCCTGCCGGCGGGCAGTTGAAGGAAGACTACGTGTTCGACGCGGCGTCGCTGGACCAGACGGGTGAAGCGACGACAGGTCGGATAAAATTTTCGGATCTGTTCGAGGGAGACAAGAAGAGTCTGGTGCTCTACAGCTTCATGTTTGCGCCCGGTGCGGAACTGCCGTGTCCCGCCTGCTCGTCGCTCATGGACAGCCTAAATGGCGGAACGCCCCATTTACGGAGCCGCATAAATTTTGCCGTGGTGGCGAAGGCGCCAATCGATAAGTTCATGGATTGGGCCGCGCAACGGGGTTGGCGCAATCTGCGGCTGCTTTCCTCCAATGGCAACAGCTACAACACCGACTATCACGGGGAATCGCCGGAGGCGGGGCAATTGCCGGCGGTCAATGTGTTCCAGAAGACCGATGACGGCATCCACCACACCTACAACGCCGAATTGCTCTATGCGCCGAATGAAGATGGGCAGCATCCCCGGCATGTTGATTTTATCTGGCCGCTCTGGAGTGTGTTCGACCTGACGCCCGAAGGCCGGGGCACCGATTGGTTCCCTCGGCTCTCCTACGACTGACGGTCCGGTCTTGAACGTCAAAAGTTGACGGCGCCTACTTCATCAATGCTTCGGCCTGTGCGGTGCGGCCCGTGGCGTCGATTACGGTAATACGGATAAATCCTTTGCCGTCGGGTTGCCAAAAGGCGCCGCGGCGATGCGGGGAAGACGGAATGGCGCGGCCGTTGATCAGCCAGTTGAACGGTATTGACCCGCCTTCGGCGGTGAGCGGCAGCTCGGCGAGGCCGTCCTTCGATCGCTCGAGGGGCACGACAGCGCCATCCGGTGGAAAGGTGATGGTAAGGCGCCGCGACAAGGCCTGTGCAAGATCGTTTCGGTTTTTGGGGCCGGCGCCGAACCTCTGAAGGCGTTCCGGCAGCGCCGCGTTGCGGGCGACGATTGCCGCATCGGGCCGGTTTGCGTTGGGCCGTCCGCCCTGGCCGGGCAGGAGGCCGAAGACGCGAAACAGCAAGGGCGCGGCGGTTATCCGCCCATACCGGCCGGGACTCGGCGTGCCGTCTGGCCGCCCGACCCAGATGCCGACCGTATGGGCGTCGTCGTAGCCCACGGCCCAGGCATCGCGAAAACCGTAGGAGGTTCCCGTCTTGAATGCGATCGGCCGGGGCCTGCTGTTGTGCTTGACGGCGAGGAAGCCGTCCGGCGGCGGCGCGGCCTCCATGATTCGACTCAAATACCAGGCGGCGGCGGCGCCGGTGAGCCGGGTGCCCTTGTGTGCCGGCGCTTCGTCTCCTTCCCGCCGCGCCATCGTCAGCGGCGCGGCCTCGCCGCCATTGGCCAGGGCGGTATAAAGCGACACCAAGTCTAGCAATGTGACGCCGCCACCGCCGAGCGCCAGCGGCAAACCCGGCTTGGCGCCGCCGGCATACCGCAATGTGACGCCCGCGGTGCGAAGCCGGGCGACGAACCGGCCGGGACCGATCCGCTCCAGCACCGAAACGGCGGGGATATTCAGCGATTGTTGCAAGGCTTCCCGCACCGTGACTTCACCGCGATAGACGCGGCGAAAATTTTCCGGCCGGTATTCGCCGAACCGCGTCGGCTGATCGACGATGATTGTCTCCGGGTGAATCAGCTTCTCGTCGAACGCCATCCCATAGATGAACGGCTTCAGGGCCGACCCGGGCGAGCGCACTGCCTGCGCCATGTCGATTTGGCCGGACCGGGCGCCGTCGAAGAAATCGCCCGACCCTAAGTAGGCCACGACGCGGCGTGTCGCATTCTCCACCACCAAGGCGGCGATGGTGGCGCGGCGATCGGCGCCGGCGTGCTCGCGCCGGATTACAGTCTCCAGCGTGGCCTGGAGCGCGCCGTCTATCGTCGTGCGGTGTACCGGCGCGGCCGGTTCTTCGGATATCAGCCTTCGCGCCAGATGCGGCGCCCGGAACGGCAATGGCCGACGT
>JAOTYV010000094.1 GCA_029861675.1 Alphaproteobacteria bacterium
ATCATTCCGAAGACCGGTCACGCCTGCAATCTCGAGGAGCCGGAAGCGTTCAACGCGGCGCTGCGCGAATTCTTCCTGCGCGTGGAACAGGGGCGGTGGGATCAACGCGATCCCCGGTCGATGAACAAGTCGATGCTTTATACGGGCGCCGAAAAATAGGCACTGCCGTCCGTCCGGTTAGGCACCGCGCCGTGCGAGGCTGCGCATGCGCTTGAGGGAGCGCCGCAGGTCGCGGCGGTAGGGTACGACCTCTTCCTCGATCGTGTGGCGCGGCGACGCCTTGTAGTTCTCTTGCGCCCATCGCCGCTTTGCCTCGATCGCCGCGCGCATTTCATCGTCCGGCGGCAAATTCGCCTCTCCCGCCTCGATCGCGCGGATCCAGCGCGCCTGATATTCGTAGATCATGTTGAGCGCGGTGTTGGTGTTGAACATGCCCATGAAATAGAGCCCCGGCAGGCCGGGCGGCGCGATACGCTGATAGAGGTCGATGGTGTTGTCGACGATCGGCAGCACGGCCGGCGACAGATAGGGCAGGTCGATCAGGTATCCGGTCGCGGCGATCAGCGTATCGAATTCTTCCGCCGTGCCGTCGCTGAAATGAACGGTCTTGCCGTCGATCCGGTCGATCCCCTGTTTCACCTCGATGCGCCGGTAGGCGATGTGCCCGACCACGGTGGCGTTGCTGGTGACGTGGGCGCGTTCGGTGAGCGGCTTGAAGCCGAGCTTCGTCATGTCGCCATGCACCGCGTAGGTCATGAAACGGATCAAACGCGAGCGCAGCCAATCGGGAATCCAGTCGCGCTGTAAGTGGTTCGTGATGTCGGTAAAGGGCAAGCCGAAAAATAGTTTCGGCAGCACCTGAACCCCCGAACGCGCCACCAGCACCGTGCGCGGCGAGGGAACGCAGACGTCGCTGACGATATCGCAGCCGCTGTTGCCGACGCCGACAACGCAAATCCGCTTGCCGACGAAATCTCCGGGCTCGCGGTAATCATGCGAGTGCACATACTCGCCGGTGAAGTCGTTCTGGAACATCGGCACGTGCAGCGGTTTGGTCAGGTGTCCGGTGCAGGCGATGACCGTGTCGAATTCCAAGATTTCGCCGTGCGCGGTCTCGACCTCCCAAAGCGGTTCGCCCTCGCCTGGCGTAAACGCGGGCCGCACGGCGGCGATGGGCGTCTTGAAACGAATGTGCGGCGTGACGCCGAAATGGTCGGCATAGGTTTTCAGGTAGGCGTGCATGTCGCGATGGTCGGGAAACGCCTGCACGTCCGGGGCGAAATCGAAATCGTGAAAATGCGTGACGCCCTTCGACGTGTTGATGTGCAGCGTGCGGTAACAGGAAGAGCGGCCGTTGTCGTTCTGATAACACCACAGCCCGCCGATCTGCGTGCCGATTTCGAAGATCGTTACGTCGAAGCCGGCCTGCAGCAGATATTTGCTGACGCATAGACCGGACGCGCCGGCGCCGATCACGGCGATGCGTTTCGCGCGTGCGTTGGTGTCGGAATGCAGCGCCGCCATTCTCAATGCTCCAAAGCTAAATCATTCAAGGTGCCGCGTGGAGTTTCGCCCACCAGCCCCGATGAATCAAAGTGACCCGTCCATCGGGCGTTTGTGTCCGCGGCCGGGTTGATGTTCAATTCGGTTTGGAATTCGGAGAGACGAGCGTGAGGAACGGGCAATGACAATTTCCGTACGAGCGTTGACGCCGGCAGTGGGCGCCGAGGTGCAGGGCTTCGATATTGCCGCCGGAATCGACCGCGAAACGTTTCAGGAGATTCGGGACGCCTTCGAAGAGTACTCGGTCCTGGTGTTTCCCGGGCAGGATATCGACGATGCGCAACAGGTTGCTTTCAGCCGGCGTTTCGGCGCGTTGGAAGAAACCTACAAGCATGCCGGCAACCAGAATCGGGGCGGCTTGGTCGTGCACATTACCAATGTGGAGGAAGACGGCTCGCTGATACCGCCGGATGACGATCGGATCCGGTTTCGGCTCGGCAACCGGCTTTGGCATTCCGACAGTTCGTTCAAGCGCGTGCCGGCAACCGCCTCGCTGTTGTCGGGGCGCGAAGTGCCGCCGGAAGGCGGGCAGACCGAGTTCGCCAGCCTGCGCGCGGCCTATGCAGCCCTGCCGAAAGCGCGGCGCGATGCGTTGGACGGGCTGGTGGCGATCCATCATTACGCGAATTCGCGGCGCAACGAGAAAATTCAGGTGGCGAAGCCGGACGAAGATCGGCGTTTGCCGCCGGTGCCGCAGGCCGTGGTGCGGTCGAATCCGGTGAATGGGCGGAAGGGACTCTACCTCGGTGCGCACGCGGCGCATATTGTCGGCATGCCGGAGGAGGAGGGCCGGTCGCTGCTCGAAGAGTTGCTGGCATTCGCGACGCAACGACAATTCGTCTACAGCCATGAATGGCGTCCGAAGGATTTGGTGATGTACGACAACCGCTGCGTGCTGCATCGCGTCTGCCCTTATGAGGTAACAAAACACCGGCGCGTGATGCATCGGACCACGGTGGCGGGGGTAGGGCCGACGGCGCCGATGGGAGCGTGAAATTTCCCGAGTCGGCGAATCCGCGTTCCGAAATAGCCCAAATTTCATAGATTTCTCTAGGATATGCAATGAATGGGTAGACGGTCTTTTCGTGGTATTTCCGAACCGTTAGCCCGATATCGATTGCGGCAACCCGCTTTTGCCCTTTTAACCGGGACAGCGCCTCGGGCAGTATGTGGCGTCCGAAGCCGCAGGGGTATGGGGCGGATTTGGTGCCGAGATCGCGTTCGTTGGAATTGCCGTTCGTCGCACGGGTCGATGCAGGGCCAAGCGAACCGGGTCGAGCCCGGCTGCTGCGGTAGAACCGGACGGTTCAAGGATGTCGCGAATCTTTCGATAATAATAAGGACGCGTGGAGGTCCCAATGAAACACCGAATTGCCAAGTTCCAAATTGGTCAGATCGTGCATCATAAGAAATACGGATTTCGCGGCATCATTTTCGACGTTGATCCGGAATTCGCCAATTCGGAAGAATGGTACGAGGCGATCCCGATGGAGACGCGTCCGCGCAAGGATCAGCCCTACTATCATCTGCTGGCCGAAAATAGCGATAAGACCACCTACATCGCGTATGTCTCCGAACAGAATCTCAAACATGACGACAGCGACGAACCGATTCTTCACCCCGGCATAAGCGACTATTTCGATGGCGTGGAAGACGGCTGTTACGTGTTCCGGCAGAAATCGAACTAGCGCCCGTCGCGAGGCGCTCCAACATTCAAACCGTTGAGCCGTGCGTCTTTGCCTCCGGTCAGGGCTGACGTAAAGTTTTTCTATGTCCAAATCGAAGAAATTATCCCCGCGCCGGCCATACTCCGATCTACAGGAACATATGAAGGCCCTCGACGCGGCCGGCTTGCTGGTGACGGTGGACCGGGAGATCGACAAGGACCGTCACATGCATGCGCTGGTGCGCTGGCAGTTTCGCGGCGGCATTCCCGAAACCGAGCGCAAGGCGTTCCTGTTCACCAACATCGTCGACGCCAAGGGCCGCAAGTTCGACATGCCGGTGTTGATCGGCGGTCTCGCCGCCAACCCGGCGATCTACTGCATCGGCATGGGGGTGCCGCGCGAAGAGATCGGCCCCGTCTGGGACCGGGCGATCGCCAATCCCATTGCGCCGAATAGTGTCGAGACCGCGCCGTGTCACGAGGTGGTGGTGGAGGGCGATGCGTTGGCCGGGGAAGGCAACGGCATGGACGCCCTGCCGATCCCGATCTCGACGCCGGGTTTCGATGCCGCGCCCTACCTCACCATGACCTGCTGCATCACCCGGGATCCGGAGACCGGGACGCAGAACATGGGCACCTACCGCGCTGGGCTGAAGGCGCCGGACCGGCTGGCGGTGCGCATGGCGACACGCCCGGGCGGCGCGGAAGGCTACATACACTGGCAAAAATATCAGGCGCGCGGCGAGAAGATGCCGATCGCCATCGTGCTCGGCGCGCCGCCGCCGGTGGTCTACACCGCGCCGCAGAAGCTGCGTGTCGGCCAAGACGAGTTGGCCGTCGCCGGCGGGATTGTCGGGGCGCCGATCGACATCGTGCGCGCGCGGACCGTCGACCTGATGGTCCCGGCGGAGTCGGAACTGGTGATCGAAGGATTGATTGACACCGAATACCTGGAACCGGAAGCGCCGTTCGGCGAATCGCACGGCCACATTGCGCTCGAAGCGTACAACATGCGGATGCAGGTCACGGCGATCACCCATAAGCGCCGGCCGGTCATCCCGTCGATCGTGTCGCAGGTGACGCCGAGCGAATCCAGCGTGATCAAACGGGTCGCCTACGAGCCGCTGTTCCTCGCCCATCTGCGGGACGACCTCGGCATCAAGGGCGTGACGCGCGTATCCATGCACGAACCGCTGACCAATATCCGCAAGGTGGTGTTCATCCAGGTGGCGCGCGGCATGCCGCGCACCGAGATTTGGCGCGCGCTGTACGGCGCCTCGATGCTGCAATCAGCGGTCGGCAAATACGTGATCGCGGTGGACGAGGATATCGACCCGGACAATCCGGACGCGGTGTTCTGGGCCATGGGGTATCGCAGCAATCCGGCGCTCGACGTGCAAATCCTGCCGCACCGCAATCGCGGGCACGGGCCGCGCGGCAGCGGCGAGGAAGATTCGACGATGCTGATCGACGCCACGCTGAAGGGCGACATGCCGCCGGTGGCGTTGCCGAAAAAGCAATTCATGGAGGAGGCGAGGGAAATCTGGGAACGGCTCGGCCTGCCGCCGCTGGTCCCGCAAGCGCCCTGGCACGGTTATTCGCTCGGCGACTGGACCGACGAATGGGACGCAGCGGCGGCGCGCGCGGTCGAGGGCGGCTATCTGGAAAACGGCCGCCGCACCGATCAGCAGATCCGCAAGGGCGTGCGGCCGGAAACGCCGGTGCGTTCCGTTGCCGCGGATGACGAGGGCGGGTCATGAGCGCCGGTTCGAAAACCAAACGCGGCTATCGCGATTTGCAGGAACATCTCGCCGCGCTGCAAGACGCGGGGCTCCTGGTCACGATCGACGAGCCGATCGACAAGGACCGGCACCTGCAGCCGCTCGTGCGCTGGCAGTTCCGCGGCGGGATGCCCGAATCGGAGCGCAAGGCGTTCCTGTTCACCAACGTCACCGACGCAAAAGGCCGGCGCTACGACATTCCGGTTCTGGTCGGCGCGCTGGCCGCCAATCCGGACATCTATTGCATCGGCATGGGAGTCGACCGCGACGAGATCGGCGCGCTGTGGCAGCGGGCGATCGCCAATCCGATTGCGCCCTGCGTCGTCACGGAGGCGCCGTGCCACGAGGTGGTGATCGACGGCGCGGCGTTGCAGGGCGAGGGCAACGGCATGGACGCGCTGCCGATCCCGATTTCCTCACCGGGATTCGACGTTGCGCCCTATCTCACCATGACCGCGTGCATCACCCGCGATCCGGAAACCGGTACCCAGAACATGGGCACCTATCGCGCGGGGCTGAAGGCGCCGGACCGGCTCGCGGTGCGCATGGTGGTGCGGCCGGGCGGGGCAGAGGGCTATCTGCACTGGCAGAAATATCAGGCGCGCGGCGAGAAGATGCCGATCGCCATCGTGCTGGGCTGTCCGCCGGCGGCGATCTACACCGCGCCGCAAAAACTGCCGATCGGCCTGGAGGAACTGCATGTCGCCGGCGGTCTGGCGGGCGAGGCGATCAACGTGGTGAAAGCCAAGTCGGTCGACCTGATGGTGCCCGCGGAATCCGAACTGGTGATCGAAGGGTTGATCGACACCGAGTACCTTGAGCCCGAAGCGCCGTTTGGCGAATCCAGCGGCTATGTGGCGCTGGAAGATTACAACATGCGCATGCAGATCACCGCGATCACGCGCAAGGCGAAGCCGGTACTGCCGTCGATCATCTCGCAGGTGACGCCGAGCGAATCCAGCGTCATCAAGCGCGTCGCCTACGAGCCGCTGTTCCTGTCCCATCTGCGCGACGAGCTTGGCATCAAGGGCGTCGTCCGGGTCGCCATGCACGAGCCGCTCACCAACATCCGCAAGGTGATCTTCGTGCAGTTCGAACGCGGCGTGCCGCGCACCGAAATCTGGCGCGCGCTGTACGCCACCGCGTCGCTGCAGGCGGCCTGCGGCAAGTTCGTCATCGCGATCAACGAGGATATCGATCCGGACAATGGCGACGCGGTGTTCTGGGCGCTGGGGTACCGGGCGAACCCGGCGCTGGACGCGCGCATCCTGGACTATCAGAGCAAGGGGCAGGGCCCGAAGATCGAGCGCGGCGTCGAGGATGATTCCGCGCTGCTGATCGACGCCACGCTGAAGGACGACATGCCGCCGCTGGCGCTGCCGCGACCGCAATTCATGGAGGAAGCGCGGGAAATCTGGAACGAGCTGGGCCTGCCGCCGCTCAAGCCCGAATCGCCCTGGCACGGCTACGAGCTCGGCCGCTGGAGCGACCGCTGGGAGGCCATCGCGAACCGCGCGGTCGCCGGCGACTATCTCGAAAACGGCCGGATCAGCGACCAGCAGAAACGCAAGGGCGTGAAACCGGAAACGCCGGTGCCGGACGACCTATCCTGAGGGCGATGTGACACCGCCATAGGTGACGCCGGATATCTGCGTCATTTCCGGTTTCCAGGTGATCAGATCATCATGGCAGAGCTGGTTGAGGTGATCGTGCCCGCAGGCGCGGGCGAGGATCTTCATCAGGTCGATGCTGCTCTCGAAGAAACGTTTGAGCTGTTCGGCGGAACTGTCGACGATCAGCCGGTTCATCAAATGCGGTTTCTGGGTCGCGATGCCGACCGGGCAGTTGTTGGTATGACACGCCCGCATGCCGAGGCAGCCGATCGCCTGCAGCGCCGCGTTGGAAACTGCGATGGCATCCGCGCCGAGCGCCAGCGCCTTTGCGAAATCGGCGGGCTTGCGAAGGCCGCCGGTAATCACCAGCGTGACGTCCTGGCGGTTCAACGCGTCCAGGTGCCGCCGGGCGCGGGCCAGCGCGGGGATCGTCGGCACCGAGATGTTGTCGCGAAAGATGATCGGCGCCGCGCCGGTCCCGCCGCCGCGGCCGTCGAGAATGATGTAGTCCACGCCGACGTCGAGCGCGGCATCGATGTCCTTTTCGATATGCTGCGCGGACAGTTTGTAGCCGATGGGAATGCCGCCGGTGCGGTCGCGCACCTCGTCGGCGAATTCCTTGAATTGCGATACCTCGGTCCATTCCGGGAACCGTGCCGGGCTGACCGCTGGCTCGCCTTCCTTGAGGCCCCGGACCTCGGCGATCTTTCCCATCACCTTGTGACCCGGCAGATGGCCGCCGGTGCCGGTCTTGGCCCCTTGCCCGCCCTTGAAATGGAAGGCCTGGACGACCGACAGCTTGTCCCAGGAAAAACCGAAGCGGCCCGACGCCAGTTCATAGAAATAGCGTGAATTCGCCTGCTGCTCTTCCGGCAGCATCCCGCCTTCGCCGGAGCAGATGCCGGTCCCGGCCAAATCCGCCCCCTTGGAAAGCGCGATCTTTGCGGGTTCGGACAGCGCGCCGTAGCTCATGTCGGAAACGAAAAGCGGAATGTCGAGCCGAAGCGGTTTCTGCGCGTTCGGGCCGATGACCACGTCGGTTTCCACCGCCGCGTCGTCGAGCAGCGGCGCCCGGTGAAGCTGCGCCGTGATGACCTGAATGTCGTCCCAGCTCGGCAATTCCTGGCGCGGCACGCCCATCGCGGTGACCACGCCGTGATGCCCGGTTTTGGACAGCCCGTCTTTCGCATAGCCCTGGATGAGTTTGACGTGCGGCTCTTCCGGCGCGCCGTGAACGTCGTCATACAGGCCGAGATAGGCGTCGCGATCGTAGGGCTGCGGATGATCGGCCGCCCAGTTTGCGATCTCGTCCTCGTCGACGAGCACGTCGCCGTCCTCGATCCAGGACGAAAATTTCTCGAGCACCTCGTCATTGCTGTATGCCGAGACGCCGGTGTCCAGCCGGTAATCCCAATCGTGCAGCCCGCAGATCAAGTCGTCGCCCCGGACGAAACCGTCCGCGAGCAGGGCGCCGCGGTGCAGGCAGCGCCCGTACATGACGGAAACCGCGTCATCGAAGCGGACAACCACGAGGTCCACATCGGCGACCAGGGCATAGGCGGGCTCGCGATCCTTCAGGTCGTCCCACCGCGTAACGGCAATTTTCTTCATTTGGCTTCCTATCACTCGGCTGTTGATGGGGATGACATCTTGTGGCGCACCGGCATTTCGGAGACCGGCTTGGATTCTTCGCATTCGCCGCGTGCGGTAACAAATCTGCTGTAGGCGGCGGCCAGCGGCGCGGCGGAAACGCCGTGCAGCAGCACGCTCAACAGGACGGTCAGGACGACGCTGGAAAGGATCGAATCGCCGCCCGGGATCGGATGTTTCTCCAGAATCAACAGGGCGAACAGGATGGATGCGAGTCCGCGCGGTCCGAACCAGCTCAGGAACATCGTGCTGCCGCCCGACAGGCCGGTCCCGATCAGCGAGAGTTGGATTGGAATGATGCGGATCAGAGTCAGGGAAAGGATCGCGTACAGTATCGCTTCGACGGTGAAGCCGGCGATCGCCGCCGGCACCATCGCCGTTCCGAAAATGAGGAACGTCACGAGCGTCAGGATCTGCCCTTCGGTCTCCATGAATTCCAGCAGGAAATTGCATCTTTCCTGGACCGTCGCGCCGAAAACCAAGCCGGCGGCGAATGCCGCGATAAAGCCGTTTCCGCCGATCAGTTCCGCGGCGGTGAAGGCAAGCGCCGCGACCGACAGGATGGCGATCCCTTCGAAGGATGGCGCCATCCAATGATGGGTGCTCGCCTTGTCGATGGCGACCGCACCGGCATAGCCGATCGCGACTCCGGCCGCCGGTCCCAATGTGACCTGCAGCAATGTAAACGTGGCGAGGTCGGCGGCGCCGGAGGCGTCCGCCGAGGCGCCCGCCCAGATCGCAAATATCAGGACGAAGGGCAGGGCGATGCCGTCGTTCAGCCCGCTTTCGACATTCAAGGCCTGGCGAATACGCACCGGGACCACCGGATTGGACACCACGGATTGGCCAAGCGCGGCGTCGGTCGGTGTGAGGATGGCGGCGAGCAAAAACGCCATCGCCCAGGACATGTCGCGGAACAGGAGGACGGCGGCAATCGCCCCCAGCGTAATGGTCAGCGGCATGCCGATCAGCAACATGCGTTGCGGCAAATTGTGATCGGCGATCAGCCGCTTCAAGTCGATTCGGGATGCATCGGAAAACAGCACCAGCACGAGCGTGATTTCCGCCAGGATATGAATTGATCCATGCGACGGAGTCAGCGCGACGATGCCGAGGCCGCCGGGACCGATCGCCCAGCCGAACGCGACGATGAAGATGGGAAGGGTAAGAACTGATTCCTCAAGGCGCTTGGACAACAGGGCGAACGCCAGCGCGGCCGCGGCAACGATTGCCAGTCCCTCCAGTCCCATGCGGTTTCTCCATTCAAGTTTTGACCGGCCCATAGGTTGGCCGGTTGCAACGGACTTGGAATAGATGCACTACAAACAGGGAAGGTTACATCTTTTCCTGAATCGACTGGAACGCCGAGTGAGCGAGGCCCGGAAGAAGCAACTCACGGAGGCCAGTGACGAGGAACTCATTGATCATGTGTTGGCGCACAATGAGTCCGCGGCCGAAGCGCTGGTGCGCCGGTACGGCGGGTGGATGCTGAGCGTGGCGCTGCGCCTCACCCGGGACCGGGCCCTGGCGGAAGATTGCGTCCAGGACGCATTCGCCAATGTATTTTCCCGATTGTCGAGCTTCGAGCGGCGATCCAGTCTCAAAACCTGGCTATACCGGATCGTCGTCAACGCGGCGCTCATGAAATTACGCGGACAGCGTGCCCGCAAGGAGAGCGATCTCGAAACCCTGCTGCCGAATTTCGATGTCAATGAGTGCCGAATTGAGGAACCATGGCGTCGGATTTTGACGCCGGAGCAGATTGTCGGATCGGAGCACATGCGATCCCTGGTATTGCACAAAGTGAACGAATTGCCCGAGAGTTACCGGAGCGTTCTGCTGCTTCGCGACATCGAGGAAATGACGACCGCGGAGGTCGCCGCCACGCTGGAGATTTCCCCGGCCAATGTGAAGGTTCGCCTTCACCGCGCGCGCGCCGCGTTGAAACGCTTGCTGGAACCGCTCCTGCGGGGAGAGGTGCAATGAAGCCGTCGCTGATGTCGAGAATGATGCGCAAGGCAAAGGGGCTTATGTTCAAAAATATCCCGATGATGATCAATTGCCGGGAATTCGAGAATTTCATGATCGACTACTTCGAAGGTTCGCTGCCTAAACAGCAAGTGCGGGTCTTCGAGTTTCATCTGAGAATATGTCGCGAGTGCCGTGATTATCTTGGGGCTTATCAGCGGACGATTGAAGTTTCCAAGCGCGTTTTCGCTAACGCGGACGATCCGGTGCCGGATGACGTCCCGGAAGATCTGGTGCGGGCGATCCTCGATGCGCGCGAGCGATGAATAGGAAAAACCATGTGCGCTCTGTAACCTTGCTGCCGGTTGGCGCATCTATTCTCGGGACCGCGAATTTCAGCAGATGGGGGTTGGTTTGGTAAAGATGCCGCAGGAGTTGGTCTGGCACCGGGTTTCCGATATTGATGCGTTGCCCGACGGGCGCGTCAAAGCGGTAACGGCCGGCACGAAATCGGTCGCGATCGTTCATTTTGATGGTCAGTACGCGGCAATGGAAAATCATTGTCCCCATCAAGGCGGTCCGCTGGGCGAGGGATCGATCGAAACCGGCAGCGACGGCAAATGCTGGTTGCGCTGTCCATGGCATGGTTGGGATTTCGACCCGCTCACCGGCAAACCGCCGGGCGGCCACGAAGATTCCGGCCAGGAGATGTATGCGATCGAGGCGCGCGACGACGGGCTCTATGTCGGCGTCGAGGCGGAGCCGGCGCATGCCGCGACCGTCACCGATCTCATGGCGGAGACGATGGTCAATTGGGGGGTGCGGCGTGTCTTCGGCATGGTCGGCCACTCGAACCTCGGATTGTCCGACGCGCTGCGCCTGCAGGAAGCCGCGGGCCACCTCGGCTATATCGGCATCCGCCATGAAGGCGCCGCCGCCTTCGCCTGTTCGGGGTATGGCAAGCTGACCGGCAAACCGGCCGCGTGCCTGACGATTGCCGGGCCGGGCGCGACCAACCTGATGACCGGGCTGTGGGACGCAAAAGTCGACCGCGCGCCGGTGCTGGCGCTCACCGGTCAGGTCGATGTGCAGGTGTTCGGGCCCGGCGCGTTTCAGGAGATCGATCTTTCATCCGCCTTCGAGGCGGTCGCACGTTTCTCGCAGACAGTTCTGCACACCTCCCGGCATGCGGAATTGATGTCGCTTGCGTGCAAGAGCGCACTGGTCGACCGGGATGTTGCGCATCTCATATTTCCCGACGACGTGCAGACGTTGCCGGCGGCGGACACCGCGAAAGCCGCCGGACCGGAAGGGCGGCTCGGCGATATGCATGTGTCGCCGTCCGGAATTGCGGTCGCCCGGGCGGTAAAATTGATCGCGCCGGCAAAGCGGCCGATCGTCATCGTCGGCTACGGCGCGCGGGACGCCATGCCGGAGATCACCAAGCTGGCCGAACGCCTCAAGGCGCCGATCCTGACCACGTTCAAGGCGAAGGGGCTCATTCCGGATACCCATCCGAATGCCTGCGGCGTCCTCGGCCGGTCCGGCACGCCGATCGCCAGCTGGTTTATGAATGAGTGCGATCTCATCATTGCCCTTGGTACATCGTTTTCGAATCACACGGGAATCGAAAAATCGAAACCGATCATCCAGGTCGATTTCGATCCCATGCATCTCGGCAAGTTCCACGCCGTGACCCTACCGGTGCTGGGCGAGGTGGGGTGCGCGGTCGACGCGTTCGCGGACGCTTTGCCCGCCAAGATCTCGGCGGTCGACCAAATGCCCGACATCGCGGCGCGCTGGCAGGAATGGCGCGCCGAAAAGGCCGGCCGGGCAAAGGACGGCGGCAAGGGCGGATTGTCCTCCGCCGCAGTGTTTGCGGCCCTGACCGATGTTGCGCCGCCTGACGCGATCATGCCGGTCGATGTCGGCAACAACACGTATTCCTTTGGCCGCTATTTCGAGACTTGCGGCCAAGCAGTCCTGATGTCGGGGTATTTGGGATCGATCGGCTTCTCGTTTCCGGCGGCGATGGGCGCTTGGGCGGCGACGCAGGATTTCGATGAATTCGCGGGCCGGAAGGTCATCTCCATATCGGGCGATGGCGGGTTCGGCCAATACGCGATGGAATTCACCACCGCGGTCAAATACGGCATGAACATCACGCATGTCCTGCTCAACAACAGCGAACTCGGCAAGATCTCCAAGGAACAGCGGGCGGGCGAATGGCCGGTCTGGCAAACCGATCTTCACAATCCATCCTTTGCCGCCTTCGCCAAGCTCTGCGGCGGCAGCGGATTCAAGGTCACCGACGCCGATCAGCTTGTTCCCGTGCTCAAGGAAGCAATTGCGAAACCCGGTCCGTCGCTTGTTGAAATCATCACCGATGTGGAGCTGGTCTAGGCCGATCCCCGGCTTAGATACCCTACCCAAAGGATTGTAATGGAAGAGATCGACCAAATTCGCTCAGCCGCGCCGACGGCGCTGACGGCGCCACGGTTTATGACGCACAAAGCCGCGCAGTTGGTCAGCATGGCCGCGCGGGTAAACCTTGATGCAAAGGACGACGATAGCCACGCGAATCTGGGATGGCATCGGGGCTTCAATGGATTCCTCTCGCATCCTATCGGAGAGGGGGAAAATACCGTCGAAGTCGGGTTAATTCTCGATCGGTTCGAAGTGGCGATATTTCGTGGCGCCGAGCGTCTTGCCTCTTTGTCGCTGGAAGGCGTTGCGGTCGGCGATGCGGATGCATGGCTCGACGCGGAACTCGAGAAACTGGCGTTGAAGCCGGTTTCCGGGCAATCGCCGCCCTATGAAATGCCGGCGGAGGCCGATGCGGTAGAGACCTATTCCATGGCGGACCGGTCGGAAAGTCTTGCGGCATTGTCCGCCTGGTTCTCGCTGTCGGCGGCAATTCTTGCGGAATTCGCGGGCCGAAATTCGGATTTGTCGCCGGGGCCGGTTCGATGCTGGGCGCATCACTACGACCTGGCGACCGAAGTGCACTTCGAAGGAGTGGGCACCGCAAAGGCGGCAACCATCGGGATCGGGTTCTCGCCGGGTGACGAGCACTATGACGAGCCGTATTTCTACATAAGTCCCTGGTCGGAGATCGATGTGAAAGATCTGCCGGACCCGGCGGTGACCGGCCACTGGCACACGGATGGGTTCGTCGGCATCGTCGCCACCGCGACCGAGGCGTTGTCGCTCGGGGATATTCGGCGCGACCTGCCCGCGTTCATCGAAGGCGCATTCCGAATGTGCCGGGAAAAGCTGGGTGTTTAGCCCGCCTTGCGCGAGGTCGATCCCGGCCGCCGCAGTTTGAGCTTCTCTTCGGCGACCTTGTGGACGTCGAGCCCGGTGATGCTGGCGATTTCCTCGACCGGGAGCGAGGTTTCCTGGATCAGCACACGGGCGTGCTGATGGGGCTCCATGCGGCGCTTGCTCCGGGAGGTGCGCCATTCGCGCACCGCGCGGGGCCGGCCCTTCTTGGGTTTGTCGATCTGCAACCCGCGTGATTTCGCCTGCTCCATGGCCTCGGCGATCCGCGCCTTGTCGAGCTGGATCTGATAGTCCATCAGATGCACCACCCGCGACATGTCACGCATCGGCGACATGCCCGGGCTGTGCTCGACGAATTCCCGCGGCGGCGCCTGGGTGCGTCCGCTCGCCGCTTCGTCGAGGGTCATGCCATGGCGCTTGGCCAACCGCTCGGCCGCCGCGACCGCGTTGTCGCGCTCGCCCTGATAGGGGCTGCTGTTGGCAAGTTCCAGCAGGTTGCGGAAGCGCGCCTGCTCGACCTCGGTAAAGGGCTTGGTGATCGGCTTTCCCCTTGCGGCGATCCACGCGACGCCGCTGTCATAGCCGACCAAACTACACCAATTTACCGACCGGGTGAATTGCCTGAATCATGAAAATTCGCGGATGGTTATGGGGCGAATTTTTTTATCCTGTGTTTGAGATATTGCCGATAAGACGTTGGGGTTAAAAAGTTAGTCAATCGATCGTCAATTGCGTCTCGGCGGGCAGATCCATGTAGTGGCGCGCGATGTCGCCGGGCCGGGTCAGCCACACCTCGTCCTCGCGCGACCGGATATGCTCCAGGATGCGCCGCAGATGGGCCAGCCGGAAGGGCTGTCCGACGATGAAGCTGTGCAGCGAAATGACGCAGACCGTGCTGTAGCGGGAAGATCCGCGGATATGTTCGTCCAGATGGTCGATCGACATCTCGGCGAAGTCGCGCGGCCGGTCGCGGCGATAGACCATCGCCGGCTGGTCGTTGAGCTCGACCGTGTAGGGGACGGCCAGCAGCGGTCCCGCCTTCGTGCTCGACCAGAAGGGCTGGTCATCGCACAAGCCCCAATCAAGCAGATAGGTGTAGCCGGCGTCCTTGAGCAGGTCGGGCGTGTTGTCCGACGGCATCAGATAGGGGCTGAGCCAGCCCAAAGGCGGCGCGCCTTCCGCCTCGGTGATGATGCGCGTGGCGTCGGCG
>JAOTYV010000095.1 GCA_029861675.1 Alphaproteobacteria bacterium
CTCTCAGTCTCATTTTTTTTGGCCTTATGACGGTAAGCGTGTCAGTTGTTGATTTTTTTCCACAACCGGAATTCAGACCGCATCGCGGCCGGAATTACGGAGTCCGCGCCCTTTTCGGGCAATTGCTCGACGGTCTGAATCTGCGATACCGCCGGTGGGCGCAGGCTCGGCAGCAGTTCTTTTGCCAGCTCGGAGATCCGGTCCGGACGGCTGAGATAGCTCCATTCGGCACGCAGGACATGAATCGCCTCTTGTTCATTGAGCGCGGTCCGATTCAGGTCGCTCAATTCCTGTTCGAGTTCCTCGACCTGAAAACTGACGTGGAACATGGCGTAGCCGGCGGCGGTAATGAGCAAGAACCAGCACAGCAGAGCGTATGATTTCATGCGGCTTCCCTTTCCGATTGCGGCGGCCAGCTCGGCGCCTCGGTTCGTTCGGCGGCCCGAAGCCGCGCGGAGCGCGCCCTCGGATTGCGCCGGGTTTCCTCGCTTCCGGGTGTCAGCGCGCGGCGATGAAGCAGTCGGAATGTGGGGGCGGGCGGGGTTTCCGCGACCGGTGCATGGCGGGACACGCCGGATCCTCTTCCGCTTCGCCCATGCAGGAACCGCTTAACCTGGCGGTCTTCGAGCGAATGAAAAGAGACGACGACGAAACGTCCGCCAGGGGCTAGCAGCCGTTCCGCCGCCGCGAGTCCACGATCCAGTTCACCCAGTTCATCATTTACGTGAAGCCGCAGGGCCATGAAGGTTCGCGTTGCCGGGTCGATCCCGTCCTTTGCGCGCGGCACGACGCCGCGCACGATATGGGCGAGCTCGCCGGTGCGGGTAATCGGATTTTGCTGCCGCGCGTCAATTATCGCGCGGGCGACGCGCCGTGCGTGGCGCTCCTCGCCGAGTTGGCGAATGATTTGTGCGAGCGGCCGCTCATCCATGGTGTTGACGACATCGGCGGCGGTTTGGCCGGTGCGGTCCATGCGCATGTCGAGCGGTCCGTCGGCGCGAAAGGAGAAGCCGCGGTCGGCTTCATCGAGCTGCGGCGACGAGACGCCAAGATCGAGCACGACGCCGTCGACCTTCTCGACCCCGGCGTTGCGCATCAATTGCACCATGTCGCCGAAGCGGCCATGCAGGATGGTCAGCTGGCCCGGATAGGCGGCGGCGAGCGCCTGGCCGCGGGAAACGGCCGCCTCGTCGCGATCGATTGCCCAGACCGTGCAGTCGGCCGCTTCGAGAATCGCCCGACTGTAGCCGCCGGCGCCGAAGGTGCCGTCGAGATAGGCGCCGCCGCTGCGCGGCGCGAGCGCGGCCAGGGCGGCATCCAACATGACAGGCGTATGGAGCGGCGGCGACATTACGGGCGCTCCGATTTCGACTTCTTGCGGTTTTGCCGCCGTTCGCGCCGCCGGTTCTTGTAAGCGTCGTGGGCCGCGTCCGACATGATCAGGAAACGGAAGCCGCGGCCGACGAAGACGACCCTGCCGTCAATGCCGGCCTCTTCGGCAAGGTCGGGCGGGATGACGATGCGTCCGGCGGTGTCGATCGTGACGTTCAGCGCCTCGGCCAGCACCCAGGCGGTGTCGCTGTCCTCGTCATCCTCGTCCGTATAGGGATTCTGCGGCTCGGAATCCCGGAGTTGTTCTATGAACTCGCGGTCGCTGGCTTCCAGATAGCCCTGGGTCGGTGAGGGGTAAATATAGATTTCGCGGTTGTTTTCCGGAGGCAGCTCGCCGCGAAACTTCGGCGGCAGGGTTGCGCGCCCTTTGCCGTCGATTTTCGCGTCCGCGTATGTCCCGGTGAAAAGCGCCATTCTGGCCGCGTCCCCGATGCCGTTACCCCCCGCATGACGTCCGTTGACGCCAGCCTCCGCAGCACCCGGCCGGACACACTGTCAGGCATGAAAATGAATGCTGGGGTAAGATGGGATAACACGGGATTTTTTGGGGAGTCAATCAATTTTAAGTAAAACGGAGGATAAACGACGAATTATTTCATGTTCTATTAGGTTAATTTTAGACGACTATAAATGGTAATTGGAACTGATCATAACACTAGGTTTAGTATATTGTGTTAAGATTCAGATTCTCTACGATAAAATGTTCGATGTATGTTCTATATTTGTTCCGAAATCAATGTGGAATTGCGTGGTCAGGCTGGCAGAAATGCCACTATCACCGCCATATGGCGCGGAATGGAGAGATAGTGTCAGACGGTCTGTAAGCCGGGTTCTGTCCATCCCCTTCGCAGGGAACGTGATAGCCATTCATCTGGGACGCCCGTTGCCGGACGCCTCGCGCGACACACCCGGGCGGCGGTGCGAAAACACACAAATACCGCCCCTATTCGGTCTTGCTCCCGGTGGGGTTTACCCTGCCATCCCCGTCACCGGGGACGCGGTGCGCTCTTACCGCACCCTTTCACCCTTACCTGGCGGGCACCGAAGTGGCGCCGGGCGGTTTGCTTTCTGTGGCACTTTCCCTGGGGTCGCCCCCGCCGGGCGTTACCCGGCACCGTGTTTCCGTGGAGCCCGGACTTTCCTCCCCCCGGCTGGTTTCCCGTGCCGGGGAGCGGCCATCCGACCGTCTGACCTGGTAAATATAGATGTTTTCCGAAGGATTTAAACGCCGGTATTTGGTCTTGACCGGAAGGGTCAGGCGATCGCCCGCAGCAAGCCGCCGAGCAGCGCCCGCGTTTCGTCGTCGATCACGCCATCGAGTTTGTGCGGCTGAAAATGGCGTTGAAAGGCGGTGACCACGTGGTCCGCCGAGATGTCGTAGCCATACGCGGCGAGCATGCCCATGGCGTCCTCGCCCGCGGCTGGATCGGGGTCGGGCCAGATGCCGATGCCGTGGCCGGCCATGCGGGCCCAGTCGAACAGCTCGCCCGGGTCCTGTTTGCGGTCGGGCGCGATGTCCGAATGCCCCACGACGTTTCGCGCGGGTATCGGATGGCGGCCCAGAATGCCTTTCGCGAGGCCGATCAACGCCTGCATCTGTGGTTCGGGAAAATCCCGGTAGCCGAATTCGTGTCCCGGATTGACCAGCTCGATACCGATTGACCGTCCGTTGATATCCGTGTTGTTGCGCCAGGAGCCGACGCCCGCGTGCCAGGCGCGCGTCGCTTCCGCGACCAGCCGGTGGACCGTCCCTCCCTCGTCGATCAGATAGTGGGCGCTGACCTGTGCTTCCGGGTCGCACAGCCGCTCCAGCGCGGCCTCCGCCGAGCGCATTCCGGTATAGTGTAGGATCAGCATGTCGATTGCGGCGTTATTGTCGCGGGCATTGAAATTGGGCGACGGCGTCGCAAGGATGCCGTCGGCGGTCATGTCAGCCCCCGCGCCGCCGCGATCTGGTCGTAGGCGGCATTGATGGCGGCCAGTTTCTTGTTCGCGATATCGATGAATTCCTCCGGCATGCCTTGCGCGGTCAACAAGTCCGGATGGTTCTCGCGGACAAGTTTCCGGTACGCTGTTTTCAAGGCGCCGTCGTCGATCTGCGGCGGCACGCCGAGGATACGGTACGGGTCGACATTTTTGTCGGCGGTGCGGATCGCCGTTACCCGCTCGAACGCGGTGGCGTCCAACCCGAAGATATCGGCGACTTTTCTGAGATATTCGACCTCGTCCGGATGCAGGATTCCGTCGGCGCGGGCGATGAAGGACAAGCAATACAGGAGTTCCTCCAGCACCGCCGCATTGCCCTCGAAGGTTTCGCCGATTTGCCGGGCGTAGGGCTCGAACCCGTGGCTGTCCTTGCGTGCCTGGTCGAAGACCCGGGCGACGTTACCGACCTCGTGATCGGGGACCTGAAAGACTTGTTTAAAGGCATCGACCTCGTCGCGGGTCACGGCGCCGTCGGCCTTGGCAATCTTGGCGCCGAGCACCACCACGCCGATGGTGAAGGCGATGGACTTTGTCGCATCGCTGTCGGGCGATTGGGCGGTGCGAATTCGGTCGACAGCGTGGCCCGCGACGGCCCCGATTATTGCGCCGAGCGGGCCGCCGATCGCGAATCCTCCGACGCCGCCGAGGATTTTTCCCCAGATACTCATGTGGCGCTAACTTACCGATCTAGCGGATGCTGGGCAATCGGGGCGAACAGCCCCGGCTACCGGGCGGCGCTGCTGGTTGCGGCGGTTGCCGGGTCCGCTTCTATGCCGCCAATTCTGCCGACACCGGGAAGCTTGAGCGCGAGATCCAGGGGATCGACACCGATCGTGAGTCCGATAACGTTGAGTTCCAGTCCCTCCTCCGCCGCGACCATAAGTCCGAAAAGGCCGAACAGTGAGAATTGATACCCGGTGCCGCTTGGCGCCCGTGCAAACAGATCGCCGCTGGTCGCGTCGAGCCAATCCTTGCCGATCGCGGTCGGCGGCAGATCGAGCTTGAGTTCCGGAACGGCGCGGGCAATCCAGGCGGTGAAGGTGTTGCTGTTCGGGCCGGGCCACACGGTGTAGGTGTTGCTGTATGGATAGCTGCGGGCGGCGGCGTCGATGCGCTTGATGACGTCGTCCACGCCGTCGCCTCGAAGATCGGCGATAACTTCCGGCGCGTTGCCATACCAATAGCGGTCGGGCTCCTCCTGATGGATGACCACCGCGGGCAGGCCGCCGCGGACCCGCCAGCCGTTCACCTCATAGACCGTGTAATGCCGCGCATTGCTGGGTTTGGCCGCGATCCAGGTGTGGACGCCGAAGGCGCCGCGCCAGCTGAAGGCGCGTGCGGCATAGACCTGGACGATCGGCTCCGGATGGGCGGCCGGCCGGGGTGCGATGCCCGCTGGTTCGCGCGAGGCGTTCCACCATTCCACGCTCTTCACGCTACCGGCCGCGATGATGGTCAAGGGGCCGATAAGCAGGAGCATGAGCAAGGCGGAAATGCGGGTGCGCCACTTTTTTAACCTAATCATTCAATCACGATCCGGGAGCTTACTTGGGAAGCAGAGTGTCCAACTGCAATGAAAATAGCGTTAAAAGTCATTGCCGGGTTGGACTTTGTCGCGAGTGCATCCAATTATGCCGGGGCGCCGCGATCTTGACACGGGCAAATCTGCGGCGGCGCGACAGCGTAGGATGACGGGCGACATGAAGCATGGCTGGCAATTCTGGATCGACCGTGGCGGGACTTTCACCGACCTCGTCGCTCGGCGTCCGGACGGCCGCCTGCTGACCCATAAACTGTTGTCGGAGAACGCGGAGCATTACAGCGATGCCGCCGTACAGGGAATCCGTGATCTCCTCGAGGTCGACGCGCAGTCGGAAATTCCCGGCGCCATCATCGACTCGGTCAAAATGGGCACGACGGTCGCCACCAACGCCTTGCTCGAGCGCAAGGGCGATCGGACGCTGCTGGTCACGACCCGCGGGTTCAGGGATGCGCTGCGCATCGGCTATCAGGCGCGGCCGCGCTTGTTCGACCGGCAAATCCAGTTGCCGGAACAGCTCTACGAGCGTGTCGTCGAGGTGGACGAGCGGATCATGGCGGACGGCACTGTCGTGACGCCGCTGCAGCGGGATGCCGCGCGGGCGCCGTTGCAGGCGGCCTATGACGACGGTATCCGCTCGGTCGCCATCCTGTTCATGCACGGCTACCGCCATACGGATCACGAAGATCAAATTGCCGCGCTGGCGCGCGAAATCGGTTTCGTCCAAGTCTCGGTCAGTCATGAAACCAGCCCGCTGATGAAGCTCGTCAGCCGCGGCGACACCACCGTGGTCGACGCCTATCTCTCGCCGATCCTGCGCCGCTACGTGGACGAGGTCGCGGGGCAACTCGGCCGGACGCGCGTGATGTTCATGCAGTCCAATGGCGGGCTCACCGACGCGCAATTGTTCCAGGGCAAGGACGCCATCCTATCGGGCCCCGCCGGCGGCATCGTCGGCGCGGTGGAGACGGCGCGCGACGCGGGGTTCGATAAGATCATCAGTTTCGACATGGGCGGCACGTCGACCGATGTCGCGCATTACGACGGCGAGTTCGAGCGGGCGTTCGAGACGCTGGTGGCCGGGGTGCGGATGCGCGCGCCAATGATGCGAATCCATACGGTGGCGGCCGGCGGCGGATCAATTTGCGACTTCGACGGCGCGCGCTACCGGGTTGGGCCCGATTCCGCCGGCGCCAATCCCGGTCCGGCCTGCTACCGGCGCGGCGGACCGATCACGGTGACCGATTGCAACGTGATGCTTGGCAAGCTGCAGCCGGAATTCTTTCCGCATGTCTTCGGTCCCGGCCGTGACGCGCCGCTCGACGCCGCCGTCGTTCAAGAGAAATTCGCGGAAATGGCGGCGGAAATTACCCGGGCCACCGGCGATACGCGGACGCCGGTCGAGGTCGCCGAAGGTTTCCTGAAAATCGCGGTCGAGAACATGGCCAATGCGATCAAGAAAATTTCCATCCAACGGGGCTATGACGTCACCGGATACACCTTGTGCTGTTTTGGCGGTGCGGGCGGCCAGCATGCCTGCCTGGTCGCGGATGCGTTGGGGATGACGCAGGTCTTCATCCATCCCTTCGCCGGCGTCCTGTCCGCGTATGGCATGGGACTGGCGGATATCCGCGCGTTGCGGGAACGATCGGTCGAGGTCCGGCTCGACGACTCCCTGATGCCGTCCTTGACGGAAACCCTGGATGCGCTGGCCGCCGAGGCGGAGGCCGAAATCGCCGATCAGGCGGTGCCGGCCGAACGGATCGGCTCGAGCCGCAAACTGCATTTGAAGTATGAAGGCACCGACACGGCGAATTAAATCGACTTCGACACCGTCGCCGCAATGACCGAAGCCTTCGAGGCGGCGCACCGTCAGCGATACGGATTCGTCATGGCGGACAAACCGCTGATCGTTGAAACCGCGGCGGTTGAAGCGGTCGGCCGGGCGGAGAAAGTCGATGCGCCGGACACCGATGGCGCCGCCATCGAAGAAGAAGCGCCGCCACGGGCAGTTGTCCTGGCGCATATGGCTGGGGAACGGCGCGACACACCGATCTTCGACAGTGCCGACCTGAAGGCCCGCCAGAACCTGCCGGGGCCCGCCGTGATCTGTGATCCCGTGGCGACCACGGTGGTGGAACCCGGCTGGACGGCGGAGATGACGGAGGACGGCCATCTCGTATTGCGGCGGACCGTTGCGCTCAACCGACGCGATGCGATCGGCACCCATTGCGACCCGGTGATGCTGGAGGTCTTCAACAATCTGTTCATGTCGATCGCCGAGCAGATGGGCGTGACGCTTCAAAACACCGCCTATTCGGTGAATATCAAGGAACGGCTCGATTTTTCCTGTGCCATATTCGATTCGCTCGGACAACTCATCGCCAACGCGCCGCATATGCCGGTGCATCTCGGGTCGATGGGCGAGAGCGTGCGCGCGGTGATCCGCAGCAATGCGGGCAAAATCGGCGCCGGCGACGTCTATGTGCTGAACGCGCCCTATAATGGCGGCACGCATCTTCCCGATGTCACGGTCATAACGCCGGTCTTCGATGAGGCGGGACAGGAAATCCTGTTTTACGTCGGCAGCCGGGGCCACCACGCCGATATCGGCGGGACGACCCCCGGCTCGATGCCGCCGGACAGCACCACGGTCGAAGAGGAAGGCGTCCTGATCGACAATTTCAAACTGATCGATGGCGGCCGCTTTCGGGAAGCGGCGTTCCGCGAATTGCTGGCGTCGGGCGCCTATCCTGCCCGCAACGCGGATCAGAACGTTGCCGATCTGAAGGCGCAGGTGGCGGCCAACGAAAAAGGGCTGAACGAGCTGCGGCGCATGGTCGGCCAATTCGGCCTCGATACGGTGGTCGCCTATATGGGCCATGTTCAGGACAACGCCGAGGAATCAGTGCGGCGGGTGATCGATGCGCTGAAAAACGGCCGGTTCACGTACCCGATGGACGATGGCGGTGAGATCGGCGTTGAAATCTCGATCGATACCAAGGCACGGAGCGCCCGGGTCGATTTCAGCGCATCCAGCAGCCAGCGCGCGAACAACTTCAACGCGCCGTCCGCGGTCTGCCGCGCGGCGGTCTTGTACGTGTTCCGGACCCTGGTGAACGACGATATTCCGATGAACGAGGGATGTTTGAAGCCGATCGACATCGTCATACCCGAAGGCTCCATGCTGCGGCCCCGCTATCCGGCCGCGGTCGTGGCGGGGAATGTCGAGACGTCGCAATGCATTACCGATGCGCTGTACGGGGCGCTCGGCGTCATGGCGGCGGCGCAAGGCACGATGAACAACGTGACCTTCGGAAATGCGCGATATCAATATTACGAAACCGTCTGCGGCGGGTCGGGCGCGGGTCCCGATTTCGCCGGCACATCGGCGGTTCACACACATATGACCAATTCGCGGCTGACCGATCCGGAAGTGCTGGAATGGCGCTTCCCGGTGCTGCTGGAATGTTTCGAGATTCGGCCGGGATCCGGCGGAAAGGGTACCTGGAACGGGGGCGACGGCACACTGCGGCGGATCCGCTTTCTCGAGGATATGCAGCTTTCCATCCTGTCCGGACATCGCGTGGTACCGCCATACGGGATGGCGGGGGGCGACCCCGGCGCCTGCGGGCGCAACTGGATCGAGCGCGCCGACGGAACGGAGGTCGAGATGAGCGGAACCGACGGCGGCGCCGTGCATCCGGGAGATGTTTTCGTCCTGAAATCGCCCGGTGGCGGCGGGTTCGGCAAGGCATAAGACTCATATATGCAACATTGCCGGTAAAATCGAACCGATTCGATTACGGGTGGTCGAGCTAGCCTTGAATTCGCCTTGTAGATTTGGGAAAAGGGGCGATATCAGAGTTTGTTCGCAGGATTTTACATCGTTTCCAAGGAGCCGCGGCCGTGGCGTTACGGGTCTTGATATTTTTGGGTTTGATGGCACTGGCGCCGGCGATCGCCATGGCATCGATGCTGCCGCTTGGGATACCGGATAACGGCCGCCTCGATTTCACGGTGACCCGGGATGGCGATGCAATCGGCACGCATGTCTTCAAGTTCCGGAAGCAAGGGCGGCAGACCAAGGTCGAAATCAAGACCAAGATCGATTACCGGTTTCTGAGCGTGCCGGTTTACACGTTTCGCCACGAATCGAAGGAGATATGGGTCGGCGACCGACTGACGTCGCTGATCTCGGTCACCGACGACAATGGCGATTCGGTGCAGCTCAAAGTCGCGCCCTTGGCCAAGGGCACCGGTCTCCTGGTACAGAAACAGGACGGTCACCTCAAGGTGGAGCGTGGCATCGTGCCGGCGAGCCTGTGGAATGCCTCGCTGGTAAGCAGGAATCGCCTGCTCGGAACGGTCGGCGGGGACTTGCTGACCACCAAGGCGACATTTGTCGGAGACGAAACGATCTCAGTGCTGGGCAAGAAAGTCGCCGTGCGGCATTACCGCCTGAGCGGCGGCCTCAAGCGGGATCTCTGGTACGACCGGTCGAGCAATGTCCTCGTCCAGGTGCGGTTCAAGGCCGACGACGGCTCGAAGGTCGAGTTCCTCCGCCAACATTAGACCCGCTTCGGCGGGCCGGGCGCCCGCCGGTTGAACCGGCCTTCCTCGCACACTAGTCTCCTTAAATACCCAAATTCGGCGTCAGGAGAGACGAGATGACCGCGCGCGCCGCCAAGGCAGTGGTTTCCGACGGTTTCATTGGCGAATTGCGCGCGTTGCTCGGCGACCGGGTTTCGACCGCGCAATCGGTCTGCGAGCACCATGGCAACGGCGAGGACTACTTTCCGGTTTTGCCGCCGGACGCCGTCTGCTTCGCCCGCACCACCGAAGAGGTCAGCGCCATCGTCGCGCTGTGCGCGCGCGAACGGGTGCCGGTGATCCCGTTTGGGACCGGCACCTCGCTGGAGGGCCATATTCAAGCCATACACGGTGGGATCAGCATTGACCTTTCGCAAATGGATGCGGTGCTGGAGGTCAATCCGGAGGACCTCGACTGTCGTGTGCAGGCCGGCGTCCGGCGCAAGCAGCTCAACGAGCATTTGCGCGACACGGGGCTGTTTTTCCCGATCGATCCGGGGGCCGACGCCTCGCTCGGCGGCATGGCCGCGACGCGCGCCAGCGGCACCAATGCGGTGCGCTACGGGACGATGCGCGAAAATGTGCTGGGCCTCACCGTCGTGCTGCCCGATGGCCGGATCGTTCGGACCGGTGGCCGGTCGCGCAAATCCGCGGCCGGGTACGACTTGACGCGGCTTTACGTGGGATCCGAAGGCACGCTTGGCGTGATAACCGAGGTGCAGCTTCGGCTCTATGGCATCCCGGAATCAATCACGTCGGCGGTGTGCCAGTACCCGACCCTTGAAGACGCGGTAAACGCGGTGATCCTGATCATTCAGTCGGGCATCCCGATCGCGCGGATCGAATTGCTCGACGCGGTGCAGATGGGCGCCTGCATCGCCTATTCCGACCTCGCGGGATACGAGGCCAAGACGACGCTGTTTTTCGAATTCCACGGCACCGTGGCGTCGGCGGCGGAGCAGGCCGAGCAAACGCGAGCGATCTCCGACGAATTCGGCGGCAGCGCCTTTCAATGGGCCGAGCGCGCGGAAGAGCGCACCAAGCTGTGGCAGGCGCGGCACGACGCCTATTACGCGGGTTTGGCGCTCGTGCCGGGCAAGAAAGGGATCGCCACCGATGCCTGCGTGCCGATATCGCGGCTCGCCGAATGCCTGCTGGAGACCCGCCGCGATATCGACGAAAGTGGTCTGGTTGCACCAATTGTCGGCCATGTCGGCGACGGCAATTTTCATCTGGTAATCCTGGTGGATCCCGACGACGCGGACGAAATGCGGGACGCCTATGCGTTGAACGACCGGTTGATCAACCGGACGCTGGCGCTTGGCGGTACCTGCACCGGCGAGCATGGCATCGGCCAAGGCAAAATGAATTTCCTGGTCGCCGAGCACGGCGATGCGGTCAGTGTCATGCGCAGCCTGAAGTCGGCGCTCGACCCGGACAACATCATGAATCCGGGAAAGATCCTTCGACCGTGACCGAGCCGGCCGCGGACAGTAGGAGAAGTGTGGGCTAACCGGCCAGCAGGGTGTCGATCCAGTGCGCGGTGCCGGCGAGCGCGGCGTCCGCGTCGCGAAATCCCATGACCTGGAGGCCAACCGGCAGCCCGCCGGCGGTGAGCCGCGGCAGCGTGAAGCTGGGCGTACCGGTCAGCGTCCAGAAAATCTGAAAGCTGCGATCGCCGGTATGCTCCAATCCGACCGGTGCGGGTCCGGCGGCGGTCAGGGAAACGAAGCCATCGACCTGATCCCGCAGGGAGTCGATCTGCAGGCGGATCGCTTCCTGCTGCCGATACGCGGTAAGGAATTCCTCGCGCGAAATTTCGGCAGATTTCTTCGACCGGTCGGCGGCTTCCGGGCTGAGCCGGTCCGGATAGCGGTGCAGGTATTCCAGGAACGGCCACCGCCGTTCATAAATGGCGATCGTCCGGGCGACCCCGTCCACGCCTTCCAGGAGCGTCTCCAGCGCGGCAATCGCGGCATCGCTTTCCGCGTCGGCGATCGCAACGCCGGCGCTCCGCAATTGGCCGAGCGCGCGGTCGAATGCCTCGGCGGTATCAGGGTCGACCGTCGGCCACGCCTCGGTTCGGAGGAGTGCGAGAGTGCTCGGCTTCTCCGGGGCCGGTAGTGTGGTTGGGCCGTCGAGGCCCGGATGCGGCGGGGTGCCGCCGACCAGTTCGGCGATGTAGCGCGCGGTCACCCAGGCATCCGCGAGGCTCCCGGCAATGGTGCCGAGGGTGTCGTGGCTGTTCGACAGGGGATGTATGCCGCCGATGTTCAACGCCGCGTGGCTCGGTTTGAACCCGTGGACGCCGCAATAGGCGGCCGGCCGCAGGATCGATCCGGCGGTTTGCGTGCCGAGCGCGACCGGCGCCATGCCGGCGGCGACGGCGGCGGCCGATCCGCTGGACGATCCGCCGGGCGTGCGGGTCAGATCATTGGGGTTCCGTGTCGGGCCGGATGCGGCCGTGGCGAATTCGGTCGTCACCGTTTTCCCCAGGATGACGGCGCCGCCTTGGCGCAGCGCATACACGCAGGCGGCGTCGCGGTTGGGCTGCCAGCCCTCGAATATCCGGCTGTTCATTTGCGTCGGCAGGTCGGCGGTTTCGATGATGTCCTTGACCGCAACCGGGCAGCCATCGATGGGCGACAGCGGTCTGCCCTGCCGGTACCGCGCCGTCGCCTCGTCGGCGGCGGCTCGGGCGTTTGCTTCGTCCAGGCAAACGAAAGCGCGAACGTCCGGCTCCCGGGCTGCGATGGTCTCGAGACAGCGCTCGAGATAGGCGCGCGGCGTATCGCCGCCGTCGCGGAATCGGGGCACCGAATTGAAAAAGCTGGTCAGGGTGTGGGTCATCTATATCTCGGAAATTGGGAGGCGTTCAGTCTACGCCGGGATGCGGCGGGGAGGGCAGTGATTTCTTTTACGGGCATGCACGAATGGTTTAAGAATCGGGACGATTTTCATAGGGCCGAAAATTGCCGCGATACGGTGATCGCCGGATGTGGCCGGCTCGGCAATCCCAGACGAATGGAGGATCCGGTGACGGAAACAACCTTGCCCTTATCCCGATTTAAAGTGGTCGACTTGACCGCGCATCGTGCCGGCCCGACGGCGGTTCGCCAACTCGCCGATTGGGGCGCGGAAACGATCAAGATCGAGGCGCCGGCGGCGATCAACAAGGAAAAAAGCGGCCTGCTCGGGGCGCGCCACGGCTTCGACTTGCAGAACCTGCATCGCAACAAGCGCAGCTTGACCCTCGACCTGAAGAGCGACGAGGGGAAGGAGATATTCTTCAAGCTTGTGAAGGACGCCGATGTCGTGGTCGAGAACTATCGCTCGGCGGTGAAATTTCGTCTGGGCGTGGACTATGAAGCGTGCCGCAAGGTCAATCCGCGCATCGTCTATGGCAGCATTTCCGGCTTTGGCCAGACCGGCCCCTACGGCAAACGGCCGGGCGTCGATCAGATCGCGCAAGGCATGGGCGGCTTGATGTCGGTAACCGGTTTGCCGGGCAACGGGCCGGTGCGTGTCGGCATTCCTATTTGCGACCTGACCTCCGGTATGTTCCTGGCGCAGGGGATCCTGATTGCGCTGCTCGAGCGCGAGGTCTCGGGTGAAGGGCAATGGGTTCATACGTCGCTGCTGCAGGCGCTGATCTCGATGATGGATTTTCAGGCGGCGCGCTATCTCAAGGATGGCGAGGTGCCCAAACAGGCGGGCAATAATCATCCGACCGGCGTGCCGACCGGCGTTTTTCCGACAGCCGATGGGCACATCAACATCGCGGCCTCCGGAACGGTGTTGTACGAACGCCTGTGCAACACGCTCGATGCGCCGCAGCTTCTGGAAAACCCGCGCTATCAGACTTTCGAGGGGCGCTCCGACAATCGGGATCAACTCAACGAGGAAATATCCGAGGTCACCCGAACGAAATCGAGCCAGCATTGGGTCGACGCCTTGAACGAAGCGGGCGTGCCGTGCGGGCCGATCTACGACATGGGGCAGGTGTTCAATGATCCGCAGGTCCAGCATCTCGGCATCGCGACGCCGATGGACAGCCCTGCGCTCGGCACGTTCCCGATCGTGGGCCAGCCGATCACGATGGAGCGCACGCCGCAGCCGAAGAAAGTCCGCCGCCCGACCCCCGAATTGGGCGAACATTCCGACGAGGTGCTCGCCGGTATCGGCTATTCGGCCGATCAAATCGCCGATCTTCGAAAGCGCAACGTCATTTGAGTTCGATAATTTGGACCGGTTCCGACATGGTGCGCGGGCATCCCGGAGACCGCCGATCCACGCTTGGGCTGGATAATGCGGCGTTTTGAGGCGCGCGGCGCCGTTGCATTCGTTCTCGGCGTCATCGCGCTCAACGGCGCGCTGACCTTCGAAAACGTTTGGCCCAGCCTGTGGGTGCGGCCGGCCCCGTCATTGTCGGTCGAGATCGCGGTGCTTCTGTTGATCGCGGTACTGTACGTCGAATTTCGCGGCCGGATCGCGGGGGCAATGTTGTGGGCTGTCGCCGGGTGTCTCTTTGTTCTGTCGCTCGGCCACTATGCCGGGATCACCATGGACGCGCTGCTCGGCCGGCCGGTTAACCTCTATTTCGATCTCGATCATGTGCCGCGGGTGTTGGAGATGACCCTCGGCACCCGGCCCGTGACCGAACTGGTGTTATACGGCGCGGCGTTTCTTGGATCGGCCGCGTCCCTGCTGATACTGCTACGACTCGCGTTCGGTGCGATGGCCCGGGGGCTGACAGTGCCGGTCGTGCGCCGGATATCCGCCGTGATCGCGTTTTTCGGCGTGACATCCTACGTGGTCGGGCAAGCGATCGGCATTGGCGCGTTGCAGCGCAGCTTTGCCGACCCGGTCTTGCCAATGTTCGCACGCCAGGCGATTGCGGTCGGCGTGGCTGCGGGCGACGACGGGGTGGCGGACCGGATCGGGGCGCACCCGCCGGCGCCATCCGATTTGGCACGGCTGAAGGGGGCGGATGTTCTCGTCGTATTTTTCGAATCCTACGGTGCCGTCGCTCACAGAGATCCGGCGATTGCGGCAACGGTCGTGCCGAGAATTCAAGCCTTGGAGCGACGCCTCGGTGAAACGGCGTGGCACGTGGCGTCCGCGTATTTCACGGCGCCGACATTCGGCAGCGCATCCTGGCTATCGCATGCGAGCTTTCTGTCCGGCGTAACGATCTCGAACAGTCGGGACTACCGCTC
>JAOTYV010000096.1 GCA_029861675.1 Alphaproteobacteria bacterium
GACGCCCCGATCCGAGGCCTTGCCTGGAACGCGCCCTGAAATCCGCGCCCAAGTATCGTCGCTAATGACAAATCGATCCGTGTTCATGCAAACTCCCCTCAAAAGGAAGCTTGAATCACATTTCAGAATCTGTGTGAATCCATTAAATGTCCACAGACCCTAGCTGACAATTTTCCACGATCCGTCTGGCTGACGGCATGCGGTCCCGTAGGCTCGCTCTGTTTTGCCGCCAATCGAGACCGTTTGCTGAAATTCACGGCAATAGTTGCCGTCGGACGTCGTCCCTTCGCGCACCGGTGTAACCGTCCCAGCGTGACCGTTGTCCGGGTTCTTCCAGCTAATGGTCTCGCCGATCGGCGCGGATTGCGCCTGATTCATGGCCCGACCTGCCCTGATCTTGTCCGCACGGTCCAGGCTTCGGCCGATTTCACTCCCCAGCACGCCGCCCAAGAACACGCCGACCGCGGTCGCCGCCAATTTGCCGCCACCCTTGCCGAACCGGGAACCGACCAAGCCGCCCAGAGCGGCGCCGCCGACGGTGCCGAGAACCTGTTTGTTGCCGGGCCCGCCTTCGCCAGGCTGCGCGCAGCCGGCCATGGCGAGCGCCACCACGACAACCGACGCCTTAATCGCCTTAATTTGCATCTACAAACCCTCCAATTGGAAATATCGAGCAAAACGGGTTTACGCCGATCCGCTGGAGAGGAGGCGTTAATTCCAATCCTACGGCCACATTTGGGTTATTTTATGGCTTAGTTGGCGGCAAATTACCACCCCTAGAATATTCCGTTAACATCCTAATTTTGCTTGATATTTATCCGACCATGGCTGGGCCGCTTCGAACATGGCCGCCGTTTGCAGGACAAGAGCATCGCCAAGCCAGGGCCCGACAATTTGCAGCCCTGCCGGAAGCCCCTGCTTCGTCCAGCCGCACGGCACCGTAATGGCCGGATGACCGGTCAAATTGAACGGATGCGTGTAGGGATACCAGGCGTCGCGCGGTCCGCCGGCCGCTTGACCATCGACTTCGATCGGTTCGAACAGGTCGTGATCGGTCGAGATTGCCGGTCGGGCCAATGTGGGCATGACCACGAGGTCGACATCGTCGAACCAGGCTTGGACACTCCGAAATACCGATGTGCGGACCGCCATTGCATCCTGTACATCGACCGCGCCCGCTTGGCGCCCTTCGGCCATCCACCGCCGAAGCGTATCGCTCATCCGGTCACCGAGCTTGTTCTCGATGTCGCCAAACCGGCTGGCCCAAATCGAGAAAGTAAGCGGGCCCCAGATCGGCAGGGTATTTTCAAAGAAGTCTTCCCGGGCTTCCAAGGTCGCCCCCAACGCCTCGAACACACCCAAGGCTTGCTGGAATATTTCGGCGGTTTCGGGATCAATATGCTCATTGCCCAACAGCATCCGCCATCCGATGCGCGCGCCCTTCAAATCGCCCGCCGCCCGCCCGGCAGCGGCAAGGTCGCCAAGTGTCCGCCCGATCGAGTGGACATCGCTGGCGTCCGGCCCGGCCATTACCGACAGCATCAAGGCGGCATCGCCCACAGTCCGGGCCATCGGCCCGATATAGGACATCAATCCGAAGCTGTCCGGCGATTGATCGTGCGGCACCACGCCGAGGGTTTGCTTCATACCGACGATACCGCAACACGCCGCCGGAATCCGGACCGAGCCGCCGCCATCGGTGCCGACCGCCAGCGGGCCGAGACCGGCCGCGACCGCGGCGCCGGCGCCGCCGCTGGACCCGCCCGACGTGCATTCCAGGTTCCAGGGGTTGCGCGTCTTCCCGAACAACGGCGCCTCGGTCAGCGGCTTGTGCCCGAATTCCGGCGTCGTGGTCTTGCCGATCAGGATCGCACCTGCCTGCTTCAGCCGCGCCACCGCGACGCAATCGTCCGACGGGACGTTGTCCGCAAAAGCATGGCTGCCGAAGGTCGTTCGCGCGCCCGCCGTGTTCAGCAAATCCTTCACCGAAAACGGGACACCGTGTAACGGTCCCAGTGAATCGCCCGCCATCACTGCCGCCTCGGCAGCGCGCGCCGCGCTACGCGCTTCTTCGGCGGTAACGGTGATGAACGAGTTTATCCGGGGCTCCCACCGTTCGATGGCCGCCAGCACGGCTTCGACCGCATCGACCGGCGAGATGTCCCGATCGGCGATCCGCGTTGCCAATTCGGTGGCCGGCAAAAAACATAAGTCTTTATTGGTCATTTTCGCTCCTCCCCGTGACGTATGAGTCTAAACTGTTCGGACAAGCCGAACCATGAACGAGATTGGCGAAGGAGCATCGACGATGACGAATGAAATTGAACTGCGGATTTCCGAACAGACCAGCTTCGCCGACGGCCATGAATTCGGCGAGACGGGCGCTTTCGAAAAGCTCGTCGGCCGGGCGCACTTCGCGGTCGATCCGGAGGCGCCGGCGCAGGCTGGAATCGTCGATATCGACAAGGCGCCGCGCAACGACAAGGGCCTCGTCGAATTCACCTCGGACATCTGTATCCTGCGTCCCGCCGATCTGAGCCGCGGCAACAAACGCGTGTTTTTCGATTATGGCAATCGCGGCAATATGCGCGCGCTTCAATTCTTCAACGATGCACCGGGCTCGAACAACCCGCAAAGCCTGGCTGACGCCGGCAATGGTTACCTGTTCCGGCGCGGCTATACGGTAGTCTGGGGCGCGTGGCAGGGGGATTTGCTGCCGGGCAATGGCCGCATGCTGCTGGACCTGCCCATCGCGCGCGAAGCCGACGGCCCGATCACCGGCCCCGTCCGCATCGAAATCATCGCCGACAGCCCGGGCTTGACCACCTTTCCGCTGAGCGGCGGCCGCGCCTCGACCCGAAGCCACCCTACGATTTCCCTCGATACCCGCGAAGCCCGGCTTACCCGACGGCGCTATGCGACCGATGAGCGTATCGAGGTTCCCGCGGATCAATGGTGCTTCGCGCGGCTCGAGAGCGGCGCCGGCCTCGACATGCAAGGGGCCGAAACTTCGCTAATTCCGTCGGACAGCAACATCCATATTCCGACCGGGTTCGAAACCGGCTGGATTTATGAACTGGTCTATACCGGCCGCGATCCGCTGGTGCTTGGCCTCGGCCATGTGGCGGTCCGGGACTTGGTGAGTTTCCTGAAATATGCCGAGACGGACCGCGCCGGCAATCCGAACCCGGCGGGCGGCCCGGAGATGGTGGAAAAGGCGTATTCCTGGGGCCGCTCGCAAACCGGCCGCTGCATCCGGGACTCGCTCTATAACGGCTACAACGCGGACGCCGAAGGCCGCAGGGTGTTCGACGGCGTGATGCCGCATGTGGCCGGCGCCGGGCGTATGTGGATGAACCACCGCTTCGCCAATGTGATCACCCCAGCCGGCCAGCATTATGAAGACCACGACAACCGGGCCGATAAATTTCCCTTCTCCTATGCAGAGAGCACGGATCACCTGACCGGCAAGACCGATGCCATTCTCAAACGGCCCGACACCGATCCGCTGGTGATCCATACCCAGACAGGCACGGAATATTGGCAGCGCCGGGGATCGCTGGTGCATACGGACACGCAGGGCAATGACCTCGAACAGCCGGACACCGTGCGGGCGTATTTCTGGTCGAGCTCGCAACATTTCGCGAATCCCAACCTCCAGGCCCCGACCAGGGGTGTCTGCCAGAACGATTGCTGCGTCACCACCACCTCGATGCTGTTCCGGTCGACGCTCGATGCGCTCGACCGCTGGGCAACCGACGGTGTCGCGCCGCCGCCGAGCCGCATCCCGCGGCGGGCCGACGGCACCTTGGTAACCTGGGCGGAATGGAAGACCCAATTCCCGGCGATCCCCGGCGTTGCGACGCCGCAAAGCGCCAATGGCCTACCGCTGCTTGATTTCGGACCCGACGAGGACAAGGGCATCCTGTCGCAGGAGCCGCCAAATGTGGTGGATGCGGCCGGCTATACCATCCTTGTCCCGGCGGTCGATGCGGACGGCAACGACATTGCGGGCATCCGTGTGCCGATGGTCAGCGCACCGCTCGGCACCTATACGGGTTGGAACCTGCGGGCGCGCGGATACGGCGAAGGCGCGATGCACGAATTTACCGGCAGTACGATGCCCTTCCCGGAAACGCCGGAGCACCGCCAGGCAACCGGCGATCCGCGGCGATCGATCCAGGAGCGCTACCAGAACCTCGACGGCTATGTACGGGCGATCCGCGAAGCGGCGATGACCCTGGTCGAGGACGGCCTGATGCTCGAAGAAGATGTCGAGCGCGCGGTCGAACTCGCCCGCGGCTGGAGCGCGCCCCGGCATAGCGTTTCACTGGACTAGCGGGCCGTCGCAAAGACCGGCGCGGCGCCGGGTATCAAGACATCAGGCCGGCACCTGCCCAGCCGCCATCGACCGTAAGGATCGTGCCGGTAACATGCCTTGCGCCATCGCCGGCAAGGTAGAGCGCGGCGGCGGCAATGTCTTCCGGCACGCCGTATTTCTGCGCCGGCGTTCCCTGAATCCAGGATGCCCGCGTCTCATCTGTGTGCAGGTTTTGCACCAGGGGCGTTTCGATCGGACCCGGCGCAATAGCATTCGCGGTAATGCCGTATTTGGCCAGTTCGACCGCCGCTACCTGGGTCAGATTGATGACACCCGCTTTCGCCGCGCCGTATGCCGCCCGATTGGCGGAGCCCCGAACACCCGAGACCGACGCCATGTTAATGAGCCTGCCGCGTTGGGTGTTTCGGGCGATCATCTCACCGGCGCCCGCCCGCGACGTGTGAAAGACCCCGGCGAGATTGACCGCGACGACCTTGGCGAAATCCTCCGGTGTCGTCCCGAGAAAGGATTTGCCGAAGCCGATACCCGCATTCGACACCATGATATCGAGCGCGCCCACGCGCGCCGCCGCCGCGCCAACCGACTCCGCCACCGATTGCGCATCCGCCACGTCGATGTGCGACCCCTGGGCCGCGCCACCATCGCCCCTTAGCTCGGCCGCCGCGGCTTCCGCCGCCGACCGGTCGATATCGGCGAGCGTGACCACCGCGCCGCGCCCGGCGAACGCGCGGCCGATCGCGAGCCCAATACCCGACGCGCCGCCCGAAATGAAAACGTGCTTATCCTTGAATTCCATGACACCGGTCCCGTATTGCATGATCGATGGCTTCCCATACGACCGCAGACTGGCAGGGTAGCGGCTTTCGCCCGAACAGACGACCGCGCCTCGCGATCACTTTCAGCTCCGCAAGGACAATTCCGGGGCGGCGCAGGCCTCGAGGGCGATTCGCGCCGATAGGATTGCGGCCCGTTCGAGCTCCTGCGCCGTCACGAGACCGCGCCGGTCCGCCGGTGTCAGCACATAGCGCAGATTGCTCGCCGGATCGTCGAAGCCGGCCACAAGGCGGAATGCGGGAATGCCGTGGCGCGCAAAATTGTAGTGATCCGAATTGCGCATCAACGGCCGATAGAACCGCAGATCTTCCGGCCCGCCGCCCGGGACCGTGCGCAGGAACGCTTCCACTTCGGGAAAATCGCTGGTCAGCGCCGCTAGCGTCCCGTCGCCGCCGACCGAATCCAGATTGATGTTGAGCGCGATCGCATCGCGCGCCCGCTGCGACAGGCCATCGACATACCGGGCGGATCCGGCCAGGCCCCATTCCTCCAGATTGAACAGGCACAGCCGCATACCGCGCCGCAACCCCGCAAGATATGGCCGAAGCACCCGCGCGACATCGAGCGCGACGGCGAGACCCGTGGCATTGTCGATTGCGCTTTCGCCCAGCGGATGGCCGTCGATATGCGCACTCAGGACAACCCGCTCGTCGGTCTCGCCGGGCAAATCGAAAATCAGACTTTCCGCTACCGCATCATCGACCGCCGTCTCGATGGTCAGCCGCACCCTCGGCAGCGCGCCGTCATCGCGGCCGAGAAGTGCAGCCCCTTCCCGGGTGATCGCGGCGGCCGGAATATCCTCCGGACGGTTGCGCCCGGAAGAGCCCGTCACCAACAGGTCGCCCGGCAGATGGCTCGCGATCAGGAATCCCGCCGCGCCACACGCCCGCGCGGCATCGTACTTCCACCGCCGGTGCATGGTCTCCGAAGCGAACATGTATTCGTGCCGGACCAACACGATACGGCCTTTCACGGCCTCGGCATTGGCATGAATGTCATCCGGCAAACCGCGGCCAAGGTCGAGAACTTCGGCTTCGATCCCGCCCGGCGGTGTCGCCGGCGACCAGACCAGGGTATGACAATCAAGGTCCCGGCCCTGTTCCCCCAACAGTGCAAGCGATTGCGCCCGGCGCGTCCAGCCGTCGAACAGAGAGGCGAATACCTCCGCCGGCCGTCCGAAATCCGCCTCGATACAGTTTTTGAGATAGGCGACCGCCGCCTTTTCGCTGTCGCTGCCGGCGAAGCGGCCGCCGCAGGCACAAAGATCCTCGAAATATTCGAGCCGCCGCTGCGAACCGCGAATCGCGGCGGTGACTGCGTCGACCATTTCGGCGCTGACGGCTGCCATTAGATTTCCTAATCAAATCACCGGAAAAATTAATTTCCCTAATCTATCAATCTTTGCCACTTTGGCCGTGATCGTCCGAACAGCCCCGACCGGATTGAAGCCATGGTTGCAAACAACAGTCCCGACTCCGTTCATTTTCTCGGCCTGGCGCCGCGTTTCCTCAACGGCACGCTGGAGATTCCCGTCTATCACATGCGCGGCGGGACTTCGACCGGGATCGTTCTGTTCGACGGTCACCTGCCCGAGCCGGTTGCGCTCCGGGAAGAAGTCATCCGTCAAATCATGGGCGTGCCCTTGACCGGTGTTGTCGCCAGCAACCGGCAGATCACCGGGCTCGGCCGGGGTATTCCCCAAAGCAACAAGGTCTTCATCGTCGGACCGTCGGCGCGGGACGATGCCGACATCGACAGCACGCTGGCGCAACTTGCGGCCGAGAAGAGCGCCATCGATTGGAGCGTAAACTGCGGCAACATGTCGGCGGCGCTGCCGATCTTCGCGTTCGAGATCGGCCTGCTGACGCCCACGGCCGGCACCAACCGCGTGCGGATTCACAACACCAATACCGGGGTCGTTGCCCATGCCCTGATCGACATGCCCACGCCCGACACGGGCCTCGTCGCCGACACCGAAATTCCCGGTGTCATGGGACAATGGCCGGGCTTGCAGCTTGCCCTGCTCGAGCCCGCGGGCGCAAAAACCGGCGCCCTGCTGCCGACCGGCAACGCGGTCGACCATATCGACGGCATCGACGTTTCCTGCGTCGATCTGGCCGTGCCGATGGTGATCGTCCGGGCGGCGGACCTGGACCGCAACGCCAGCGAAACCCCGGACAGTCTGGACAGCGACGCCGCGCTTGGCGACCGCCTGCGCCGCATTTGGGTCGCGGCGGGCCTAAAGATGGGGCTAAAAGGCAAAGGCGGCAATGCCATGACCGAAGCGGACCTCGCCGCCAGCGAGACCATCCCGAAAATTTGCATCATCGCCCCAGCCAGTCCGGAAGAATCCGGTCGTGGGGCAAATATCCGCGTGCGTTATTTCACACCGCAGGCCTGCCATAAATCGCTCGCGGTCACCGGCGGCGCGTGTCTCGCCGCCGCCTGCCTGATCCCCGGCACGGTCGCCCACGGAATTGCCGAGGGGGTGAGCGTCCTGGGCCCGGAGGAAGAAGACCACGTGGTGCGGATGGCCAATCCCGCGGGCATCTTGAAGGCGACCATTCGGGCGCGCACCGACGGCACTCAGATTTCAATGCCGAGTGCCGCTTACGAACGCAGCACCCAAATTCTGCTGCGCGGCCACACGCCGATCTATAACGCCTCGGCCGACCTGCTGGGCTATTATCGCGCATTTCCAGCAGCAGCGTGAACGTTGCCGCGGGGCGATCCCGCACCCCTGCCGAGATGCCGCAGATCGCCTGGCGCCTTAGCCCCTGATTTCAGCCAATATTTATCGTTAACGATTGGCAAACGATATAGGCGTATTGTGCCTGAGTGCCGGGACGAATGGGACGATGCATGTCCCGGTATGGGGGTTGGCAGGCTTCGGCGCTGCTTTGAAAATGGGCAAACCTATGAAAACACTACCATGACGGCGCAATCGATTCTGATCGTCGATGACGACGTTCAATTCGGACGGCTCGTAAAACGGATCGTCTCTCGCATGGGCTACACCGCCGAGCAAATTTCACGACCGCGCGACATCATCGACCGCTACGATACAGTCGCACCCGACACGATCTTCGTCGACATCTTCATGCCTGACTTCGATGGTATCGATGTGGCGAATTGGCTCTCGAAACGGAAATTCAACGGCAAGATCGTGTTCATGACCGGCCGCGATGCCTCCTATCTGGAGCGCGCGCGCAAGGTCATGGAGGGCAGTGGCGACGCCAGCGTCGCCACGCTCGAGAAACCGTTTCGCGTCGATGAAGTCCGCGAACTTCTAGCCTAAAGCAAATCCCGAGCTAACCGAGCCGGTTCGCGACGACGTATTTGCGTAAAACTAAAGAGATAGACCATTTCACTTGTGTCAATTTGAACAAGAAATGGTCTAGAAGCTCGGCCCGTCCGGCGCTTTATGCGCCGAGCGCGCGCAGCGGTTTCGTCACCGTCTCCGTCCCGCCGGCCCAGAGCGGCAGGTGGGTCATCTTGATGCCGGCGCCGCCGGTCACAATCGGCTGGATATCCGCGGGCGTACGCCCAAGCGGCCGATCGTCCGGCGCTCCCGCGCCATCAAAGGCATACGGGTGGCGCGCGCTGAACAGGTAGCGCTGCACCCGTTCCAAATCCCAACCGCCACGCAACAGGATGTCGGCCATTTCCGGCGGCATGAGAAAGACCTGTTCGCCGCGCTCCGGCTTTTGCGTCGCGCTGGAAACATCGATCGCCGCGTTCATCGCCGCCGCGATAGGCTGCAACACCAGTTCCGGCGTATCCCCCGGACTGGCCGGAAGAACTTCCGCGGTGCCGGAAACCCCCAGAACCGTGACGCAACTCTCCGCCGCGCCGAAACCGCGGCGCACGGGAAGCGGGGGAAACCCGTCATGGGGCCGTTCGGCGAAACAGAAGGTGTATTTCCCCGGCTGACCCATCGTCGCCATATCGGCGATGCCGGCCCGCGCACCGCCGACATTGCGCATGATCAGACTGACCGCGCGGCCGATGCAGGCATTGGCGCGATTGCCGGGTCCGAGAATATTGCCGCCGGCATTGAGTCCCAACGTGTTCACGATGGGACCGTGCACACAGACCGCGACCGCCGGCGTCCCCGTCGTGCTCAGCACGCCGAGCAGGTTGAACTGCTCCTCAATAGCCGCCTCGGCGGCGGTCAGCACGATCGGCAGCTCCTCCGGGCGGCACCCCGCGAGGATGCAATTGTAGGCAACGGCCTCCAGGGTGAGCTCGCCCATCAACGGCATGACATGACCGAAGGATTGGCCGATCGCGCCGCGTCCCGAAATCATCGAGTCGAAGCGGCCAAGCGTCGGCGGCACCAGCGGCAGCCCGTCGCCGAGCGCCAATGCCTCCAGCGCCGCTTGGGCATCCTCCCAGGGGAGGGTGTCGGAAAATAGCGGCAGGTCGTCCCGGTCCGTCATCGTCGTGAACTCAGCTATGGGCGATGCGGACGGAACATGCCTCGTTGTGGCCAAAACTCGGAATATAGGCGGAATGCTTGCCCGGCCCGCCCGCGACCAGGATCTGGATGTCGTCCGGATTTCGCGAAAGATGATACCGGTTATTCACCATATAGGTCGTCCGCTCCTCGTAGAATTTCCGCTGCTCTTTGGAGACCCGGGAGACATCTACCGCGGAGTCCGTATAGATCTTTTCCTGCATATCCTGGATCGTCCAGCCGTCGCGATGAATGGTCTGCGCATGCTCCGGCCCGAGGACAACGATGAAGGGCGCATCTCCCGAAAGGACGTTTGCACCGGTCTGCGAGATGGTCCCGGCGATCGTCGTCAGGAGACCTTCGCCCGACGTGCTGGCGTGATCGTTGATGTTGTGCGGCGCCTCGCCCGCCAGAACCGTCACGACGCTGTCGCCGGCGGCAAACCCCCGGCGAACATGAAATGGCTCCCAGGGGCTTTCCTCCTCGTTCTCGCCAAAGCAGAAACTGTATTTGGCCGGTGAGCCGTGGGTCGCCCGATCCATGTCGCCGGGCTTGGCGCCGCCGACATTGAGCAACGTCAGTTGCAGCGCACGGCCGATGGTGGCGTTGGCCTTGGTTCCCTGCCCGAAACAATTGCTGCCGCAATTGATCTCCAGTTTCTTGCGCAGCGGCCCGTTGACGATCATCCCCTGGCTGCAAGGATGCGTCGTCGCCAGCGTGCCGTGCAAATTGTAGTCGGGATTCAACACGGCCCGCACCGCGCCGACAACGACCGGGAAGTATTCCGGCCGGCATCCCGCCATCACCGCATTCGCCGCGATACTTTTCAGTGTCGGGATGACCCGACGCGGCGACATCGGCAAAAACGGCTCGTTGTCGCCCCGGCACGCCTCGACCATCCGCTCGACCTTCTCCTCGGTCGGAAGCATGAGGGGAAGGCCGTCGCTCCATCCCTGGGCGACGGCATAGTCGTTCCATTGATCGGGGTCGAGGTCACCGACCTCGACTACCTCCTCGGTAGGTTCCGTCATTTCTATCCTTCTCGACGGCCGTCAGGCGTTGACGGCGCCCTTCAATTCGGTCGAGGCGACGTCGATGCGATCGACCAGTTCTTCCGCATTCAACCCGCCAACCGGATGCTTGACGATCAGCAGCTTGGGATCCGCCTTGCGGGCCTTTGCTTGCGCACGCACGAGCGGCAGGAAGGTTTCGGTAATGACGATGTAGGTCTCAACGCCGCGCTTTTCGAGTTCGATGCTGTCATGGAAACTCCACGACGAACACGACCCTCAATCGGCCAGAGCGACGATGGCTCCCTTGTATTTGCCGGCAATTTCGTCGTACAGCGCGTCCGGTGCGGGCTTCGCGGCGCTGTCCTTGAAGAAATAGTCGATATTGTCGGTCGAGCGATACGCGCCCATTTTGTCGCGAACGCCCTCGAGCAATTCACGCGCATTCGGCTTCGAGTTCGACATGATGGCGATTGCATCCCGGCTCCAATCGGTCGAGCCCTTCTCGACCGCGTTGCTCCGGTTCTCAGCGCCTTCCTCGAGGCCGAAAGATGGATTGACGATCTGCATCTTTCTCTCCTGAACGGAAGATGAACCAAAAACGATAGGCAACTATACCGCAGGTCGCCGCCCGCCCCAACCAGCGGTGTCATAATTATCGCGTCCTCTGCTGGCACCCTAAGACCGTGGCCATGTCCCGGCAAAGGGCCGCACCAGGGCGCGCTCGACCAAATCGAGATGGTCCTAGCCGTAAAACATATCGCCATCGACGAAATAGGTCGGCGACCCGAAAACCGATCGGCGGATCGCCTCTTCGGTATTTGCCGCATACGCCGCCTGGACATCCGCCGACAGCGCGGCGGCAAGCAATGGCTCGGGATCGACCCCGGCCTTGCGGCCCAACTGCGCCAACGTCTCGCGATCGCTCAGATCCGCATCGTCCCGCCAATGCGCCTTCAGCATGCAATGGGCAAGGCGGTCCACATCGACCCCCTGCTGGATCCCCGCGATCACCATGCAGTTGGGCAGGGTGATGTCTTCACTGTGATGGGTCGGAAATCCCTCCATGACCGGGGCTGCGCGATACTCCGCCCAGCGCTCGATCTCGCGGCCGGAAAAATAGGACCGCCGGGCCGGTGTCAGGCCGTTGGTCGCTCCCGGACCATTTATCTCGATGACCCGCCGCAGATCCATCGGCCGGTGCTTGATCTTGCGGTCGGCCGCCCGCGCGATGTCCATGAAGCAGGTCGAACCGAGATAGGCATACGCCGAATGGGCGGAGTAGAAATATTCTATATCGGCCAAATCATCCTCCCGAATTTACGCCATAATTCGGCTGGCGTGTCGCCAATGCAATGTAACAGTCGGAGGTCGGTGTGATGTCGCGGACAATCGGATTTATCGGCGTCGGCGATATGGGCGGGCCCATGGCGCGCAATTTGGTCAAGGGCGGCTTCGACGTGCTGGCCTACGACATCCGGAGCGAAGCGCTTGACGAGGTTACGCAATCCGGGGTCCGCGCGGCCGGGTCGGTCCGGGAGATCGCCGCCGAGGCGGAGACCGTCTTGGTCTGTCTCAACACCGTACAGGCCGCCCACGGGGTCGCCCAGGAAGCAGCGCAAGGCGCGGCTGTCCGGACCTATGTCGATCTGTCGACCACCGGCCCGACCGTGGCGAAGGAGGTCCGCCGGTATTTCGAGAACACCGATATCGACATGCTGGACGCGCCGGTAAGCGGCCTGATCAGCGGCGCGGTGGACGGCACGCTCAGCGTCATGGCGACCGGATCGAAAACGGCATTCAACCGCGTCCGGCCGGCCTTCGAGGCGATCGGCAAGAACGTATTCTATCTCGGCGATATTCCGGGCGGCGGCCAGACCATGAAGCTGGTCAATAACTATCTGATGAACATCGCGAATATCGGCACCAGCGAAGCCATCGTCCTGGGCGCCAAAGCGGGCCTCGACCCGCGCGCGATGTTCGACGTGATCAATGTCAGCACCGGCCGCAACACGCCCAGTTCGCAGACCCTGAACCACGCGGTCCCCGACCGCGATTTCAGCTATGGCGCCTTCATGCCGATCAGCCACAAGGACATCAGCCTCTGCCTCGAGGAGGGCGAACGGCTCGGCGTGCCGCTCGAACTCGGCGCGGTGGTCCGCGACATCATCGCCGATGCGATCGACCAGGGCGGCGCCACCGAACGCTCCAGCGGCATCTTCAAATATATCGAGGCGAAAGCCGGCATTGTTGTCGGAAAGGACGGCGGCGAAGAAAGCTGATCAGCCCCTCGCGCGCCGGAAATTTGACTCCACGCCCGGTGCGGCGAGACTCGATGGAAACCATTGCTTATCGCGGGAGGGGAAAATGCCGATCCATTACGAGAAACAGGGCGCCGTCGGAATTCTGACGCTGAGCCGCCCGGAGGCGCGCAACGCCTGGGGGCAGGATTACTATGACGGCGTCGTCAAATACTTCGCCGAAATGGAGGATGACGACGGCATCGCTTGCGTCATCCTGACCGGTGACGAGGCGGGCGGCGCATTTTCGGCCGGCGCCAATCTCAAGGACGCCAAGACCCATTCCCTGGACTCGACGGCCGAGTTCATCAAGCGGCTTCCAAAACGCCGGATCAGCCCGTTCAACACGCTTTCGAACTTCCCCAAGCCGGTGATCGCCGCGGTGAACGGCTACGCCATCGGCATCGGCTGCATCGTCACCTTCTGCTGCGACCTGATCGTCGCCTCCGACCGGGCGGAATGGCGGTTGCCGCAGGTCGCCCTCGGCATCCTGCCGGCCTATGGCGGCTCGGCGCGGCTGGCCCGATGGGTCGGCAAGGGACAGGCGATGCGGCTCGCCATGGGATTCCCGTTGTCCGCCGAGGAGGCCTACCGCATCGGCCTCGCGCAATGGATGGTGCCGCACGACCAACTGATGGCGCAGGCTTTAGAGGTCGCCAACCACATCGCCGCCATGCCGCCGCTGGCGTCACGCATGGTCAAGGAATCGATCCAGCACGGCATGGACGTGCCCAACATCGCCGACGCCGCGTTGACCGACCTTTACCGCTTCATGGCGCTGGAGTTTACCCAGGACAAGGAAGAAGCCCATCAGGCGTGGCGCGAGCGGCGCACACCGGCGTTCAAGGGCGAATGAACGGAATACCCATGGTTTCAAGTCATTGCATGGCCGCGCGAGATGCCCGAGCCAGACACTTCATCCGAGGAGGACTTTAGATGACGAAATTTGACGGCGAGGCCTTCATCGACCGGTTCAACACGGTATGGGACACGCATGACGTCGAGGGCATCACCAGCATGTTCACCGACGATGTCATTTTCGAAGCGTCGTTCGGCACCCAACCCTATGGCGAGCGCGCCGTCGGCAGGGACGCGGCGCGTATCCTCGCCGCCGCCATCTTCGAACAAGTCCCCGATCTGCATTTCGAGGAGATCCGGCATTTCGTGTCGCCCGAATTCGCCGTCGTGGAATCGGTCACCACCGGCACGCCGGTCGGCGGCACACCCTACGAAATCCACCTGGTCGACCTGTTGACGATCCGGGACGGCAAGATCGCGGCAAAACGGTCCTACCGTAAATCGCGTTTGTGAACCGCCGCCGCCAGGGCTCCGGCCGGTGCCGAGGGACGCGTCGATGTCACGCCCTTTCGGCTACCCGTCCGGTTTACCGGTCCCTGCCAGAACCGGGACCCATACCGCCGCCAGGGCCTCTACCGCCGCCGGGACCCATACCGCTGCCGGGGCCCCGACCGCCGCCGGGCCCCATGCCCCGGCCGTAACTCGACCCAGGCCTGACCGGCTTGATTTAAGTGGTCCACTTTCTATGAGAGAATCTGGCGGTTTTGCCATGCCTCCTGCGGTGGCTGGTGTTCAAGGTACTTGACCGATCTGACTGCTGGCAAGATGCTCTCCGGTGCCGGCGCTCTGTAACCCAGCGAACTGTGGGGCCTGATGGTGTTGTAATGCTGGCGCCATTGCTCG
>JAOTYV010000097.1 GCA_029861675.1 Alphaproteobacteria bacterium
CTTGGCCTTCGCATTCGATTCCAGGGTTTCGGTGTCGCCGACAGCGCCGCGGATTTCGACGCCGGGATAGGCCTCCTCCATGAGCGCTTGGTTGGCGCGGGTCATCACCGTGTCCGCGGCGGCAATCACGAAATTCTCGGCGCCGGCGATGTCCGCTTCAAGCGCAAGCCGGCACGCCTGTGCGCAGTCGCGCGCATCGACATAGCCCCACAGATTGCGTTTGCGCACCGACGGATCGTCTTGCCAGGCCGCAAAACTCGCGTAGTCGTGCGGCTCCATGACGTTGGAAAAGCGCAGACCGATAAAGGGAATGTCGGGATGCCAGCGGCTGAAATGCCGCGCCATTTCCTCGCCGCAGGCCTTGGCCAGCGCATAGCTGGAATTCGGCCGCGCCGGCAGGTCTTCGTCGAGCGGCGCATACCCCGGCGGCTCGCGATCGAAGGGCAGGCCGAGCAGGGTTTCGCTGGACGCCCAGACGACGCGCTTCATGCCGAGCTTGGCGGCGGCCGAAAACGCGTTGTAGGTGCTGAGCGTGTTGATCGCGAAGGTCGCGCTGTCCGGCCGGCGGCCCTGTCCCGGGACCGCGGCCAGATGAACCACCGCGTCAGCCCCGTTGTGGATCTTGTTGATCGAATGAAAGGCGTCGATGGTCTCGCCGAAATCGGTCATGTCGGTGTGCACGAAGGGCGCGATGGTGTCGGAAGATGGCGCGATGTCGAGATTGGCGACCACCGTGTAACCGTGCTCGGTCAGGTCGCGCACCGTCGCGCGCCCGACCTTGCCGCTGCCGCCGGTGATGATGATCCGTTTCATGCTCACGCCGCCGCCTGGACCGGCGCGGATTCGGGCACGTTGTCGATCTGAATTTCCGCCTCGATGACACCGGTGCGCCCGTCTTCAAAGGTGACCTGCGTCTCGATATGGCATTGATCCACGCCGGAATAGAGTGCGTCGATCAGCACGCCGTATTTTTCCGCGACGATACGGCGGCGCACCTTGCGGGTGCGGGTGAGTTCGCCGTCATCCGCGTCGAGTTCCTTGTGCAGGATCAGGAAACGACGGATCTGCGTGCCGGCGAGCCGCGGTTCCTGCGCAAGATCGGCGTTGACCTCCTCGACTTTCTCCAGAATCAGCCGGCGGACCGCCTCATGGGTGGCGAGCTCCTGGTAACTCGCATAGGGGATCCCGTGACGCTCGGCCCAATCGCCGACCGCGTCATGATCGATGTTGATGAACGCGGCGACGAAATCGCGGCCGTCGCCGAATGCCACCGCCTCCGTGATTTGCGGGAAGAATTTCAGCTTGTTTTCGATGAATTTCGGCGCGAACAAATCGCCGCTGGTCAGCTTCCCAACATCCTTGGCACGGTCGATGATCGTCAAATGGCCGTCGTCGTCGACGAAACCGGCGTCGCCTGTGTGGACCCAGCCATCCGGCGTTTTCGTCTCGGCGGTCGCTTCCGGGTTTTTATAATATTCCTGGAACACGCCCGGGCTGCGGAACAGCACCTCGCCGTTGTCGGCGATCTTGATTTCGACATCGGGCGCCGGACGGCCGACCGAATCATCCTTGATCTCGGCATCCGGTTGCATGGTGACGAACACGCTGGCTTCCGTCATACCGTAGAGTTGCTTCAGGTTAAGCCCAATGCTGCGGTAAAAGTTGAAGATGTCGGGCCCGATCGCCTCGCCGGCGGTGTAGGCCAGCCGCACCCGGCTCATGCCGAGGCTGTTGCGCAGCGGGCCGTAAATCAGCAGATCGCCGATCCCGTAGAGCAGCCGGTCGGTGAAGGATACCGGGGCCTTTTCGAGAATCCTGGCGCCGACGCGCTGCGCCAACCCCATGAAATAATGAAACGCCTTGCGCTTCAGCCAGCCCGCATCCTCCATCCGGATCATCACGGTGGTGATCAGATTTTCGTAGATTCTGGGCGGCGCAAAGAAGTAGCTCGGCCCGAGTTCCCAGACATCGTTCAGGACCGTGTCGCTGGATTCCGGGCAGGCGACACACAGGCCGGCGGTATAGGACTGGCCGAAGGAAAATATATGATCGCCGACCCAGGCCATCGGCAGATACGCGAGCGCTTCGTCGGTCTCATCGAGCCGGTCGACCCGGCCCGCGTTCAGCGCGGTCGCCATGATGTTGCGGTGGGTCAGCACCACGCCCTTCGGCTGGCCCGTCGTGCCGGAGGTATAGAGCATTACCGAAACGTCGGTGCCGGCGCTGGCCGCAACCGCGGTGTCATAAAAATCCGGATTATCGCTGTCGTAGGCGCGGCCCTGCTCGACCACGGACTCATAGGCGCAGACGAAATCCTGCGGGTAGTGTCGCAGGCCCCGCGCGTCGTCATAGATCACCACCTTCAATGTCGGGCAGCGGTCCTTGATCTCGAGCAGTTTGTCGACCTGTTCCTGATCTTCGACCACCGCGAAGCGGGCTTCGGCGTGTTCGAGCACGAATTGCAGTTCGTCGGCCACCGCATCCTGATACATCGGCACCGGTATCGCGCCGAGCGCCTGTGCCGCCACGATCGACCAGTAAAGCCGCGGGCGGTTGTCGCCGATGATCGCCACCTTGTCGCCGCGGCCGCAGCCCCGCGCGGCGAGACCGCAGGCGATTGCGCGCACTTCCGTTGCGACTTCGGCCCAGCTCCAGCTTTGCCAGATGCCGTAGTCTTTTTCGCGCATCGCCGGACGGCCCGCGAACCGCTCCGCATTGTGGATAAGCAGTTTCGGGAAGGTGTCGTACTTCGTGATGTCGAGTGCGGTCTCGGCCATGCTGCGATCCTACTAAAATGTCATCCGTCCCGCTCGCGCGGGCGTGCCGTTATTGATGCGGAAAACGGGACGCACGGCAAGGGCGGATCGGCCGCGTTGCGTACCGCGGCTTTGCCTCCAGGGCGGGAAATCCGCTAAACACGATGGAGGGAACGAACAAGTGATCAGGGACGGAACCGTGGAAACGATTCTTGAGACAGCGCGGCTGACCATGGATGACGGCGGTTGAGCACAATGACCGAAACCAGCGCCCTGTTTTCGCCGCTCATGCTGGGCGGGCTCGGACTCGCGAACCGCATCGTCGCGTCGCCGATGTGCCAGTACAGCGCCGAAGAGGGCTGCGCCACCGACTGGCATCTGATGCATCTGGGCCAGCTCGCGGTGTCCGGCGCGGGGCTTGTGATGACCGAATCGGCGCATGTGACGCCGCAGGGACGGATTACACATTCTTGTCTGGGTCTGTATTCGGATGACAATGAGGCGGCGCTCGCCCGGGTCGTGGAGTTTTGCCGCCGCCATAGCCCCGCCAAGCTCGGTATTCAGCTTTCCCACGCCGGCCGCAAGGGCTCGACGCGGCTTCCGGCAGAAGGACGCAACCGGCCGCTTACCGATGCGGAGGGCGCTTGGCCGACGGTCGGCGCATCGGGGATCGCGCGCGCCGACGGTTGGCCCGACCCGGCGCCGCTCGATGCTCCGGGCATCGAGGCGATTTGCGCCGCGCACGCCGACGCGGCGCGGCGGGCGGCGCACATCGGTTTCGACCTGCTGGAACTGGTGATGGCGCACGGCTACCTGCTGCATGAATTCCTGTCGCCGCTGACCAATCGCCGGGACGATGCCTATGGCGGGGATGCGATCCGGCGGGCGCGGTTCCCGCTCGACGTGTTCGACGCGGTGCGGGACGCCTGGCCGGCGGACCGTCCGCTCGGCGTGCGGCTGTCCGCAACCGATTACGCGGACGGCGGCTGGTCGCTCGGCGATACGGTTGCGCTGGCGGTCGAGCTCGAACGGCGGGGCTGCGATTATGTCGCGGTTTCCTCCGGCGGGTTGCTGTTCGATCAGCGCGTGCCGACCGGCGAAGGCCATCAGGTCGACTTCGCGGCGACCGTGCGCCGGGAAGCGGATATCCCGGTGATGGCAATGGGCATGATCGCCGATCCCCATCACGCCGAGGCGATCATTCGGGAAGGTGCGGCCGACGCGGTTGCGCTGGCGCGGACCCTCCTGGTCGATCCGCGCTGGCCCTGGCACGCGGCGCAGATCCTGGGGGCGGCGGTGGACTTCCCGCCGCAATATCTGCGCGGTTACAAATCCGCCTGGCATCGGACGCAGCGCGCGGCGGATGGTCAAGGAAGCAGCAAACCGCCTAAACTGACGCCGGATTAGAAAACAAAAACAGACGCAGGGAGAGCCGGATGCAGTTCGGGATCATGATGCGCGGGCAGTTTCCCGAAGACGACAACGTCGCCGCCCGTTTCGAGGAAATGCTCGAGCAGGCGCGGCTGGTGGAGCGGCTGGGCTACGATTCGATCACCAAGGGCGCGCATTACAGCACCCATCCGCTGCAGGATCTGGCGCAGGTGCCCTTCCTCGCGCGGATCGCCGCCGAGGCGCCGAACCTTCGCCTCAACACCGGCGTCCTGCTGCTGCCGCTGCACAAGCCGCTCGATGTGGCCGAACAGCTCGGCACGCTCGACATCATGACCAACGGCAAGCTGATCTTCGGCTGCGGCGTCGGCTACCGCGACGTGGAGTTCGAGGCGTTCGGCACGTCGAAGGCTGCGCGCGGGCGCCGCTTCGAGGAAAATCTCAAGGCCATCATCCGCCTGTGGACGGAAAGAACCGTCACCCTGAAGGGCTCGCATTTCAATCTCGTGGATGCGGGGTGCTCGGCGAAACCGGTGCAGAAACCGCACCCGCCGATCTGGATCGGCGGCAGCGCCGATGTGGTGATCCGGCGCGCGGCGCGCATGGGCTCCTGCTGGTATATCGGCCCGAACGACCGGCTCGACGCGGTCGCCGATCAGGTGGAAACCTATAAGCGCGCGCTCGACGAGGCCGGCAAACCGTTCCCCGACGAATTCCCGTTCCGCCGCGAGGTGTTCGTGGCGCCGACCCGCGAGGAGGCGTATCGCGTTGCCAAGGAACCGATCATGACAAAATATCGGGCCTATCACGCCTGGGGGCTCGGCCGCTCGCGCCCCGACGCGGAAGACGAGCTCGGCCAGCCCTTCGAGGATCTGCTCAAGGACCGGTTCTTCATCGGCTCGCCCGACGATGTGGCGGAGCAGATGATCAAGTTCCACAAGCGGGTCGGCATGAATCACGTGGTCATGAGCATGCATTGGCCGGGGCTCGACGTCGCCCGCTCGATCGAGTCGATGCAGCTCGTCGCCGAGGAAGTCTTTCCCCGCGTGTGTCAGGTAATTTGAGCGGGGCTGTTTGCTTTTCCGAGTGTGTACCGAACGCTGCTGAGAGCTCGGTCAAAAGCCGAACACCCCCCACCTAAATCCTCCCCCTTACGGGGGAGGATTTAGGTGGGGGTGACACTGCGCGACGCGGCGGCCAGTGCCGACATCCGACATACAAGTATCGAATCCGGCGCAAACCCTTAGAACGGTTGTTTCTCGAACGCCTTCACGCCGTCGGGAATCGTCACCCAGGGTTGCTTGCTGTCGGTCCACAAATGCACCGTCGGGTTCAGGCCGCTGGTGTCGTCCAGCGTGCCGGCCTTGATCGATACCATGCCCTTGCGCGCTTCGAGTTCGTGATAGAGGCGGCTTCCGCATTCCGGGCAAAAGACGCCGGTTTTCGACCGGCCCGCATCGGTGCGCGCGGTAAATTTCTTCACGGTGCCCTGCACAAGGCGGAAGTCCGCTTCGTCGACGACCATGGTCATGCCGAAGGCGCTGCCCGATTGCTTCTGGCAATCGCTGCAGTGGCAGGCGAGGAGCTGCTTCGCCGCGCCGGTCACCTCATAGCGGATGGCGCCGCACTGGCACCCGCCGGTAAGTATCTCTGCCATGAAATCTGCCCTCCTGTTCCAATCCTGTTTATCCGGCGAAGAACGGCTCGGCGATGCCCTGCGCGCCGGTGCCGTGAATGGCGAGCAGCGCGCCCGCCAGCGGCTGGTCCGCGGCCTCGTCCGGCTGCACGAACTGCAGCGCCGAAGTGACGTAGAGCACGTCGAGGTTGGGTCCGCCGAAGCTGCACATCGTCGGATATTTGACCGGCAGCCGGACCGTGTCGACGATCGCGCCCGCGGGGTCGTATTTGGCGATCTGCCAGTCGCCGATATGGGCGCACCAGTAATAGCCGTCGGCATCCACCGTGGCGCCGTCGATGCGGCCGGGAATGTCCACGGTCGAGGTGAAGACGCGCTTGTTGCTGATCGCGCCGGTGTCGATGTCGAAGTCGAAATTGTAGCACTCGCGGCCGCGGGAATCGGAATAGAACATGGTCTTGTTGTCCGGGCTCCAGGCGATGCCGTTCGAAACCGTGACGCCGCTGTCCATCTTGTGGCAGGTCAGGTCCGGGTCGAGCCGGTACAGCGAGCCGCCGCCGGGGCCGCCATCGTCCAGGCTGCCGCACCAGTAACGGCCGCGCCGGTCGCATTTGCCGTCGTTCAGCCGGTTGTCCGCCAGGTCCGGCTCCGGATCGTGGATCAACTCGGTCGCGCCGGTCTCCAGATCAACGAAGTGGAAGCCGGATTTCAACCCGGCCACCGCGCCGCCCTTTTCGCGAAACACGAAGGAGCCGAGCAGGTCGGGCATCGCCCATTCATCGATCGCGCCGGTCTTCGAATCGCAGCGCTGAATGCGCGGCTTGCCCTTGCTGTCCGCCCAGTAGATCGCCTGCTCGCGCGGATTCCAGATGACCCCTTCGCCCAGCGTGTTGCCGACATCGGCGACGGTCTCGATTTCCGGCATGAGATTGTTCTCTCCTTAATATTTATCCGGCGAAATACGGTTCGGCGATGCCTTGCGCGCCGGTGCCGTGCACCGCGAACAGCGCGCCGGCCAGCGGCTGCGCTTCCGCCTCGCCGGGTTCCAGGAACCGCGTCGCCGAGGTGACGTACAGCACGTCCAGGTCCTTGCCGCCGAAGGTGCACATGGTCGGCTGGCGCACCGGCAGGCGGATGCGGCCCACCTGCGTGCCGTCGGGTGCGTACTTGCCGATGCACCAGTCATGTACCTCGGCGCACCAGTAGAACCCGTCCGCATCCACCGTCGCGCCGTCGATGCGGAACGGCTTGTCGGTGGTGTCGACGAAGATGCGCCGGTTCGACAGGGTGCCCGCCGCGAAATCGAAATCATAGGCGTAAAGCGCTTCCGACCGGGTGTCGGAAAAATACATGACCGTGTTGTCCGGGCTCCAGGCGATGCCGTTGGAGCAGATGATGTCGGTGTCGTGTTTGCTGCACGTGCCGTCCGGGTCGAGCCGGTAGAGCGACGCGGTCGGCTTGGCGAGGCCTGCATCCATCGAGCCGCACCAGAAGCGCCCGGCGCGGTCGCACTTGCCGTCGTTCAACCGGTTGCCGTCGAGGTCCGGTTCCGGGTCGACGATATAGCGAATGTCGAGCGCGTCCAGATCGTCGATATACGCGAAACCCGATTTCATCGCCGCGCAGATGCCGCCCCGTTCGCGGAAGACGATGCAGCCGACTTCCTCGGGCATGTCCCAGACACGGTGCTCTCCGCTCGCCGGATCATGGCGTTGGATGTTGGATTTCAGATTGTCGCACCAGTAGACCGCTTGCTCTTCCGGGTGCCAGATCACGCCTTCGCCGAGAATGTCCCTGGCCTCGACGACCACCTCGATATCGACTTCCAGATCTGTCGTCGTGTTTGTCGCCATCGCCCTATCCTCCGTCGAACCGCAGAAAATCGAAATCGCAGCCGCCATCCGCCTGCAGCACGTGGTCCGCATAGAGGCGTTTGTAGCCGCGGCTGGCTTCGGCCAGATCCGCCGCCGCCGGCCGCGCCGCCAGGACCTTGGCGTCGACCAGCAGGTCGAGCTTCCGTTCCTTGACGCTGAGCCGGATGCGGTCGCCGGTCTGCACCTTCGAGAGCGGCCCGCCGACCGCCGCTTCCGGGGTGATGTGCAGGATGATCGTGCCGTAGGCGGTGCCGCTCATCCGCGCGTCGGACAGCCGCACCATGTCCTTGACCCCGGCCTTGGCGAGCCGGCCCGGGATCGGCAGGTAGCCGGCTTCCGGCATGCCGCTCTTGCTCTTCGGCCCGGCGTTCTGCAGCACCATGAAATCCTCGGCGCCGATGTCCAGGTCCGGATCGTCGATCCGCGCGGCCAGGTCCTCGAGCGAACTGAACACGACGGCGCGGCCTTCCAGCTCGAACAGGGATTCATCCGCCGCCGAGCGTTTCAGGATGGCGCCGCCCGGCGCGAGCGACCCGAACAACGCCACCAGCCCGCCCTGCGGATAGACCGGGTCGTCGAATTTGTGGATCACCGAATGATCGACATAACCGGTCTCGCCCTCCAGCCGTTCGCCGAGCGTCTCGCCGGACACGGTGAGGCAGTCGAGATGCAGCACGTTCTGGATTTCGCGCAGCACCGGGCCGAGCCCGCCGGCGGCATACAAATCCTCCATGTAGTAGGGACCGGTCGGTTTCAGGTCGACCAGCACCGGCGTGGTGTCGCTCAGGTCGTTCAGCCGCTTCAGCGAAATGTCGATGCCGCGCCGCCCGGCGACCGCGGTCAGGTGGATGATCGCGTTGGTCGAGCCGCCGATCGCCAGCAGCACGCGGAGCGCGTTTTCCACCGACTGCTTGGTGATGATCTGATCCGGGGTCAGGCCTTCCCGCGCCATCGCCACCGCGCGCATGCCGGACGCCTCGCCCGCGCGCAGCCGGTCGGCGTGGACTGCCGGAATGGCCGCCGTGCCCGGCAGGATCATGCCGAGCGCTTCGGCGATACACGCCATGGTGCTCGCCGTGCCCATCACCGCACAGGTGCCGGCGGTCGTTGCCAGCCGGTCTTCCACCTCCTTGATCTCGGAGGCGTCGATTTCGCCGGCGCGGAATTTCGCCCAGAAGCGCCGGCAGTCGGTGCACGCGCCGAGCCGCTCGCCCTTATAGGAGCCGGTCATCATCGGCCCCGCGACCAGATTGATCGCCGGGATGTTGGCCGAGGCCGCGCCCATCAATTGCGCCGGCAGGGTCTTGTCGCAGCCGCCGATCAACACCACCGCGTCCATCGGCTGGGCGGAAACCATTTCCTCCACATCCATCGACATCAGGTTGCGATACATCATGCTGGTCGGGTTGAGATAGACCTCGCCCAGCGAGATCGTCGGAAAATCGATCGGCAAGCCGCCGGCGACCAGCACGCCGCGCTTCACCGCCTCGATCAGCTCGGGGAAATGGCGATGGCAGTTGTTGAAGCCGCTGGCGCTGTGCGCAATGCCGATCACCGGGCGGGACAGCATCTCGCTGGAATACCCCATCGATTTGGCGAAGGAGCGCCGCAAATACAGCGAAAAATCCGCATCGCCGTAGTTGGTCAGGCCTTGCGCAAAGCCGTGTTTCGGTGGTTTCGCCATGTGGTTCCTCGCCCCCTGGATGTCTTTCCGCCACGGAATTTTGACTCCGTGTGAGGCAGTTTCGGCTTGCGCCGATCTGCCCGTCTGGTCAAATAGACGAAAGAAACTCGGGCGGCGCAAGGGCCGCGCGGATCCTGGAGGCGCGCGATGACGAGCACCATGACCAAACGATCCCGTATCCTCGGCTTCTTGATGGCGCCGGCCCTGGCGTTGGTGCTGGCCGGTTGCGTCACCACCGCAGCCGCGCCGAAGAAGCCGGCAAAGATCACCGGGTCCTATGTGCTGCTGACGTCGGAGGAGGGGCGCAAGCGGATCAACCGCAGCACCCACCGGGTCGATTACAACTCGCTGATGGCGACCTTCACCACCCAGGAGCGCCAGACGCTGTGCTCGGTGGCGACCGGCGTGTCGATCCTCAACGCGCTGCCGCTCGAGCGGCCGGTCGATCCGAAGTACAAGCCCTATGCCTTCTTCACTCAGGCCAATTATTTCAACGACCGGGTCGAGTCTATCGTCGATCGCCCGACCACGCTCCGCATCGGCCAGACCCTGGAGCAGGCGGCGAAGGTCATGGCGGTGCACGGCGCGAAAACCAGACATTTTCATGCGGCCGACAGCTCGGCCGCCGAGTTCCGCCGGATCGCCAAGCGCAACATGGCCGAGAAGAACAATTTCGTCGCGATCAACTACCGCCGCAACTATGTGGGACAGCCGCCCGGCGCGCATTTCTCGCCGCTCGGCGCCTATGACGAGGCGACCGACAGTTTCCTGATCCTCGACGTGGCGCGCTACAAATTTCCGCCGGTCTGGGTCCCGGCCGAGGATTTGTTCCGCGCGATGAACACGATGGATAGCGATTCCGGCAAGACGCGGGGCTTCATCGTGGTGTCGGCCCGATCCCATTAGGGAGCCGCCGCAGCTCCCTACAACAACCGCCAGATCGAATCCGGATCCTGTTGCGCTTTAAACTTGCCGTACCAGGCGCAAATCGGCCACAGCATCGCCAGCCCGACCAGCCACAGCACGCCCGCCATGCTGAGGATCGTTTCGTGCCGGTTGAAGAAGAACAGGCTCATGATGCCGTAGATGTGCAGATGCACGATGTAGAAGAACAGCGCCGAGCGGCCATAGGCGAGCAGCACCTGGCCGAACTTGTCGACCAGCGCCTCGCCCTTCCAGAACAGCCAGAGAATGAGGAAGTTCGCGCCGACCGTCAGCGACAGCCAGGACAGGCTGGGCGGGTACTTGGTCGCCTGCAGGAAGGCCTGGGCGGTGCCGTCGATCGGCGGGCGGTAGTTCCAGAACCCGTCGACGGCGCGCATGAGGCAGAACGCGGCGATCAGGGCGATGCCGAAATAGAGCGCGTGCTGATAGGCGCGGCCGCGATCCTTCAGCCAGTGCCAGCCATAGAGCATGCCGAGCGCGGTTACGCCGAGCCACGGCACGATCGGATAGTTGACCTTGACCACGCCCGACCGCCCGGCGACCAGCAGTAGCGCGGTGATTAGCGACAGATCCTTGCTGTCCTCCGGTTGCAGGTTGTGGATCACCACGGTGGTCACGGCCAGACACGCGATGCTGATCGCGGCGACGACCGCCGGCCGGAAGCGCATCATGAATCCCGCCAGGATCATGCACGCGCCGAGGGTGGACAGCACGCCGGTCGACAGGAAATGCAGCGGATTGTGCGAGCGTTCGAACCAGGCGAGGTTTTCCAGCGTGAACTGCAGCAGGATCAGGATGGCGCCGCGCTTGAGGAAACTGACGAAGACCTTGTGCTCGTCCCAGCCGACCTTCTTGCGGGATTCGACCATCAGCACCATGCCCATGCCCATCATGAAGAAGAAACCGGGCGCGGCGACATGGGAGGCGTAGCGCGAGACGAAATCCCAAACCTGCGGGTTGTAGATCGCGTCGGCGTACCAGATCTCCTTGGTGCCGTCGTATTTCATCAGGAAGCTGCGGGTGTGATCGATCGCCATGACGATCATGATCAGCCCTTTCAGGGCGTCCAGCGCCAGGGCGCGGCCGGCGCGTTTTACCGGTGCAGCGGGTGTTTCGGTTTGCGGCGCCGTCGCTTGGTCGGCCATGGTTGCTCTCCTTGTTCCCGTGCGCTCAGCCGGCGGCGCCCGCGTCGATGCGTTTGGTGAGGTCGCTCAATCGTCCGGCGAGGTCGCGCATCACCGAGAGGCCAAGCTGCTGATCCTTGCGGATCAAATCGAGAAACAACTCGCGCGATAGCATCAGCACGGACAGCGGCTCGGTCGCGATCACCGTGGCGGCGCGGGGGCTGTCGAGCAGCAAGGTTATTTCACCAATCACGCCGCCGGGACCGATGCTGCCGAGTATGCGCCGCGGGCTGCCGTCCTCGCCGCCGCCGACACACGCCTCGGCCGCGCCGCGCAGCACGAACGCGGCGGAATCGCCGGTATCGCCCTCCCGGAACACGGTTTCTCCGGCGGCGAATTCCTGACGGTCGGCGGCATAGGCGAGCAGTTTGACGGTCGAGGGATCGAGTCCCTGAAGCAACGGAACATCGAGCAGGACGCGCATTTCTTCGGTTAGCGTGTCTTCACCCGGTGCGGCCGCGGCATCGGGTGTTTCCACAACCGCCGCGTCGCCGTCACAGAGATCGACGACCTTGCCGGCCCGCATGGTGGCGATCTTATCGAAACAGTCGCGCCGGCACTGCTCGCGGTCGACCCAGATCACGCTGCGGCCGGCGAATTCATCGACCACGCGCGTGAGAATTCTCTCCTGCTCTTCGGTGTCCAGCGCGTTGATCGCTTCGTTGACGATTAGGATTTCGGGCCGCTTGATCAGGCACCGCGCCAGGGCCATCTTTTGCCGCTGCGCCGGTGACAGGCGCGATCCGCCGGCGCCGACATCGGCGCCAAGGCCGACTGCGAGCAGGTCGTCGCGAATGCCGACGTCGTCGATCACCGCCTGCATCAACGCGTTGACTTCGGCGCGGTGCTGCGTTTTCGCCAGGCGTCCGTACATCAAGTTGCATTGCACGGTGACCCCGCCGGAGACCGCATCCTCGGCGAAGAACTCGACCTTTTCGCGAAGCGGGGCGGGCAGGTCGTCGTGCAGGGTTCGGCGCGCCCGCACCACCGCGGCCTGGACTTCGTCATCGATCAGCCCGAGGCGCTGATGCGCCGGCGCGAGCATGAAGGCGAGCGACAGCAGCTTGCATCGTTCCCGCCGCCGCAAGGTCGCTATGCCGTTCCGCTCAATACGCCGCAATAGGATTTCGAAGCCCGGCATTTCATCCCGCCGGATCAGGCTGAACCGTTCGAGCCGCTCGTCGCCGGCGGCAAGGTTGCGGAACATTTCGATATTCTCCGCCGCCGCCTGACGGCCGATATCGACCAAGCGGTCAAGGAGGCCGTGTTCCCGAAGGACTTCGAGCACGAAGGGCTGCACGCCCAAATGGTAGACGTCGAAGGTCTCGTCGGTGTGCCGGCCAAAGAGCAGATTTTCCGACAAGGTGGCGTTCGCGTTGTAGCGCGCCGGATCGAAGAACTCGACCGCATCGGCGAACTCGGAGGCGTCGAGACGCGCGCGGAAGCGGCGTCGCGCTTCCAGGAGTTTTTCCGCCAGCGCCGGATGCCGGCGCGGATCGATGAGTTGCTGGACCGCCCGGATGAACAGATCGTTTTCCAGCCCGACCATCCGGATAACGCGTATCGCTTCCGCGGTCAGGTCTTCGGCGCCGTCGACGCCGAGGCTGGCATAGTCGATCCATTCGGCCGCGGGGTCGACCGGGGAATTCCCGGCGGCGATCGCTTCCGTGACCCAGACCGTCTGCTCGGCCTCACTTGCGTCCTGCATATCCACCGGCCGGTGTTTCAGCCCGTACAGCAAATTGTCCCGCCAACTGCCGGAGAAGATATGGCTGTCCGGATCCACATAGCCGAGGCAGCGGCCGATTGCCGGCTCGTCGAGCGCGGTGAGCGGCGTCTCGCCGAACTGGGCGCCGCCGCCGCTGGGCGTGCGCAAGCCGCACAGGATCTGCGCGAGTTCCGACTTGCCGCTTCCGGAGGGACCAAGTACCGCCAGCATGCCCGGCAGGGATGCCTCCAGGCTGACGCCGTCGAGAATCCGGGTTTCGCCGTCGCGCAGGCTGAGGTCGGCGACTTTCAACGGTCCGGTGAGCTGGCTTGCCGGCTTGCTCTCCGGCGCTGCTTCCTCGAGGTCCGGCAGCGCGCGCAATCCATCGGGCAGGAAGTTCTCGATCAGATTGTCGTATTTGACCCTGTTGTCCTCGAGTTGCTGATAGTTTTCCAGCAACTCGTTCCAGGGCTGCACGGTCTCGCGATAGGCGGCGATCACCGCGATCAGCGCGCCGAGGCTGAGTTCGTCCATGATCACCAGGTAGCCGCCGATCGAATAGAACAGCACCGGCGTGAGCTGGGTAAAGAAGGTGTTCAGAAAGATGATGCCGTTGCCCAGGATGTACAGCGTCCGGCGGATGCGGAACAGCGTCCCCAGCTGGCTGGCGGTGCGCGCGCGTTCGAAATTGCTGGTGTCGTGCGAATGGATTTCCCGGACGCCGGCGATCGATTCCGAAATGTGGCCCGAGAATAGCCGCACGTTGCGGAGCCGTTTGCGGCTCTCCACATTCATGCGCTGCTGCAGCTTCGGCACCAGGAAGACTTGCACCGGGAACAGCGCGATCGCCGCCAGCCCGAGGATCGGGTCCTGTACGAACAGAAAGGTCAGCGCGGTGATCAGGGTGCCGCCTTGCAGCACCGGGTTGGCCACCGCGACGCCCATGTAGCGGCCGAGCGGCTCGACCTCGGCGGTCGTCATGGTCACGATTTCACCGGCGGTGACGCGGCGAAAATGCTCGAGCGGGAACCGCAGGACCTGGGTGTACAGGTCATAGCGCAATCGCCGCAGCATGACTTCGCTGAGCACGCCCTTATAGACGCTGAGATAATATCGCGTGCCGGCGGTGAGCAGCATCAGCACCAGCAATCCGGCGCACAGCAGCAGCAGGAATTCGATCTGATTGAAGGATGTGCCGAGAATTTCTCGCGGGAAGCTGCCGGTGTTCGGCTTCAGCGCATCATTGATGATGACTTTCGGCAGCTCGAAAAACAGATAGAGCATCGGCAAATAGATCAGCGTGCCGAAAATCAGCAGCATTTGCTGCGGCCTGCTATAGCGCCAGATATAGGCGAAGATGCTTGTTGGAATGACCGCTCTCCCCGTCAAAGCCGGCATTGGCAAGAGGCTACCGGAATGGGCCGTTATTTCCGATTAGCATCTTCGCCTATAT
>JAOTYV010000374.1 GCA_029861675.1 Alphaproteobacteria bacterium
GAATGCCCGGGCGGAAGCCGAAGGCGGCAAGGCCGCAAGTTGCAAGCCGGTGTTGCAGGGCATCACCAAGGCATCCCTGCAGACCAAGTCGTTCATCTCGGCGGCGTCTTTCCAGGAAACCACGCGCGTGCTCACCGATGCGGCCGTCAACGGCAAGATCGATACGCTCGAAGGGCTGAAGGAAAATGTCATCGTCGGGCGCTTGATCCCGGCGGGGACGGGCAGCGTGATGAACCGGCTCAAGGCCGTGGCCGCCGAGCGGGATCGCGAGTTGACGGCGCTGCAGGCCGAAGAGGGTGGCGCGCTCGAGAGCGAGCCTTCCGGAGAGGAGCCGCCCGCGACAGCCGCATAATTTTAGCCAAAACCTGCCCCGGGCGGTCATTTGTCAGATGGCCGCCCGGATCGATTCTGGTGGTGGCTCGGCGGCTCGTGCCGGAGGGGCAATTCGTCGCAGGAAGACTGGAGAATCCGTGATCTTTTGCTTGACGGCAATTGGGCGCGTAACTAGTATCCGCCGCACTTTGATGGACAGGGCTAGGTAGTAGTGGTCGAACTCCTTGGGAGGTAGTTCTTTCGCTAGACACAGCCTGAGGCACTCTAGATTTGAACATAAGCCGGAACGCCGGCTGCCGGAATCAATACTTGGACCGCAGTGGAGCAGGGGATCGCTTTGCTGGCGGTGCTTTTTGTATTTTCTGGACGTTTGGGCGAACGGTGCTAGCGCAAACACGAGGCCTGGCAGGTTCGACCGGCGGGCGTCGTCTTGGTGTTAGACGAAGGATAGTGAGAGAGAGCGAATGCCGACGATCAATCAGTTGATCCGGAAAGGACGCCACGACAAGCCGACGCGGAACAAGGTTCCCGCTTTGGAGGCTTGCCCGCAGAAACGCGGCGTGTGCACCCGGGTCTATACCACGACGCCGAAGAAGCCGAACTCCGCCCTCCGGAAAGTTGCCCGCGTGCGCCTCACCAATGGGTATGAGGTGACCAGCTACATTCCCGGCGAAGGGCATAATCTGCAGGAGCATTCGGTGGTCATGATCCGGGGCGGCCGGGTCAAGGATCTGCCGGGCGTTCGGTACCATATCGTGCGCGGTACGCTCGATACACAGGGTGTCGATGACCGTCGTCAACGCCGCTCGAAATACGGAGCCAAGCGGCCCAAATAGGGCTGCAGGGGGAAATCATGTCGAGACGCCGACGCGCCGAAAAACGCGAAATTCTGCCGGATGCAAAATACGGCGATTTCATTGTCAGCAAATTCATGAACAACGTGATGCAGGACGGCAAGAAATCGGTCGCCGAATCAATTGTTTATGGCGCCATGGAAGTCCTCGAAAAGCGCGGGGACGGTGATCCCGTCCGCACGTTCCATGAGGCGATCGAGAACGTGAAACCGCACCTCGAAGTGCGCTCGCGCCGGGTCGGCGGCGCAACCTATCAGGTGCCGATCGAAGTCCGTTCGGATCGCGCGCAGGCGCTGGCCTTCCGCTGGATCATTCAAATTGCGCGCAAGCGCGGCGAGAACACGATGACGGAAAGGCTCTCCGGAGAACTCCTCGATGCCGCGAACAATCGTGGCGGCGCCGTAAAGAAGCGGGAAGATACCCATCGCATGGCGGAAGCCAACCGCGCCTTTTCGCATTATCGCTGGTAATCACTCCGTACTGGACGGTCAGTCATGTCACGCATCACACCCATCGAAAAATATCGCAACATCGGCATCATGGCGCATATCGACGCCGGCAAGACCACGACGACCGAACGCGTACTCTATTATACGGGCCGCTCCCATAAGATCGGCGAAGTCCATGACGGCAACGCCACGATGGATTGGATGGAGCAGGAGCAGGAGCGGGGGATTACGATCACTTCCGCGGCGACCACGGCATTCTGGCGCGATTACCGGGTAAACATTATCGACACGCCTGGGCATGTCGACTTCACCATTGAAGTCGAGCGCAGCCTGCGCGTCCTCGACGGTGCGGTGGCGGTGTTCGACAGCGTGGCCGGTGTGGAGCCGCAATCCGAAACCGTTTGGCGCCAGGCCGACAAATACGGCGTTCCGCGGATTTGTTTCATCAACAAGATGGACCGTGTCGGCGCGGATTTCTTCCGCTGCGTTGAAATGATCGACGATCGTTTGGGCGCGGTGCCGATGGTGCTGCAACTGCCGATCGGCGTCGAAGACAGTTTTATCGGGGTGGTCGATCTCGTGCGCATGAAGGCGATCCTGTGGAAGGACGAAACGCTCGGCGCCGAGTACGAAGAAGCCGAAATTCCCGACGATCTCGCCGATCAGGCCGCCGAGTATCATGAAAAGCTGGTGGAGCTTGCGATCGAGCAGGACGACACCGCGATGGAAGCGTATCTGGAAGGCAACGCGCCGGACGAGGATACGTTGAAGGCCTGTATCCGTAAGGGTGCCATCGACGGCACATTCGTGCCGATTTTGCTGGGCTCTGCCTTCAAGAACAAAGGCGTGCAGCCGCTGCTCGACGCGGTTGTGGATTACATGCCGTCGCCGATCGATGTACCGAACGTTCAGGGCGTATTGCAGAACGACGAGCCGGCGGATCGGGAAGCATCCGACAATGCGCCATTTTCGGGATTGGCGTTCAAGGTGATGACGGACCCGTTCGTGGGCTCACTGACCTTTGTGCGGATCTATTCGGGGGTCCTGACATCGGGCAGCAGCGCGCTCAATTCGGTAAAGGACAGCAAGGAACGCATCGGCCGAATGCTTCTCATGCACGCCAACCACCGCGAAGACATCAAGGAAGCTTGCACGGGCGATATCGTTGCCATTGCCGGTCTCAAAACAGCGACGACGGGTGACACGCTCTGCGATCCGGCGAACCCGATCATCCTCGAAAAGATGGAGTTCCCCGAGCCGGTCATCGAGATCGCGGTGGAACCGAAGACCAAGGGCGATCACGACAAGCTCTCGTCGGGCCTCGCGCGTTTGGCGCAGGAAGACCCGAGCTTCAACGTATCGACCGACGAGGAAAGCGGCCAGACCGTGCTCAAGGGTATGGGCGAGCTGCATCTCGATATCATCATCGACCGGTTGAAGCGGGAATTCAGCGTCGACGCCAACATTGGCGCACCGCAGGTGGCCTATCGCGAGACGATCAGCCGAACCTACGATTGCGACTATACGCACAAGAAACAGACCGGCGGTTCCGGCCAGTTTGCGCGGGTGGAACTTCTCTTCGAGCCGGGCGAGCCGGGCTCGGGATATGAGTTTGAGAGTAAGGTCGTGGGTGGCTCGGTGCCGCGGGAGTTTATTCCCGGCGTCGAAAAGGGGCTCGCGCATGCACGTGAAAACGGTGTGTTGCTCGGATTCCCGGTCATCGACTTCAAGGTCACGCTGCACGATGGCGCGTCGCACGACGTCGATTCCTCGGTGATGGCGTTTGAAATCGCCGCGCGTAGCGCTTTTCGTGAAGCGATGCGGCATGCCTCGCCCAAGCTTCTGGAGCCGATCATGCGGGTCGAGGTGGTTACGCCGGACGAGCATACCGGGTCGGTAACCGGCGATTTGAGCAGCCGTCGCGGACAGGTTCAAAACATGGAATTGCGCGGAAACGCTCAGGTGGTCAACGCGATGGTGCCGCTCGCCAACATGTTCGGCTACATCAATACCCTGCGGTCGATGACTCAGGGACGGGCACAGTTCACCATGCAGTTCGATCACTATGCGGAAGTGCCGCAGTCGGTGGCCGACGAGGTGCGCGAGAAGCTGGCGTAGAAACGCCGAATGAAGTGGGTAGACCAGCAATTAGGGTATTGCACGGGTCACGAGTGAGGACGAAGGACTAAAGACATGTCGAAAGCGAAATTTGAGCGTACGAAGCCGCATTGCAACATCGGAACGATCGGGCATGTTGACCACGGCAAGACGACGCTGACCGCGGCGATTACGAAAGTGCTTGCGGAGGGTGGCG
>JAOTYV010000098.1 GCA_029861675.1 Alphaproteobacteria bacterium
GGTCCTGCGCCTCCGCACCGTCGAAGCCGCGAATTCTGGCGATGAAGGCGAGAAATCCCCGCGGCGTCATGTCGGGCCACATCGGCGCCCCTTCCGGCAGGTAGCCAACCCGTTTCTTCACCTCGAGTGGGTGCGTGCGGACGTCGAAGCCCGCGACCCGGGCGGTCCCGCCGCTGGGCGGCAGAAAGCCGGTGATCATCTTCATCGTGGTGGATTTGCCGGCGCCGTTTGGACCCAAAAATCCGAGGACCTCGCCCTTGCCGACAGTGAGACTGATATCGTCGACGGCGGTGATCGGGCCGAACGTCTTTTTCAGATGGTCGATCTCAATCATGCGTTCAAATTCCTGCTTCGATTGCCAACGCTGTCATGACGGCCGTTTTCATTCGGTACGCATCTTTCCCGATTTAGGAAATCATCGGAACGGCGCAAGGGGCATAGCGGATTTTCGTCGAACCGCAAACCCCTGTTGGCGTCGTTTCGCCGCCACATTTCGTCAACCGCGCAGGCTATCCTCGATTGGCGCGACGATTTCCGCGTCGTCCGGGCCGACGCGTGATGGACAGGCGCCGGCCAGGTTACCGTCCGTGTCCAGCAGGTATTTGCGGAAATTCCACTTCGGCGCATGATCTTCGCCCAATTCGGCGGCGATCCACCGGTAAAAAGGGTGCGCGTCGGCGTCAATCACCGATTGCCTTTTGCTCATCGGGAACTCGATGGCGAATTCGCTGTCGCAAAAGTTTTTGATATCGGCGTCGGAGCCGGGCTCCTGGCCGCCGAAATCGTTGCCGGGAATGCCAAGGACGATGAGACCGCGGTCGCGATAGGTCCGCCATAGCGCCTGCAGCGCGCCATATTGCCGGGTGAACCCGCATTCCGAGGCGGTGTTGACGATCGGCACCGCGTGCCCGGCATAGTTGCGCAGCGGCAACGCTGCCCCGTCGATTGCCGTGAAGTCGAACTGATGCGCTGACATCGCGCTGCCTCTTTCGTAGTCATGCGGATGATATTCCCCGGTAGCCAGGGTATGCCGGCGCGGCGATAGGTAAAAGCCGCCAGTCACGGCGTTGAATCGCCGTTGGGCGGGCGATAGCATACGGCCGAGGCGCCGGCGCGGTATTTCGTTGCGCATGACGGACACAGGAGGCAGGCCGCATGACGGTACAGAAGGTCGGGATTGTGGGCGCTGGCACGATGGGGTCCGGCATCGCGACCAATATCGCACAGCATGGATTTGCGGTGCGGCTGGTCGATACAGGCCAGGAGATGGTCGACGCGGCGCTCGTGAAGGCACGGGATTTCTACGTCAAGCAAACCGAGCGCGGCCGCATGACCGCCGCCGACGCGGCGGCGGCCGGCGACGCGCTGACCGGCGGCACCGACCTGGCCCCGCTTGCCGATTGCGACCTGGTGATCGAGGCGGTCTTCGAGCGGATCGATATCAAGGCGGATCTGTATGGAAAGCTGAACGGCATTCTGCCGGCCGAGACCATTCTCGCCACCAACACGAGTTGTCTCCGGGTCGGCGCGCTCGCCGCGTCGGTCGACAGGCCCGAGCGTTTCCTCGGCATGCACTACTTCAACCCTCCGGCAATCAATCCGATCGTCGAGGTGGTGCGCGGCGAGAAGACCGCTCCGGCCACCGTCGAAGCGGCCCTGGCGTTTTGCGCCGCGACCGGCAAACAGGCCGTCAGTTGCCGCGACAGCAGCGGATTTGCGCTGAACCGGTTTTTCTGCCCGTATGTGAACGAGGCGGTGCGGCTGTTCGATGACGGGCTCGGCACACCGTACGAGATCGATCGGGTTGCCTGTGACGTGTTCGGCGCCGCCGCAGGTCCGTTTGTCGTCATCAATCTGGTAGGGTCGCAAGTTCTGCTGCATTCACAGGATAATTTGCGGCCGCTCGGTGAATTCTATACGCCGGCGGCCTCGGTCGAGCGGGTCGGCCAGGAACAGGGTCTATGGGATATCAGCGATCCTTCGCCGCCCGACGAGGCCCGCGATACGGCGATCGCCGAACGTTTGATGGGCGCCACGTTTCTGCCGGTCTTGCAGGAGCTGGACGAAGAGGTGGCGGTGCCGGACGATATCGACCTGGGCGCCAAGCTCGCGTTGAAGTTCGGCAAGCCGCCCTGTGCGGTCATGGATGCGCTGGGCGGCGACGAAGTGGCGCGGCTGATCGACGCGCCGTGCCGGCGTTACGGGGTTGCGCCGCCGAAGAGCCTGGATCGGGTCGGTCGATTGGCGGCCAGGTAATGGTAGTATGATAGCGAGTGTGGCGGGCGGATGCCTTTCCGTCTTCGCTCTTTGCAATGTGCAAATGCTGGTGGGGAAAATCTCTTGAGGAAATGTTGCTCTCGTCTCCGACCGACGGTTTCGACCGTGCGATTGCCGCGCGGCCATCGCTGGTTGGCGGGGATGGCGGCATTGTTGAGTCTTGCCGTGGTGCCGGCGGCGCAAGCAGCGGACGAAATCAGGGGGAACGCCAAAATCACGTCGGGCAATGAACTCGTCATTGGCAAGCGCAAGGTGTGGCTCTACGGCATTCGTGCGCCGGCACTCGAAAAAATCTGCAAAAATAATCAGGCGGAATTCCGCTGCGGTATCGTTGCATGGGCCGAGTTGATCAAATTGGCCGATGGCCAATTCGTGTCTTGCGATCTCGAACCCGCGGCGTCGCGGAAAGAAGCGGCTGCGGAAAAAACTGCGAATAGTGACAAGACAGCGACGCCCGACAACCCCGATCCGGTGATCGAGCTGCCGCCCAACACGGTGTTCGCCACCTGTTATCTCGGCGAGACCGACCTGAACGAAGCGTTGGTGCGATCGGGCTGGGCGAAGGCGGTGCCGGGACACACCGACCGTTACGTGGTCGATGAAACCGACGCCCGCGAGTCGCTGCGCGGGTTATGGGCGGCGCCGACCAAGAAATCAAAAAAGAAGCGGCGGAATAAACGGCGATAAACGCCGGAAATACACCAATGTTGAGGGGGAAGGCAGTCTCGGCTGCACGCTATCGTCCGCTGTCTTGAGCCGCCCAAAGAAAGAAGACCGCGGGGTGGCGCGCCCGGGAGGACTCGAACCCCCAACCTCCTGATCCGTAGTCAGGCACTCTATCCAATTGAGCTACGGGCGCATCGCCAAGCGAACGGCCAAGTTCTTGCGGCCAAACGCCGCGCTTCAGCGGCTGCGGACACTAATGAAACGCGGGGCCGCTGACAAGTATGTTTGCAACAGGCGAATTTACATTTGGCGGCATGCAATAAAACCAACTTGTCGCTCGACAGGTGCTAAAGTAGTATCTCGACGAAATTTCCACCGGCCATGTTGGAACGTGCGGTTTGAACTAATCTGACTTTAAGTGACCGTAAGCGTATACACTGGCTCCGGGGCGCGTGATGCGCCGAGACGGCAGTCAAGACGGTAAGGTGACCGCTTCATAATGATTATAATGCGAAATGTTGGCGTTGTTGTCGCATGCGGCCTGATGTTGGCCGCATGCGAATCGAGCTTTTGGCCCTCGTTGGGCGGCGATAGTGCGTCGGCGGGCAAGAGCAAGGGTGAACGAATTGACATTCCGCCGTCAAAGGCGGAAACGGCAGCGCGCTTGCAAAGCGAGCGCGGCTCGGGTCCGATCTCGACCATGCCGGCCGTTGCGGCGAAACCGGTAAACGCACAGCCTAAACTGTCGGGCGCGTCGACCGGCACGTTCGTCGGCAAGAAGGTCGATGCGATGCGGGGAGACCTCGGCAAGCTGCAAAAGGCGGTGGGCCGGCTGGACGAACGCATGCGGAAGATCCGCGGCGATTCGGCGGGTGCGACGAACCGGTATTACGGTGTCGTCGCGGCGATTGACGCCAAGCTGCAGGCCGGCACGACGCCGGGCAACCCGGTTCTGGTGCAGCGCTGGAATGAAGCACAAAAACAACTCAAGCGTATCGAAGCCAGCATCTCGCGGATGAACAACCTGTCGAACGATGCGGGTTCCGAAGCGAGTGTCGCAGGATATCTTTTGGACAGCGTGCGCGCGACGTACACGCTGAGCGGCGCGGTCGATCAGGATCACGTGGACCTGCGGGCCTTGGAAGACGAAGTCAATCAGTCGGTAGTGGTCATCGATCGCCTGTTGAACGAACTGAGCGACGACCTGAACCGCCAAACCACTTACCTGGCGAACGAGCGGCGCAATCTGACGGCGATGTCGATCGCCATCAAGAATGGCGAACGCTACGGCGCCAGCCTGGCGAACCGGGCTTTCGCGCAGGCCGAAGTGAAAGCAAGCCTCGCGGCGCGGACGCGCGGTCCCAATCCGGCAGCCCGCCCGCTTGTGGTCATTCGCTTCGACCGGTCGCGGGTGAATTACGAGCGTGTGCTTTACAACGCGGTCAGCCGGGCGCTCGAACGGAAGCCGGGCGCTGCGTTCGACATCGTCGCGGTCAGTCCGCGAACCGGGTCGGCGGCGCAGGTGGTGCTGAACAGCACGGCGGCAAAACGTAACGCGGAAAGCGTGATGCGGACCCTGTCGGAGATGGGCCTGCCGTCGAATCGCGTCAATCTAATCGCGTCTTCGAACGGTACCGCGCAGTCCAACGAGGTTCGCATATACGTCCGATAGAATTCGGGCGCCGGCGAACGCCGGTTGCGTTCCTCTACGTCGGGTCGATGGCGATATTGTCGATCAGCCGGGTATCCCCCAAATACGCCGCGGCGAAGACCCGTCCCCGCTGTACGACGGCCGGGCCTTGGCTGAGCGGCGTCAAGGTTTCGCGATCCCGCACTTCGAGATAGTCGATCGGGTCGAATCCCGCGTCGCGTAGCGCCGCCAATCCCTGTTCGAGTGCGGCCCCGGGCGTGCGGCCTTCCCGGATGCCGTTTGCGACGTCCCGCATGGTTTGATGCAGGCGCGGCGCCACGGTGCGTTGATCGGCCGTGAGATAGGCGTTGCGCGAGGACAAGGCGAGGCCGTCCGCTTCACGCACGGTGGGTACGCCGACGATTTCGACCGGAATATCCAGGTCGCGCGCCAGGCGTTTCACCACCAGCAATTGCTGATAGTCCTTCTCGCCGAAGTAGGCGCGGTCGGGCAGCGACTGCAGCAGCAGCTTGCTGACGATGGTCGCCACGCCCTGAAAGAAGTGCGGCCGCACGGCGCCGCATAATCCTTCGCCCACGCCGGCGACGTTGACGCGCGTGGCGAAGCCGTCGGCATACATTTCCGGTGCATCGGGCGCGAATACGAGATGGGCGCCCAGCGCCGACAATTTTGCGAGATCGGCCGCCTCTTCCCGCGGATAGGTTTCGAAATCCTCGGTCGGGCCGAATTGCGCCGGGTTGACGAAGATCGTCACGACGGTCCGGCGGCAGCCGGCGAGGCTCGCGCCGACCAGCGCGAGATGGCCGTCGTGCAGCGACCCCATGGTCGGCACCAAACCTATGGTGTCGGCCTTGCCGCGCCAGGCACTGATTTGGTCGCGCAGCCCGGCGACCGTGCGTACGATCACGGGCGGGGACGGCGTCATGGCCGCTACTCCGCCGCCGGGCGCGTCTTCGTGCTGAAGCATTGCTCGGTCCCGGGAAATTTGCGGGACCGAACGTCTTTGCCGTAGGCCACCGCCGCTGCTTCGAGCTGATCGCCGAGTTCGGCGTACCGTTTGACGAATTTCGGTTTGAATTTGGAAAACAGACCGACCAGATCGTCGGTCACGAGGATTTGGCCGTCGCACGCGGGCGAGGCGCCGATGCCGATGGTCGGAATCTCGACGGTCTCGGTGATGCGCTTTGCCAGGGGTTCCACCACACCCTCAATCACCGTCGCAAAGGCGCCGGCTTCGGCGATTGCCACCGCATCCTGCAGGATTTGCTCGGCCTCGTCGCCGCTGCGCCCTTGCACCCGGTAGCCGCCGGCGGCATGCACATATTGCGGCAGCAATCCAATATGGCCAAACACCGGCACGCCCCGTTCACTCAAGAACCTCACGGTCTCGGCCATTTCCGCACCGCCCTCGAGCTTGACGCCCTGGCAGCCGGTTTCCGCCATGATCCGCGCCGCACTGCGGAAAGCCTGTTCGGGGCTTTCCTGATAGGTGCCAAAGGGCAGGTCGACGATAACGCAAGCGTGTTCCGTCGCCCGGGTCACCGCGCGGCCATGCGCGATCATCATATCGAGGGTCACGCCGACCGTGCTCTCCATGCCATAAATCACCATCGCCAGTGAATCGCCCACCAGCAGCAGGTCCATGTGCGGATCCAGGAGTTGGGCCACCGGCGCGGTATATGCGGTGAGGCACGCCAAAGGTTCCGTACCTTTTCGCCGTCGAATTTCGGGCACGGTCATCCGGCCCCGACGTTGCTTTCTGGTCATGTTTCAAACCCGTTCTAGGTGGCCGATGCGCTGCACAGGGCCGGAAGGGTCACTCAATGCCTTCATATAGGAGCATTTTCGCCGAAACAATTGCTGCGTTGCAAAATTTTTATATCACATCAGAGGTAGCTCGATACGGAAAACGGTGCCCTCCGCACCGCTTTCGACCAGTTCGAGATCGCCGCCGTGATTGCGCACGAGTTCGCGCGCAATTGCCAGGCCCAGCCCGGTGCCGCCGGCGCGGACCGATCCTTCGAATGGTTGAAACAGCTTGGCACGGGCGCGGGGCGGCAGGCCGGGCCCGTTGTCGGCCACGTCGATACGGACCCAGCGCCCGTTGGTCGCCGCATCGATGGAAACCGACATGGCGCCGGCTTGGGACGCGTTGCGGACAAGATTGTTCAATATCCGGAACAATTGATCCCGATCGGCTTCAAGCTCCAGTTCGGCGGGAATGAGATTTTCCAGCGATGCGTCGTCTTCCTCCGTCGAGGCCAAGTCGTTGCCGACATCTTCGACCAGAGTGCGCAATGGAAAACGGCTGCGTGACACATCTGGCTGGTCCTGTCCGACAAAATCAAGCGTTTGGCTGCACAGCTTCACGGCACGCTCGATCGATGCAAACAAGGTCGGCGTGACACGGCGCACCTCGGGATCGTCGACGGCGCTGAGCCGGTCGGAAATCAGCAATGCGGAGGCAAGGATGCCGCGGAGATCGTGATTGACCTTGGCCACCGCGGTGCCGAGCGCGGCGAGATGCGACCGCTGCTTCAAAGTCGCCCGCAATCGCGTCTGCATCCCGGCCAGTTCGCGTTGCGCGGTGCCGATTTCATCCTGCCGGGGCGACGGATTGATGACGCGCGTCGCGTCCTCCGGGTCCTCGCGAAATGCCACCATATTGGCGGTGATGCGGCGCATCGGCCGGACCAGCAGCCAATTCAGCGCCAGATAGACCAATGTCGCGGTGATCAGGGATATGAAGATGGAAAGTCCGAGGATGCGCCATCCAAAGCCGATCATGGCCTGGCGCAGCGGCGCTTCGTCGACCACGACTTCGATGGTCACCGATGCGTCCTTCGGCGACGGGCCGACAATACGCACGACGCGATCCTCGGTGCGCCACAGCGTCATGAAGGTATCGCGCAAATGCGGAAGCATGCCCGAACTTCCGACATTGAAGCTTTCGGCGACGGGCGGCGGCATCTCACCGCTCAGGACCAGACGGGCGCCGCCGCGCCGGACGAACAAGCCATAGGCGCCGACCTGATCGAGCAGTTCCTTGCGCAGCATCTCGCTGACCATCCGGTCCGGCGTGGCGTCCAGCGCCAGGATGGCGAGATGGCCGAGGCCGAGCTTCTCTTCCATCCAATTTTCCCGGAATCGGGCGATCGACGGCACGAATATCAACACTTCCGCGATCATGACGAAGGCGACGGTCAGCACGAGCAGGCGGGATGAAAGACTTCGTATGGCCATTTCAAGAAACCGCGAACGTCTACCGTCTCACCGAAGAGCCAAGGGGCCGTACACGCATGGGGGCGATTTTACCTGAAAGAACCCGGTTATGCGACGTTTAGCTGTTGCTAGGCTTTGCGCGCCTTGATGCGCTTGTAGATAATCGGCACGATGGCCAGAATCGCAAGGCCGATCAAGGCGGTAAGGATTTCCGGGGTCAGAATGCCGCTGGCGGTGAATTCCTCGCCGGAATCGAAGATACTGCCGAGGCCGGTGCCGACGGCGATATAAACGAAGCTGCCGGGGATAATGCCGATAAAGGTGGCGATCACGAAAACCCGCAGGCTGACACCGAGGAAGGCAGGGACCAGATTGACGATGAAGAACGGAAAGAGCGGAATTAGGCGCAGGACAAGCAGGTAGTTCATCGCATTTTCGCGGAAGCCTTCTTCCATTTTACGGAGGAAAGGGCCGGCCTTGGCGCGCAGGTAGTCTCCCAGCGCGGTTTTGGCGGCAAGGAAAAGGATCGTGGCGCCGATCGTCGCGGCAAACACGACGTACAGCGTTCCAAGCACTTGTCCGAAGAGAAAGCCGCCGGTAATGGTCATCACCGCGCCGCCGGGGAGCGAAAACGCGACGACCGCGATGTAGATGCCGATGAAGATCAGCGCCGCAAGAACGGCCGAGTTTTCCACGTGACCAAGCAGCCACGCCCGATTTTCCCGCAACGCCTCGAAAGTCAGGTATTGATCGAGGTCGAACGCGAAAAACGCGATCAGACCGGCCACAAGCACCAAGAGCGGAACGATTTTCTTGGCTTCGAACCGTTTGGCGCTCTGGTCCTGTTGATCCAATTCCATTGATCTCTCCTACTCTCGGCAGCGCATGGCGGCAGATGCGATCTTGGTATCTACTATGTGTCCGGCGATGCAGCGATTCACCTTACTGTGATTACCCCGCTACTGTGAACCGGCGTGGCCGCCGCGGAATTGAGGTCCCAACCTATGGGTTAATTGACTTGGATCGGGCGAGCTTCTATACACCGGGCTCGAAATACAGGGGCACAGGAGACTTGCCGTGAAACGCACCTATCAGCCAAGCCGTCTCGTGCGCAAGCGCCGCCACGGGTTCCGCTCCCGGATGGCAACGAAAGCGGGCCGTCGCGTATTGGCACGCCGCCGAAAAAAGGGCCGCAACCGGCTCTCCGCCTGACGTCATGCGATGGGCTGTCTGCCCGATAAAACGCCGGCCGGAATATTTACGGGTCGCCGCGCGCGGGCGCAAAGTCGCGACGCCCGGCTTGGTATTGCAGGCCTGCCGGCGTTCGTCACAAACCAGCCCGTTGCGCGTCGGGCTGACCGCCAGCCGAAGGGTCGGCGGCGCGGTTCAGCGTAACCGCGCGCGTCGGCGCTTGCGCGACGCCGTTGCGAGGGTTATGCCTCTGCACGCTGCCGCGGGGCATGACTATGTCGTCATTGCCCGTGCAGCTTCCGTACGGCGCCCGTTTCCGGCGCTGGCGCACGACCTTGAAATTGCCTTGAAGCGTCTCGATTTATGGCGCAACGACTAATGCCGGATCGGAGCCTCTAACGCCTATGGGTGCCGCTGCCAGAATCTTGCGCACCGCAATTCGCGGGTATCAATTGTTTCTGTCGCCTTTTACGGCCGGCTCGTGCCGCTTTGCGCCGAGCTGTTCGCAGTATGCGATGGAAGCGATCGAGCGGCATGGGCCGGTCAAGGGGAGTTGGTTGACGGCGCACCGCGTGTGTCGCTGCAATCCTTGGGGTGGAAGCGGGTTTGATCCGGTGCCGCCCAACGTTTCGGGCTGCGATCACGCAACAACCACAAAAAATAATTCGAACATTCGGGTGACGGCGCGATAATGGGTGATCAAAAAAACCTTCTAGTGGCAATCGTGCTGTCGATTGCGATTCTTTTTACCTATCAGATCTTCTACGAAATGCCGCGCGCCGACCGGGAGCGCGCACAGCAGCAAAAGCTGGCGCAGCAGAAAAAGGCGTCGCCGCAAGGGGAAGCGCCGAAAGTCGGCGCACAGACCGGCACGCCTGGTGCGCCCGGTACGGCGGCGGTACCCGGAAGCGTGGCTGGCGATACGCCCAGCCTCGGCGTCGACACGTCCGGTGTCGTGGGCGCCACCACGGCAAGTCCGGCGGCGCGGCGCGAGACGGCGCTGAAGTCAGTGCCAAGAATTACCATCGACTCGGCGCGGCTCGAAGGATCGCTCTCGCTGAAGGGTGCGCGGATCGATGACCTGTCGCTCAGGGGATACCGGGAGACCATCGAAAAAGACAGCCCGCTGGTTGAACTGCTGCAACCGCTCGGGACCGGCAAACCGTATTATGCCGAATTCGGCTGGCTCGGCGACCGCGCCCTCAAGCTTCCGAACCGCAATTCGGTGTGGACCACGAATCGCGACACCATTACGCCGGGCGTGCCGGTGACGCTGAGTTGGGACAACGGCGCCGGGCTGGTTTTCGAACAACGGATCACGCTCGACGATAATTACATGTTCACGGTGACGCAGCGGGTCCGTAACAATCGAACGGAGCCGGTTACCCTTGCGCCCTACGGTTTAATCTCGCGCACTGGCACGCCGGAAATCCTGGGGTTCTACATTCTCCACGAAGGGCTGGTCGGCGTTCTCAACGAGACGCTGACCGAGGTGGACTATTCGGACCTGACCGAGGACGGACCGCAGCGCTTTGAATCGAATGGCGGCTGGCTCGGCATCACCGACAAATACTGGCTGACGGCGCTCATTCCAGAACAGAAACAAACCATCAAGGCGAGTTTCAACAGCGGCAGCGTCAACGAAATCGCCAAGTATCAGGCGGACTATCTGCTGGAAACACGGAATGTTCCGGCGGGCGGCGAAATCGAACTGACGAACCATCTTTTTGCAGGGGTCAAGGAAGTGCCTCTGCTCGATGCCTATGAGGCTGACGTCGGGGTCCCCCGGTTCGACCTCGCCGTTGATTTCGGCTGGTTCTATTTTCTCACCAAGCCGATCTTCTATGCCCTGCTGTGGCTGCAAAAATATATCGGCAATTTCGGCCTGGCCATTCTGGCGCTCACCGTCGGCATCAAGCTGCTGTTTTTCCCGCTTGCCAACAAGTCCTACAAGGCAATGGCGAGGATGAAGGCGTTGTCGCCGAAGATGCAGGCCTTGAAGGAGCGGTTCGGCGAAGACCGCCAGAAGATGAATGAGCAGCTTATGAAGCTGTACAAGGAGGAAAAGGTGAATCCGGCCGCCGGCTGCCTGCCGATGGTCATCCAGATTCCCGTTTTCTTTGCGCTCTATAAGGTTCTATTCGTCACCATCGAGATGCGCCATGCACCGTTCTACGGCTGGATTCAAGATCTTTCGGCGCGCGACCCCTTGGGGATGCTGACGCTGTTCGGCTTGGTCGACTGGCAGGTGCCGGCGATGCTGGATGTCGTCAATATCGGCATCTGGCCGCTGATCATGGGGATCACCATGTACCTGCAACAGAAGCTCAATCCGGCGCCGACCGACCCGATGCAGGCGAAGATATTCATGTTCATGCCGATTATCTTTACCTTCATCCTCGCGCCCTTCCCGGCGGGCCTGGTGATTTATTGGGCCTGGAACAACGTTCTGGGAATTGCGCAGCAATGGACGATCATGAAGCGCATGGGCGTGAAGTGACCTCGGCGGACGCCGAGCGGATCGAAAGCGCGCGCAGGCTATTTGCCCAGGAATGCCGGTTCATCACAGGGGCGGCGAGCCTCGACGGTTTGCCGGCGGACAGTTTGCCGGAGATCGCCTTTGCCGGCCGGTCTAATGTCGGCAAATCCAGCCTGATCAACGCCCTGACCGGACGGAAGACCCTCGCCCGGACCTCGAACACGCCGGGCCGAACGCGGCAGCTCAATTTCTTCGATCTGGGGGGGCGGCTGATGATCGTCGACCTGCCGGGATACGGCTACGCCCGGGCGTCGAAAACGGAAGCGCGGGCGTGGACCGAATTGACACGGAATTATCTGCGCGGCCGTGCCGGTCTGCGCCGTCTTTGCCTGCTGATCGATGCCCGCCATGGGCTGAAGCCGTCGGACAGCGACCTCATGGCAATGCTGGTGGAGACGGCGGTGCCCTACCGCGTGATCCTGACCAAGGCGGACAAGCCGAAAGCCGAGGAACTCGCCGCCCGCCGCGCGGAGATCGAACAGGCGCTGCGCTCCCATGCGGCCGCCATGCCGGAGGTCTTGACGACGAGCGCGCGCAAGGGATCGGGTATCGCCGAATTGCGCGCCGATCTCGCCACTCTGGCGACAGACAGCTGATTGGTTTAAAAAGCCGATCGTGCACCTGACCGCCCGCCAATGCGGTTCCACACCGGTGGAAGACGCAGCAGAGGTTTCCGAACGATGACCAACGAAAAAACGCAGCTCCGACAGAAATGGCTCGAACGGGCTGGAATACTGACCGAGGCCCTGCCCTATATGCGGCGCCATGCGGGGCACACCTTCGTCATCAAGTATGGCGGCCATGCCATGGGCGATGCAGAACTCGCCGCCGTCTTCGCACGCGATATCGTGCTGCTGAAGCAGGTCGGCATCAATCCGGTGGTCGTGCATGGCGGCGGTCCGCAGATCGGCGCGATGCTCGAACGGCTGAAGATCAAAAGCGACTTTGTCGACGGTCTGCGCGTGACCGACGCCGCGACCGTGGAGATCGTCGAAATGGTTCTGTCCGGACAGATCAACAAGCAGATCGTGGCCAGCATCGCCGATGCCGGCGGCCGCGCCGTCGGCCTGTCCGGTAAGGATGGCGGCCTGATTCGGGTCCGCAAGCTCGAACGGACCGTGCGCGATCCGGATTCGAATATCGAAAAGGTGGTCGATCTGGGGTTCGTGGGCGACCCCGATCATGTGGATCCGCATATTCTGAACGTGCTCCGCAACACCGATATCATCCCGGTGATCGCACCGCTCGGCGTCGACGGGAACGGCCAGACCTTCAATATCAACGCGGATACGGTGGCGGGGGCGGTCGCCGCGGCGCTGGGGGCGACCCGCTTACTGCTGCTGACCGATGTCGAGGGCGTGATGGACAAGGATGGCGCGCTGATACCGGAGATGACGGTACAGGACGCGGCGGCGCGCCGTCAGGACGGCACCCTGACCGGTGGTATGATCCCCAAGGTAGAGACGTGTGTCGACGCCGTCGAAAAAGGCGTCGAGGCGTCGGTAATTCTCGACGGCCGGGTGCCGCATGCGATCCTGCTGGAACTCTTTACGGAACACGGATCGGGCACCCTGATCCGGGCTGATTGAAGGGCGGGACGGCAGAATGACCGAGGCGCTTCGAAATACCGCGTGTTGGATTTTCGATCTCGACAACACGCTGTACCCGGCCGCCTGCAATTTATTCCTTCAGGTCGATCAGCGGATCCAGCAATTCGTCATGGACCGACTGCGGCTGGATCCGGAACAGGCGCGCCGTGTCCAAAAAGAATATTTTCACGAATACGGCACCACGCTGAACGGTCTGATCCAGCACCATGGCGTCGAGCCGGGCGTCTACCTCGACTATGTCCATGATATCGACGTTACGCCGGTGCCGCCGAGCCCGGCGCTGAATGCGGCGCTCGGGCGCTTGCCGGGGCGCAAGCTGGTGTATACCAACGGGTCGGTGCCGCACGCGGATCGAGTCATGGAACGCCTTGGCGTATCCCATCATTTCGACGGCATATTCGACATTGTTGCGGCCGACTATGTGCCGAAGCCGGACCCCGGCGCCTATGATGAATTCGTTCAACGGTTCGGCGTCGCGCCGGAGGATGCCGTGATGGTCGAGGACATCGCGCGCAATCTCGCACCGGCGCATGCCATGGGCATTACCACGGTCTGGCTGCGCAGCGATCACCACTGGTCGGGCGGCAGTGCGGACGATCCCCATATCGATCACGTCATCGACGACCTGGTCGATTGGCTTGATACCGTCGCTCCAGAATAAGGCAGGCCTTAGCGAATAATTGCGGGGTGCGTGCGGTCACGGCGGTCGTTGCTTGCGGCGGACCGGTGGACACGGCAAGCTATGGCAGCGGAAAAAGTGCGTGGACGCGCCGTCAACGACGGCGCGTCGCGTCGATCGCCCATTTTATGAAAGGGAGCAGACAGCGATGCATAAGCGGATCGACCACATGGTGGTGCGGGTGAAGGATCTGGACGAGAGCCTGCGGAACTATCAGGACAAGCTCGGCATGACGGTGAGCAAGGGACCGGATGACATCCCCAATCTGGGAATGCGGCGCGCCATCCTGCCGATGGGCGACAGCGGGCAATTCATCGAGCTTGCCGAACCGCTGGGCGAAGGCGGCGCCATCGGGCGGTCGCTGGAACGCTACGGCGAAGGCGTGCATCTGGTGGCGCTGGCGGTGGATGATTTGGCGAAGGCGGTCGAGCAGATGAAGGCCAACGGCACCCAGCTTATCGAGGCCGGTGCCCAGGTGTTCATTCATCCCCGCGACTCACACGGGGTGCTCTATCAACTCGTCGAGCGCAAATAAGACCTGGCCGGGCGCGGCCGCCGGCACAGGTGGCGGCCCGCCCGATGCGCCGGCGTATTCCGCACCGGTCAATCGATCTGCAGTGGCGTTTTCTACGATCCCGGCTGTGTCTTTGCGTGTGCGGCCACAAGCTGCGATAGACGCGCTTGCAGATGTTGAAGAAACCCATCGGTACCGCGTTTGTCGATGATCGCCGTGAAATCGGCGCGTTGCAAAATGATCATGCTGACGCCCTCTACGATG
>JAOTYV010000099.1 GCA_029861675.1 Alphaproteobacteria bacterium
ATCGATTTCAATCGCGACAACTGGTGTTAGGATCGCTGCTCCATGTATTTCGACACAAAACTCTGGCAATTCACCGACGGCGTCCGCCTGCGTATCGCGGGCGCGGTTTTGTTGGGCGTCGCGGCCGCGGCGGTCGGTATCGCCCGGCTGGCATTGCTGGGCTGGTTGCTGGCCCAGGTGTTCCAGGGGGCATCCTTCGACGCCTTGTTCTGGCCGTTTGCCGGCGTGGCGGGCGTGATGGTCGTGCGCGGCGTGCTGGAATACGCCCGCACGATGGTCGCACACCGGACCGCCACCATCGTCCAGCTCCATATCCGGGAAAAATTATACGACAAGATGGTCGCGCTCGGGCCCGCCTATCTCGGGCTGGAGCGCACCGGTGCGGTGATTTCCTCGATGGTCGACGGGGTCGAACAGCTCGAAACCTATTTCGGTCAGTACCTGCCGCAACTGTTTGTCGCCTTGGTAACGCCGATCGGTATCTTCGCCTTCGTGTCTTATCTCGATATGCCGGTGGCGGCGATGCTGACCGGGTTCGCGCTGTTCACGCTGATCGCGCCGCAGGCGTTTCATCGGTGGGACCGGCAAAACAGCATGCGGCGGTCGCGTTCCTACAAGGCGTTTGCCTCGGAATTCCTGGATGCGGTGCAGGGTTTGGCGACCCTGAAGGCGTTTGGACAAAGCACCGCCCGGGCGAAGCTCTTGGCGGAAAAGGCGCATGACCTGTTCCGCAGCACCATGTGGGTGTTGGCGACCAATGCGCTGGCCCGCGGCATTACCGATGTGGGCATAGCCGTCGGTGCGGCGGCGACGCTGGCGCTGGGCGCGTGGCGGGTGGCCGAAGGCGATATGAGCCTCGCCGCGTTGCTGATGATCCTGATGATGGGGGTGGAGGTGTTCCGGCCACTTCGCGAGCTGCGCTCCTTGATGCACCAGGGAATGGTGGCGCAGGCCTCGGCGCAGGCGGTATTCGAACTGCTTGAAGCGGCCCCGAATGTGCGCGACGTGACGCCCGATCCGGCAAGCGACAATTTGGCTGCCACCGTCGAATTTCAGGACGTGACTTTCGCCTATCCGAATGTGCGCCGGGCGACCCATAGGGGATTGCACCTTGCGGTCGCGGCAGGCGAGAGGATTGGCATCGTCGGGCCCAGCGGTTGCGGAAAATCCTCGATCGTGCGCTTGTTGCTGCGGCAATACGATCCGCAGCAGGGGCGCATCCTGCTCGGTGGGCACGATCTGCGGACGCTGAGCCTCGATCAGATTCGCGGTCAGCTCGCGGTGGTCAATCAGGATACCTATCTGTTCCACGGCACGGTCGAGGACAATCTGCGCTTCGGCAAACCGGACGCGAGTTGGGAGGAAATCGAAGCGGCGGCGCGCTCCGCCAACGCGCATGACTTCATCCAGAAACTGCCGCAAGGCTACATGACGATCGTCGGCGAACGCGGCATCAAGCTGTCCGGCGGCCAGCGTCAACGCGTTGCGATTGCCCGCGCGCTGCTGCGCGACGCGCCGATCCTGGTGCTCGACGAAGCCCTGTCGGCGGTCGATGCGGAAAACGAGACGATCATCCAACAGGCGCTTAACCGGCTGATGCAGGGCCGGACGACGCTGATTCTAGCCCATCGGCTGTCCAGCGTCATCGACGCGGACCGCATTCTGGTGATGGAGGACGGTCAGGTCGTCGAGTCGGGCCGCCATTCTCAACTGATGGCCGCCGGCGGGGCCTATCACCGCCTTATGGCCGGGCAGGCCCAGGATGCGGATGGCGGGGAGGTGATCCTGTTCCGGCCGCCCGGTGATTCGCGGCCGCCGTCCGAAGACGAAGTGCCCGGCATGATCGAGGCCGCCCAGACGGAACCGACCGATGCGATCCTGCGCGCCGAAGGCATGGGATGGGGCGAATGCATCCGCGTCCTGATGCGCTTCGTCCGCCCATGGAAAGCCAAACTCGTGCTGACTTTTCTGCTCGGCGTATCGCGCACGCTCGCTTTTATCGGCGTCGGTGTGTTCAGCGCGCTCGTCGTCGCGGCGCTCAAGAACGGCCAGCCGTTCCAGCCGCATCTGATTTGGCTCGCGGTGCTGGCGCCGGCCGCCGGTATTCTTCACTGGCTCGAATCCTGGGTCGCGCACGATATGGCGTTTCGCATGCTGTCGGTGATGCGGGTCGATTTGTTCAACAAGCTGGACCAGCTCGCGCCGGCCTATCTGCTGCGCCGGCGGACCGGTGACCTCATGGGCATGGCGACGCAGGATGTGGAAAAAGTAGAATACTTCTTTGCCCACACGATCGCGCCGGCCTTCGTTGCGGTGCTGATCCCCGGCCTCGTGCTGGGAACCCTGATCGCGTTCGGTTGGCAAATGGCGCTGGTGCTGGTGCCTTTCCTGGCCGTCGTCGCGCTCAGCCCGTTCCTGATGCGTAACCGTATCGATGTGTTGGGCGCGCGCGCCAGTGAGGCGCTCGGCGACCTGAATGCCTTCACGGTCGATACGGTGCAAGGGCTCGGCGAGATCCTGGCGTTTCAGCAAATCACCCGGCGCCGCCGCGCCTTTACCGAGAAAGTCCGGCAGCACCATCGATTACGGCTGCCCTATTTCGGCGATCTGACGGCGCAGATGTCCATTCTCGAGGCCGCGGTCGGTTTGGGCGGATTGACGGTGATCGTGACCGGCACGCAGTTGATCGCGGCGGGGTCGCTCGACAGCGCCTATCTGCCGTTGCTCTCCTTGCTGGCGATGGCGGCGTTCCTGCCGATTTCCGAAATTGCCCATATCGGCCGCCAGCTTGCCGATACGCTCGCCTCGACGCGCCGGCTCTTCGCGGTGCATGGCGAACCGGTACTGGTCGAGGACGGCATCGGCGTCCCGGGCGGGGCCGCGAGCAGCGGCGCGGCCCTGGATGTGGTCAAGGCGAGTTACCGGTATCACGGCCGCAACCGGCCGGCGCTCGAGGAAATCAGCATCGCTGCGCCCGCGGGTCGGACGATTGCGCTGGTCGGACCGTCCGGCGCCGGTAAGACCACGCTCGCACATTTGCTGATGCGCTTCTGGGATCCCGAAACCGGCACGGTGCAGATGGCGGGGCACGATCTCCGCGAGTTTGGGCTCGATGCGCTGCGCGACGACATGGCGCTGGTGGCGCAGGACACGTTCTTGTTCAACGACACGCTGCGCGCCAACATTCTGATCGCCAAACCGGACTCAAGCGCAGCCGAGATCGACCAGGCGGTGGATCGCTCCGCCTTGCGGGACTTCGTCGATGGGCTGCCCGACGGGCTGGAGACCCGGACGGGCGAACGGGGCATGCGGCTGTCCGGCGGTCAGCGCCAGCGCGTCGCCATCGCCCGCGCCTTTCTCAAGGATGCGCCGGTGCTCATTCTCGACGAGGCGACGTCGCATCTCGACGCGGTCAACGAACAATTGGTGCGCCGGGCGCTCGACGACCTGATGGGCGATCGCACGACGGTGGTGATCGCACACCGGCTCTCCACGGTGCGAAACGCCGACGTTATCGTGGTGATGGATGAAGGCCGGGTCGTGGAGACAGGCGGGCACGCCGAATTGCTGGCGCAGGGCGGGTTGTATGCGCAGCTCGTGGCGCGCCAGGTTTCGGGGGCCGCGGCCGAGTGACGGCAAGAATTTGACCTTGGCGCTATCCAACCGCGGGCTCGTCGCCGTGTTGAGCGCGGCACTGGTTTTGACAATGACCGGATTCATGCCGGTCGCGGCGGTGCTGCCGGCCATCTTCGCCGACTGGGGCCTCACGGAAAGCGAAGCCGGATGGCTCAACGGCGTCTTTTTCGGTGGCTATGCCGCGGGCGTGCCGCTGCTCTTGCCGTTGACCGACCGGATGGACGCGCGCCGCGTTATCACCGGCGCCCTGATTCTGTGCACCCTCGGCGGTTTCGGTTTCGCGTTCCTTGCGGACGGTCTTTACAGCGGGATCGTTTTCCGGATTGCGGCCGGGATCGGGCTTGCCGGCATTCATTTTCCAGGCATGAAACTCATCACCGACCGTCTCGAAGGGCCGGCGCAACAACGGGGATCGGCGGTCTATATCTCGATGTTCAGCATCGGCGGCGCCATGTCCTTTATCAGCGCCGGCGTTATCGAATCCCTGCTGCCGTGGAAATGGGTTTTTACGGTTTCGGGGCTGTGCGCGGCGATCGCATGTTTGATGGTCTATACGCTGATTCCGCCCGACCGCCGTGTCCGGACAAGGCCGCAGACCGCGCTGCTCGACTTCCGGCCGGTGCTGCGGAACGGCCCGGCCATGCGCTACGTCGTGGCCTTTTTTGGCCATGTCTGGGAAGTCTTCGCCTTTCGCGTTTGGTCGGTCGCGCTCCTGGTGTTCAGCGCGTCGCTGCCCGGAAACGAACAGTACAGCGGTTGGAACATGGCGATCCTCTCCGGCGCCACATCCTTTCTGATGATGCCGGCGAGCGTCGGGATCGCCGAATTGGCCAACCGTTTCGGCCGGGTCCGGGTGGTTACACTGCTGACGGCGGCGACGGCCATCGTCGTCGTGCTGCTGGTGCTGAACAAGACCGGCGCCTTTCCGCTTATCGTCGCACTGATGATTCTGTATTTCATGGCCGCCTTCGGCGACACGGCGTCGCTCGCCGGCGGCATCGTCGCGGCGTCCGTGCCGGAATATCGCGGCGCGACATTGGCCGTGTACGCCCTGGCCGGATTCCTGGGCGGGATGATCGGGCCCGTCACCTTCGGCATGGTGCTGGATCTGGCAGGCGGGCGCACGTCGCCCGAGGCTTGGACGTTGGCGTTTTGCAGCCTTCTGATCGGCGCGGCGGTTACGGCGGCGGCGCTGCACTTCCGGCGGCGGACGGTTAGCGCCTCGGACGCCGGGTCTCGCGATACATGATGAACAGACCGGACCCCACGACCAGCGTGGCGCCCGCGATCACCCATTGGTCGGGAACGTGGCCCCAGATTACGTAGCCGAACAGGGCGCCCCAAATCAGCGATAGATATTTGAAGGGGATGATCAGTGATGCTTCTGCGTGGTGGAAGGCCTGGATCGCCAGATATTGCGCCGAACCGACGACGACACCTGCCCCCATCATGATCAGCAAGTCCGGCCCGGTCACCGGTTTCCAGCCGAAGGGCAGGGTGGACAATCCCGCGAGACCGACCGCCGTCATGGTAAAGGCCAGGATCGCGACCGGCGAGTCGGTGGCCCGAATATGCCGGGTGATGACGTCGCGCAGCGCGCCGCAGCAAGCGCCGCAGAGCGGCAGCAGCGCGACCCAGCGCACGGCGTCCCCGGTCGGGCGTATCATGATCAGAATGCCGACGAACCCGATCATGACGGCGGTCCATCGACGCCAGCCGACATGTTCGCCAAGCAGCGGCGTCGCCATCGCGGTCACGAAGAGCGGTCCCGAAAAGGCAAGGGCGATGGCATCGGCCAGCGGCAGGTAAATCAGGCCGGTGACGAACAGAAAGGACGATGCTACGGCGCAAGCGGCGCGCGCAAATTGCATGCGCATGTTGCCGATTCGCAGCGACGAAAATCCACCGGACCGGGATGCGAAGATCATGATCGGCAGCAATGTGAAGAAAGAGCGAATGCACATGATCTGGCCGACCGGATAGCCGTCGGTCAGCCATTTCGTCGCGGTGTCGCTCATCGTCAGTAGGAGACCGGCGGACAGGATGAAGGCGATGCCTTGCGCCGGTTGGGATAGCGAAATCGCGCGCATCATCGTTTTTTCGACTCGCGCTGCAGAATATAAATGCCGCTGCCGATGATCAGTACCGAGCCGGTGATGATCCAGGTATCGGGCAGGTCGCTCCAGATCATGTAGCCGAGAATGACCGCCCAGACGATCGAGGTGTATTTGAACGGCGCGACCAGGGCCGCCTCGGCCAGCCGGTAGGATTCGATCATCAGGTAGTGCGCGACGCCCAGCAGAATGCCCGACAGGATCATCAATCCGAAATCGAAGAGGGTCGGCGTGATCCATCCGAAAGGAAGGGTAGCCGCCGACGCGATCAGGAGCCCGACGATGGACCAGGCGAGAATAATGTTGGTCGATTCAGTCTTGCTCATGATTCGGGTCGCGATATCACGCAGCGCCGTCGCCGCCGCGGCGGCGATCGGCACGAGGGCGGCAATCTGGAAGGCCTCCGCGGTCGGCCGTGTCATGATCAGTATGCCCAGGAAGCCGACGAGCACGGCGCCCCATCGATGCCAGCCGACCGGTTCCCGCAGCAACGGAACGGAAAGGGCGGTAATCATCAGCGGCGCGGCATGCAGGAACGCCACCGCGTCGGCAAGGGGGAGGAGCTTGACCGAGATGATGATCAAAAAACTGGACGCAATGAAAAGCACCGTCCGCAACAGGTGCATCTTCCATTGCGTCGTCCGGAATGTCAGCGGCTCTCCGTGCCATCGCATCACCACGGCGATTGGGATGAACATGAAGAAACATCGGATGAAAACGATTTGGCCGATCGGATATCCCTCGGTCAGCCATTTCGAGACCGCGTCGCTCAAGGTGAAAAAGAACAGCGACAGCACCATGCAGACGATGCCCCGGAGGGGTGAAATCGAGGCGGCGAGGGACATGGGCCAGGCGATCGGCTATTGCTGGATACTATCGGCGCGGCGCTCGAAGGCGCGCATTGCGGAAGCATACGTTGGAACGGGGAGGTAAAGCCATGACGGACTTTGAATTCGTCGAGTACACCGTCGACGACCGGGTTGCGCAGATCACCATGAAACGGGAGCCGGTCAATGCGATCAACATGCAGTTTGCCCGTGAAATTAACGCGGCCTATCGCCGGGCCGGCGAAGACGACGGCGTGCGCGCGATCATCCTGACCAGCGGCTGCGAGCGCGCCTTCAGCGCGGGCATGGATCTGGCGATGATCCGCGGCGGCAGCGGCCTCGATCTCCGCCGGTTTCTCGAGACGCTGTATTTCGAAATGCACGATTTGCAGTACCGGTTGGGTAAGCCGACGATCGCCGCGGTCAACGGTCCGGCGCGCGCGGCGGGCGTCACGCTCGCCGTGTCCTGCGACGTGATCATCGCCGCCGAGGAATGCGACCTGTCCTATCCCGAGATCAATGTCGGCGTGATCCCGGCTATGCATTTCGTGCATTTGCCGCGACAGATCGGTCGGCATAAGGCGTTCGAGTTGCTGTTCGGCGGCGATCCGATCGGTGTGCCGGAGGCGGCGCAGCGGGGGCTTGTCAGCCGGGCGGTGCCGCGCGGCGACGTGCTCGGCGAGGCGTGGACCATGGCCCGAAAGTTTGCCGCGAAATCGCCCGTCGTGATGAAACTGGCGCGGGACGCGTTCATGCGGGCGAACGATGGCGATTACCGGCGCACGATCGAGAATGTCGTCGAGACGATCTGCAACATCATCGAAACCGACGATGCACAGGAAGGGCTCGACGCCTTCAACGAAAAACGGCCGCCGCGCTGGTGACGCGGCGGCGGAGGTGACGCCTTAGACCATTTCTTGTTCAAATTGACTCAAGTGAAATGGTCTATTTCTTTGTTTTTACGCAAATACGTCATCGCGAACCGTTTCGGTTCGCTCGGGATTTGCTCTAGGGCGCGGTCGCCAGATAGAGGAAGCGGTAGATCACCACCGGGACGCTCAGCCAATAGACCAGCAGGAAGCGGCGCATGCCCGCGTCGCTGCGGATACCGATGCGCGCCGCGACCAGCCGCGGAAAATTCGGCTTCCAGAAACAGAAACCGATAATCGCGGCGGCGACGGCAAGGTAGAGATAGCTGCTGGTCGTGAGTTCCATGCGGTGCGTCCGCCGCGCGTGTCCGGCCCGGCTTGCCTAATTGCGGTGGAGCCGTTGTAATCATCGGACGAAGATCGGGCAAACGGCAGTGGTGGAGGGTGCAATGGCGAAACTGAAGAGATACCAGCACTATATCGGTGGCGAATGGGTCGATCCGGATTCCGGCGAATGGTTTGACTCCGATAATCCCTACACCGGCAAACCCTGGGCGCAGTTCGCGCGCGGCAACGCGGTGGATGCCGACCGCGCGGTAAGCGCGGCGCATAAGGCGTTTACCAGCGGCGACTGGCCGGCCATGACCGCCTCGCAGCGCGGCGCGCTGCTGTGCAAGCTCGGCGATGTCTACACCAAATACGCCAAGCACCTGGCCGAGGTCGAGGTCACGGATAACGGCAAGCTGATCGCCGAAATGGCGGCGCAGAATGCCTATGTGCCGCAATGGTATTATTATTTCGGCGGCCTGGCCGACAAGATCGAAGGCTCGGTCATCCCGATCGACAAGCCGGCGACCTTCAATTACACGCGGCACGAACCGCTCGGTGTGATCGCGGCGATTACGCCCTGGAATTCGCCGATGCTGCTGACCGCCTGGAAACTGGCGCCGGCCTTGGCGGCCGGTAACACGGTGGTGCTGAAGCCGTCCGAATTCACGTCGGCGTCCGCCTTCGAATTCGTCAAGGTCTTGGAGGAGGCGGGGTTCCCGCCGGGCGTCGTCAATGTCGTGTCCGGTTTCGGGCAGGAGGTCGGCGAGCCGATGGTGACCGACGACCGGGTCGCCAAGGTGGCGTTCACCGGCGGTTCGTTGAGCGGCCAGCGGGTCTACGAGAAGGCGGCGAGCGGGCTCAAGAAGGTGAGCCTGGAACTCGGCGGCAAGTCGCCCAACATCATTTTCGAGGACGCCATCATCGACAACGCGGTGAAAGGGGCGATTTCCGGCATTTTCGCCGCATCGGGTCAGACCTGCATCGCGGGCTCACGCCTGCTGGTGCAGGAGTCGATCCATAACGAGTTCGTCGACAAGCTGGTCAGCTTCGCCAAGACCGCGCAGATGGGCGATCCCAGCTCCTATGACACCCAGGTCGGTCCCGTGACCACGCCGCCGCAATTCGAAAAGATCCTGAACTATCTGGATGTGGCGAAAGAAGACGGCGCGGAATGCGTGCTCGGCGGCGCCCGGGCGTCGCGGCCGGAATGCGGCGACGGCTGGTTCGTCGAGCCGACCATCTATACCGGCGTGAACAACCAGATGCGCATCGCCCAGGAAGAGGTCTTCGGCCCGGTGTTGTCGGTGATCCCGTTCCGCGACGAGGACGAGGCGGTCGAAATCGCCAACGACGTGGTCTACGGCCTCGCCGCCGGTGTCTGGACCCAGGATATCCGCCGCGCCATCGAGATTCCCGAGCGCATCCAGGCCGGCACCGTGTGGGTCAACACCTATCGGGCGGTCAGCTTCATGTCGCCCTTCGGCGGCTACAAACGGTCCGGCCTCGGCCGCGAAAGCGGCCAGCAGGCGATCCAGGAATACATGCAGACCAAGAGCATCTGGATCAGCACCGCGACCGAAGTGCCGAACCCGTTCGTCATGCGGTAGCGCGCGCAGCCACCATTCCGCATGTCGGGAAATAACGAGAAGTGGATGTGATCTGCCGGGTTCGCCCGAACGTGGTGGCGCATATTTTGCTAGAGCCTAGTGGTTTCCAACCGAAGGTTGGATTGCGCGCTCCAAATCTTGGCCCGACGGGTGATTGGCGGAATTCATGTCAGTTGATGACAAAAGCGATTCCTTTCACGACAAGATAACTCGACAACAATGCCGGCATGGGGAATTCGTGTACTTCCCGCACGATATGTACATTGGGCGGTCGCTCGATGTGTACGGAGAATATTCACAAGGCGAAATCGAGCTATTCGACAAGATCATCGCACCCGGCATGACGGTCATTGATGTCGGCGCGAATATCGGAAGCCATACCGTCTTCATGGCGAAAAAGATCTCTCCGGGCGGCTTTCTGATTGCCATCGAAGCCCAGGAAATCCTGCACCAATTGCTCCGGACAAACCTGTCGCTAAACGCGATCGAGAATGTCGAGGTCCTTCACTGTGCTTGCGGATCACGGCCTGGCGAACTGCAATTTCCGGTCATCGACTATGCGAGGTCGGCTAATTTCGGCGGCATGTCTCTCGGCGAAGGTGACGGAGGGGAAATAGTCAGGGTCATTCCGCTTGATGCGCTAAAGCTCACGCGGTGCGATTTCATAAAAATCGACGTCGAGGGAATGGAAAATGACGTGGTGATCGGCGCGACGAAGCTGTTGGAAAGATTCCGTCCGGTCCTCTATGTCGAGAATGATCGCGCGGATCGGAAATCGGAGCTTATGGAGCGGCTTATCGCCATCCGCTATAAGCTCTATTGGCATCGCCCCCCGCTGTTCAACGAGGACAATTTTTTTCAAAATTCAGCGAACATCTTCGGGACGACGAAGTCGCACAATTTGCTGTGCATCCCCGATGAGGACAGTCGGAATGCCGCAATCCTCGCAGATATCGGGCTTTAGACCGCATCGATACGCGACGTTATCGACCGCCGAATTCGTTCTGTTGCCATATGCGCTCGGCCAAGCGCCTCCGGACCGGCACGGCGGCTGAAGTGCGGAATCCATTCGTGATACGGCAGCGGCGATACCGGGGTTCGGCGGCACCGGCTATAGCAAATCCCGAGCGAACCGAAACGGTTCGTGGCGTCGTATTTGCGTAAAAACAAAGAGATAGACCATTTCACGTGAGTCAATTTGAACAAGAAATGGTCTAGAAATCCGCGGAAATCTTCGCGGCCTTCAGCTCGCGCCTAATCATCACTTCGATGGCGGCGTAACCGAGATAGATGACGGCGGCCAGCCCGATGATCGCGAAGCCGATCATGGCCTTGACCGTGTCGTCCGGAATCACGTTCTTCAGCAGCACAAGCGTGAAAAAGAACAGGAAAAACGCGGCGATTTGCGACTTCATCCGCAGATGAATGAATGGATACAGCCGCCACCACACGGCCATCAACGGATTTTCGCGTGATTTGATCCATACCAGGGTGGTGAGCACGTCGTGATCGCGGGGATTTTTCATCAGCGCGTAGACCGCGTGCTCCTTGGCTTCGGCGAGCCGGTTTTGCCGCAACCGTATCTTAGCCATCAAAACGCAAGCATCGGGGTCTTCCGGCGCAATACCGAGCGCGTGCTCGGCCTCCGCCTCTGCCTCCTTGATGCGGCCCTGTTCGAGTAACAGTTCGGTTCGCAGGATGGCGACGCAGAGGTTTTCCGGATCGATCGCGCGGGCCTGATCGATCAGATCGTGGGCCTTTTTGTCCTTGTCCATATTCCAGTACACCGTCGCCAGCCCGACGTAATGAATCGGGTCATCCTGGTCCAGTGCGAGTGCTGCTTCGAAATGCGCTTTGGAATTTAGGAAATCTCTCCGCTTCAGCGCCACGAGGCCCGCGACGTAGCGCACGAAAGGGTCATTGGGATCATACTCGAGCGCTGTGGCAATGGCTGCTCCGGCGTCGCGTTTCATTTCTTGATCGCACAGCACCAGGGCCATCATGGCATGTGCCTCGGGCAATTCCGGCGCAATGGACAGTGCCTTGCGGACCATATCTTCGGCGCTTTTGTGTTCACCGACGCTCCGTCGCATCCGGGCTTGATCGAGGTATCGGGCGGCGCGGTTCCACGGCATGGCATGGGATCTTTCGCGAGCCGGGGCAAATCCACCCCGATTGAGTCAACTTATTTGCCGTGTTTTCGCAGAAATTCGAGCACGGCGTTGTATTGCCCGCCATCATTGGCATAGCGCGCGTAGTTCTTGGCGGTGGTGAGCCATTCGGTCGTGGTTTCGGAGGCCATGTTAAGGGCTTCTTTGAGATGGCCGGTGTCGATCGGTACTTCGTCGCCTCTTTCCAATGACGCTTCGATGGCGAAATCGCTGGCGGTTTCTACGATATTTTTCAAATCCGCTCCGGAAAATCCGCCGCTGTGTTTGGCGACAAAGGCGGTGTCGATCGGCTGTTTGACCGGACGGTCCTCGAGTTCGAGCCGCAGAATTGCGTCCCGTCCGTCGCGGTCCGGCGGCGGCACGAAGAAAATTCGGTCGAACCGGCCCGGCCGGCGGAAGGCCGGGTCGAGCGCCCAGGGAATGTTGGTTGCACCGAGGATCAGGACGCCTTCGTTATCTTGCGCGAATCCGTCCATTTCGGACAGGAATTGGCTCACGACCTTTGCCGCCGCGCCTTCCCGGCTGTACTCCCGTTTCGCGCCAACTGCCTCGATTTCGTCGAAGAACAGTACCGCGGGCGCGTTCTGCCGGACCGTTTCGAAGAGCGCGTGCAACTTCCGTTCGGATTCGCCGATATACATATCGAGGATGTCGGAAATCATGATGTTGAAGAACTGCGCGTTGCACTCGCCGGCGGTGGCGCGGGCCAGCAACGTCTTGCCGCATCCCGGCGGGCCGTATAGCAGGATGCCGCCGCCGATGCGTTTGCGGAAGCGTTTGAACAGCGATGGCTTTTGATACGGCAGAATTATCTTGCGGCGGATTTCGTCCTTTACCTGGTCGAGGCCGCGCACATTCGCGAACGTGACCGGATCCTCGGCCGGGGCGAGCATCCTGACCAATTCGTCGTCATCGGTATCGTCGTTGGAAATTACGCGCAGGCGCGGCCGGTCGTCGTTGTCCGCGGTGATTGTGACGGCGGCAAGCTGGGCGGCCAGCGATTGGTCCTCCAGCGCCGGGTTGTCGCGGATCGCGGCTGCGTATTCGGTTTGCGCTTCTTTCTCATGGCCAAGCATGAGCAGGGCACGCGCGCGCAAGACCCGCTCGGCAGCCTCCTCGGAGGTGAGATGGTCGAGCGCCCGTTGCGGTTCCTCTGCGGCGAGCAGGGCGGTCGCCACGATCTGCCGATCCGCCGATTCCGGTAACGCGTCGCCGTTCAAGGGGGCGGTTGTTTCCTTCAATAGGTCGATTTTGCCGGCGTCGACCGCCAACCGGATGACCGACAGACGAAGCTGCAGGTTTTCGGGGCTCGCCGACAGTGCGGTGGTCAAACCGTCAAGTAGTTCCGTTTCGCGCATGTCGTTCCCCAACAGGCTGAGGGCAGAGACTTTTCGGCGGATCGCCAATAAGCGCCTCGGATCCCGGCACGTCTCAGCCGCGAATAACCATGGTCTTTCCGGGGGTAACTCTATCGACCACGCCTTAAATCTTGATTAATTGGGCTGCGGGCCCGCCGTCCCCGTCTCGACAAGAGAGCCCGCTTTGTGTCAGTTTTGGGACCGCCGATATCGTCCGACATTCGATGAATTGCAGAAATGGGGATCTGACCATGGCCCAACCCGCCTTTGACCGACCCGACGCCGCCGGACTCACCCGAAAGATCGCGGAAAACAGCGCGTCGCTGACCTTCGACCGGCTGCCCAAGGATGTCGTCGCCATCGCCAAGAGCTGTCTGATCGATTGGCTGGGCGTGACCCTTGCGGGCGCGGATGAGGATTTGAGCCGGATCCTGCAGGCCGAGGCCAAGGATGAAGGCGGACGCGAGCAAGCGACGGTCATTGGCGGCGCCTTCATGACGTCCCTGACGCAGGCCGCGCTGCTGAACGGGTCGGCGTCTCATGCGCTCGACTATGACGACGTCAACCTGATCATGCCGGGTCATCCGACGGTGCCCGTGGTGCCGGCGATTTTGGCGCTGGCGGAGCGTGACGATCAAGGTGGGCGTGATTTCATCACCGCGTTCATCGCGGGCGTCGAGGCGGAATGCCGCATCGGTGCGACGATGGGCGAAAGCCACTATCAGAAGGGCTGGCATACGACCGGGACGGTCGGAACCTTCGGCGCGGTGGCGGCGGCGGCCCACATGCTCGGCCTCGATGTCGACCAATGCGTCACCGCTTACGGTATTGCGGGCACGCAGGCGGCGGGCCTCAAGAGCAATTTCGGCACCATGTGTAAACCCTTGCATGCGGGCAAGGCGGCGGCTAACGGGCTGCGGGCCGCGCTGCTGGCCAAGCGCGGATTCAGCAGCAATCCGGAAATCCTCGAATGCGTCCAGGGATTTGGCGATACCCAGACCGAGCAATTCCAGCCCGATCTCGCGCTGGACGGGCTCGGCGAGACCTTCCATGCGCGCGGCATCCTGTTCAAGTATCACGCCGCCTGTTACGGCACGCACGCCTCGATCGAAGCGGCGCTGGCGCTCCGGGAACAGCACAATTTGACGCCGGAACGTATCGAGAAAATCGAAGTGCGCGTGCCCGAAAGCTATCTCAAGATGTGCAACATCCTGGAGCCGGCAACAGGTCTTGAGGCCAAGTTCAGCTTACGGGTCACGACGGCGATGGCATTGGCTGGCGAAAACACCGGCAACACCGCTAATTACAACGAACAAATTTGCCGGGACGATACCGTGGTGGCCTTGCGTGACAAGACCAGAGTGACCCCGGAATCGAAATGGGAACACGCCAATTCGGAGGTTGTCGTCTCGACACAGGACGGGCTCGTGCTGCGCCAAATGAAGGATGTCAGTGTCGCGGAAGAGGATCAGGAACGGCAGTGGCTGCGCCTGTCGGCCAAGTTCCGTGACATGGCCGACCCGGTCATCGGCGCCAACAAGGCCGAAGCGGTGGTCGAGGCGGTCGGCCGGCTGGATCAGCGGGACAGCCTGCGCGATATCGCGGCGCTCTGCCGCGGCTGACCCCGGCCGTTCCACGGCGCCGACAATCTTGAAATTTGGGAGCTAACCGCTCGCCATGCCCGAGCTATCGCT
>JAOTYV010000375.1 GCA_029861675.1 Alphaproteobacteria bacterium
CGGCGTCGCTCGAAGCCAGCCTTACCGGCGAGATGCTTGACGTCACGCTGCCGGTTCGGCCCGAGCGGCAAGGACTTCTGCATCCGATCAGCCAGACGGTCGACGAGGTGATCGCCATCCTCGGCGAGATGGGCTTCACGGTGGCGGAAGGGCCGGATATCGAAGACGATTTCCACAATTTCACCGCGCTCAATATCCCGCCGGAACATCCGGCGCGGCAAATGCACGACACATTCTACCTGCCGGAAAAACCCGATGGCAGCCGCATGGTGCTGCGCACCCATACGTCGCCGGTGCAAATCCGCACCATGGAAAATACCGAGCCGCCGATCCGTGTGATCGCGCCGGGCCGCACCTACCGTTGTGATTCGGATATCACCCATACGCCGATGTTTCATCAAGTCGAGGGGCTGGTGATCGACAAGTCGGTCCATTTCGGTCATCTCAAAGGGTGTCTGATGGATTTCTGCAGCGCCTATTTCGAGGTGCCCGATCTGCCGCTGCGATTCCGGCCGAGCTTTTTCCCGTTCACCGAACCGTCCGCCGAAGTGGATATCGGCTGCTCCCGCGACGGCGGCACGTTGAAGATCGGCGCCGGCGACGACTGGCTCGAAATCCTCGGCTGCGGCATGGTCCATCCCAATGTGCTGAACGCTTGCGGCATCGATTCGGCGGAATATCAGGGCTTCGCGTTCGGCATGGGGATCGAGCGCCTGGCGATGCTGAAATACGGCATTCCCGATCTGCGGACATTCTTCGAAAGCGATCTGCGGTGGTTGCGCCACTACGGTTTTCTCTCGCTCGAGACGCCGTCGTTGCTGCGGGGGCTGGGGCCATGAAGTTCACCCTGTCCTGGCTGAAGGATCACCTGGAGACCGATGCACCGCTGGCTGAAATCGCCGAGCGTTTGACGATGCTCGGCCTCGAGGTCGAGGCGATCGAGGATACCGCGGCCGCGTTCGCGGCGTTCCGGGTCGGCGAAGTGATTTCGGCGGAACGGCATCCGGATGCCGACCGGCTGCAGGTCTGCATGGTCGATACCGGCGACGGCACGGTACAGGTCGTCTGCGGCGCGCCCAATGCGCGGGCCGGCCTGAAAGGGGTGTTTGCCCCGTCCGGCGCGCACATTCCGGGGACCGGCATCGATCTCAAGAAAACCAAGATTCGTGGGGTCGAATCGAACGGCATGCTGCTGTCGGAACGCGAGATCGGCCTGTCCGACGAGCATGCGGGGATCATCGAGTTACCCGAAGATGCGGTTGTCGGTGCGCCCTTCGCCGAAATCATGGGGCTGGACGACCCGGTGGTCGAGTTGGCGATTACGCCCAACCGGGGCGACTGTCTTGGCGTCCACGGGATCGCGCGCGACCTTGCCGCCGCCGGCGTCGGCACGCTGAAACCGTTCGATACAGCCACCGTTCCAGGCACGTTCAAAAGCCCGGTTCAATGGCGGCGCGATCTCCCGGAGGACGCCGGCGACGCCTGCCCGCTGGTGGTCGGACGCAGCTTCAGGGGCATCAAGAACGGCCCCAGCCCGCGCTGGCTGCAGGATCGGCTCAAGGCGATCGGCCTTCGACCGATATCCGCGCTGGTCGATATCACCAATTACATCACCTTCGATCTCGGCCGCCCGTTGCACGTCTTCGATGTGGACAAGATCGCCGGCGACCTGACCATGCGCTTCGCGCGGCCCGGCGAGACCATGGACGCGCTGGACGGCCGCAGTTACACGCTCGAGGACGGCATGACCGTGATCGCCGACGCCAAGGCGGTGCGCGCGATCGGCGGTATCATGGGCGGCGAGGAGTCGGGCTGCACCGAGGAGACCACGTCCCTGTTTCTCGAAGTGGCGCAGTTCGATCCGATCCGCACGGCGGCGACGGGCCGCAAGCTCGGCATCGAATCCGATGCGCGATACCGGTTCGAACGGCATGTCGATCCGCAATCCGCAAACTGGGGCGCCGAAGTCGCCGCCCGGATGATTCTCGAACTGTGCGGCGGCGAGGCCAGCGAGCTGACCACCGCCGGCACGATGCCGCCGCTCGACCGCGGCGCGAGCCTGCGCACCGAGCGGCTTGCCGGATTTGGCGGCGCCGACATTCCCGCCAAGGAAGCGCGCGGCATCCTCGACCGTCTCGGTTTTCAGACCAAGGCGACGGGCAAAACGATCGCGGTGGAGGTTCCCTCGTGGCGGCCGGATATCGAAGGCGAACACTGCCTCATCGAAGAGGTGCTGCGGATCCATGGTTTCGACCGAATTGCCGCGGTGCCGCTGCCGCGGGAAAGCAATCTGCCGCCGGCGGTTCTCGATGTAAGCCAGCGCCGGGCGGCGCTCGCGAAGCGCGTGCTCGCGGGGCGCGGCCTGGTGGAGGCGGTCACCTGGTCGTTCATGTCATCGGCGCAGGCCGTCCTGTTCGGCGCGGAGGATGGAATTCTGCATCTGGCGAATCCGATCAGCGCCGATCTCGATGCGATGCGCCCGTCCGTTCTCGGCAATTTGCTTGCCGCGGCGCAACGCAATGGGGATCGGGGGTATTCGGACCTCGGTCTCTTCGAAGTCGGCCCGGCCTGGCGCGACGACACCCCCGATGGACAGGATCGGGTCGCGGCAGGGCTGCGCCACGGCCGCACGGGCGACCGTCACTGGGATCAGCCGCCCCGGAATGTCGATGCATTCGACGCGAAGGCGGATGCGTTGGCGGTGCTGGGCGCGTGCGGCGCGCCGGTCGACAAGCTGCAAATCACCCGCGATGCGCCGGGTCACTATCACCCCGGCCGATCGGGCGTCTTGCGGTTGGGGTCGAATGTCATGGCCTATTTCGGTGAAATTCATCCCCGCGTGCTGCGCGCAATGGATGTCGCCGGGCCGGCATCGGGTTGCGAAGTGTTCGTCGATCACGTGCCGACGCCGAAAGGCAAGGCCGGGCGAACCCGTCCCGCCTTGAAGGCCTCGCCGTTTCAGCCGGTTACGCGCGATTTCGCGTTCCTGGTTGCGAACGACGTGCCGTCGGACGATTTGGTGCGGGCCGCGCGCAGCGCAGAAAAATCCTTGATCACGGATGTTGCCGTGTTCGACGTGTTCGAGGGCGCGGCGCTCGGCGACGGGGTCAAATCGGTCGCTTTCTCGGTAACCCTTCAGCCCATTTCAAGCACGCTGACCGATGCTGAAATCGATGCCGTCGCCGCGAAAATCCGCCAGAATGTGGAGCAGCGAACCGGCGGCCGCCTGCGCGACTAAGCACCGCCGTTCCTGGCAAATTTTGAGCTATACCTTTCGTGGACTTGATTTATTTGTCCGGAAGGATCATCGTAATTGAACGAGCTCTACGATGTCCGCTCGCAATTCGTTTGGTCGCGACCACGTCTCGTTATCACCCCGTGATGGAATGACGTTCACGCGCCTGACCTGTTTGCCTTACGACACAGTTTGCTCGTTTTCATCGGCTGGGCGTCCTGTGTTGTCGGCCGGCAGTAACCGCGAGAAGGGAATCCATCATGGCAAAAGGGACCGTAAAATGGTTCAACGCCGTTAAGGGGTACGGGTTTATCGAACCCGAAGATGGCGGCCGCGACGTCTTTGTGCACATTTCCGCACTGGAGCGCGCCGGCATTTCGACTCTCAACGAGGGTCAGAAACTCGAATTCGAAATGTCGCCGGGACGTGACGGCAAAACCGCCGCCGACGATCTTAAGCTGCTCGATTGAGTCTTTTTTGGACGGGCGGCGTCGCCTTTGGGGCAGCCGCCCGGCACCGGGACGAGGATATAGCGGGGCATGGTCTCTTCCGGACCTGCTGGCCGCAGAGTGGGGGTTGCGCCCGCTTCACCGGATTATCCGGTCCCATATTACGACCATGAATGGGTGACCCGTCCTGGCGGCGGGTAGGACGCCGTCCGATTTCGACGGGCGTTAAGAGCATTTTAACTTCTATCGCAGTTG
>JAOTYV010000376.1 GCA_029861675.1 Alphaproteobacteria bacterium
TTCAACAAACTCAAACATTTCCGCGCTGTCGCAACACGATACGACAAAAGAGACGACAACTACCTCGCATCCGTCCAACTCGCCTCATTGCGGATTTGGCTGCGAACTTATGAGTCGGTGACCTAGCGCGCGGCCGTGGTCATGATTCGTATCAATAGGCCGCCCAATCGGGCTTGCGGGGCGTGAGCCGGGCGCCGCCGCTGACAAATTCCCCGTCACCCGCCAACACCCGCTCGACCTGTTCCAAGCGCAGCAAGGCCAGCCCCTTGCCATCGCGGGCGCTCCGAAGTTCCCCCACATCCTTGCCAGCCAGCGTCACCGGCGTACCCGGCGGCGGAATCTCGCCATCGATATCGACCGGCATGAGGCGTTTCTTGATCAGACCCCGATACTTGGTGCGCGCCGTCAGCTCCTGGCCCATGTAGCATCCCTTATCCCAATCGACGCCATGCAATTCGTCGAAATTGCTTTCAAGCAATATGGATTTCTCCACGATCAAATCGCGGCTGCCGTCGGACAGGCCAAGCGCGAGCCGCAGCGTGTCGTATTCGTCGCGATCGCCGGCCGTAAAGCCCGCATCCCGCAGGGCGGCTTCACCCCCCGCCTTCGGCAGGATCGCGCGCGCACCGGCCTGCGCCAATCGGGGATCGGCGTAGACGATGCCACCGCCGAACGCCGCCGCCGCGCCCGCCTCGTCGGACAAGCCGAGACGGCCGAGCGCGATCGTCCCGGGCATGACGGCGACGATAAAATCCTTGGCCATTCCAAGATCAACGCGAGCCCGGAGTTTGTAACGGCTGAGACGTTGACCGAGATCCATCAGCCGATCCGCCTCGCAGTCGAGATAGATCGTGCCATTCATCTCGGTCACAAAGAAATCGTGCAGGTATTTTCCCTGCGGCGTCAGCAGCGCCGCCCAAATCACCCGCGCCGGACCGATATGGGTGATATCGTTGGAAATGAGCCCTTGCAGAAATTCGGCCCGGTCCTCGCCCGCCACGGTGACGAGCCCACGCTCCGGCAACATGACATACGTCGCTTCGCTCATCTTCCGCTCTCCCGCATCATGACGTCCTTCTGCCTGGCGCCGCGCAACACGTCTTGGCAAGGCCAGTCCCGCCACGTATAACGCGCGGTCGGAGGCATTCAAAGCCCACAGCAATGAGAATCCTGTTCATAACCGCGACACGCGTCGGGGATGCAGTGCTGTCAACCGGGCTCCTGTCCCATCTGATCGGCCACTACCCGAATGCGCGGTACACGATCGCCGCCGGTCCGGCGGCCCTTTCGCTGTTTGAAGCGGTTCCGAATGTCGAAGAATTGATCGCCATGGAAAAAAGCGGCCTGGAGCGACACTGGTTCGATCTATGGCGGCGCTGCGTCGGTACGCGATGGGACATCGTCGTCGACCTGCGCCGATCCGCCATCGCCTGGCTGCTGTTTGCCGACAAGCGTTATCGAGTGCCGAAACTCGATGGCGCGATCCATCGGATCGAATTGTTGGGCGCGACATTGGGACAGCGCGACGACCCACCGTCGCCAACGCTTTGGACCAACGCGCGGCATCAGGAAGCCGCAAAGCGCCTTTTCCCGGCAGGATCGCCCGTGCTGGCGTTCGCGCCGGCGGCAAACTGGCGCGGCAAGCAATGGCGTGCCGAACGGTTCGCCGATCTGGCGGTGCGCCTGACCGGGACGGAGGGTCCGTTACCCGGCGCGCGGATCGCGGTGTTCGCCAGTGCACACGAACGCCAGCAGGCGGCACCTGTTCTTTCCGCGCTGCCGGCGGACCGCGTTATCGATACGATTGGCAAGATCGACCTGCCGACCGTCGCGGCCTGCCTCCGTCATTGCGCTCTCTTCATCGGCAACGATTCCGGGTTGATGCATATGGCGGCCGCCTGCGAGGTGCCGACGCTGGGGTTGTTCGGACCGAGCAGAAACGAGCACTATGCGCCCTGGGGGCGGCACACGGCGACGATCCGCACGCCCGAATCCTTCGATGAATTGACCGGCGCGCCGGATTACGATCATCGCACCACGGACACGTTGATGGACGGCTTGAGCATCGAGCAGGTGGAAACAGCGGCACGGTCATTGTGGACGCAATGCGGTAGAGCGGCATGACAGCACAGAGTCACCGGCTTTCCGCCCTCGTGGTCGCCCATAATGAAGAAGCGCAGCTCGCCGAATGTCTCGCCACCCTGGCCTTCGCCGACGAGGTGGTCGTCGTACTGGACAAAACCACCGACGGCTCGCGCGCCATCGCGGAAACCGTCACCGACAAGCTGATCGAAGGCAGTTGGGATATCGAAGGCGAGCGGCGCAACGCCGGGATCGACGCATGCACCGGCGATTGGATCCTGGAGGTGGATGCGGACGAGCGCGTGCCGGCGTCGCTGGCGGCCGAAATTCGCGAAACCCTGGAAAATTGCACCGACGGGTATTTCCTGGTGCCGTTCGATAATTATGTGGGAGAACGCCGTGTCCGGTACGGATGGGGCGCCGCTTGGGGGGTAAGCGCCGCGCCTCGATTTTTCCGCAAGGGTTTCAAACGCTGGGGCGGTCAGCGCATTCATCCGCAGCTTGAGTTGAAAGACCCCCAGGGACGTTTGCAGAACCGCATGGTGCACTATGTCGACCGGAATATCTCGGACATGATACAGCGGCTTGACCGGTACACGACCGCCCGGGCGATCGACCTGCGGCAATCCGGTGACATCGGCAGTTTCGGACATAACCTGCGACGGATTTTTTCGCGATTTTACAAATGCTACGTCGGCCGCAAGGGATACCGCGAAGGGCATTACGGTTTTTTGATTGCCCTGTTCGCCGGCCTCTATCCCATGCTCTCCTACTTAAAAGCCAGGTTGGAGGACGAGTGACCCGGGTCATGCAAGTGATGGCGGGCGCGGATCGCGGCGGCGCCGAGGCGTTTTTCGAACGCCTCGTCCCGGCACTCTCACGCGCCGGCGTGGAACAGGCAGTCGTCATTCGCCGCAACGCGGCGCGGAAGCGGCTCCTTGAGCAAAGCGGTGTCGCGCCCATCGAACTCCCCTTCGGCGGCGCCTTCGATCTTGTCACGAAACGCGCGTTGCGGCGTGAAACGGCGCGCTATCAACCGCAAATTCAACTCGCCTGGATGAGCCGCGCGGCAAAATTCTGCGGCACGAATGGTCATGTGCTGGCGGCACGGCTGGGCGGATATTACGATTTGAAAAATTACCGGCATTGCGACCATCTGATCGGCAATACCCGCGACATCCGGGACTACCTGATCCGTCAGGGATGGCCGCAAGAAAAAGCCTGGCACCTCCCGAATTTCGTCGACGCCACGCCGGCGCAGCCCATCGACCGCGCCAGTCTCGACACACCCGCGGATGCGCCGCTGCTGCTCGCGCTGGGCCGTCTTCATCGCAACAAAGGATTTGAGATCCTGCTCGACGCGCTGGCGCAGGTTCCGAACGCCTTCCTGTGGCTCGCCGGCGACGGCCCGTTGAAGCAAAGCCTGCGGCAGGATGCGGAGCGGCTTGGCATCGCCGCGCGCGTACGGTTCCTGGGATGGCGCACCGATATTCCTGCCCTGTTCGCGGCGGCAAATATGCTTGTATGCCCCTCGAGACACGAGCCGTTTGGAAATGTCGTGATCGAATCTTGGGCACACAACCGGCCGGTGATCGCCGCCGCGGCGCAAGGACCCGCCGCCCTGATCGCCGATGGCGAGAACGGGTTGCTCGTGCCGATCGAGGATGCGGACGCCCTGGCGAAAGCCATAACGCGGGTAACGCATGCACCGGATTTGGCGGCAACTTTGGTAGCGGGCGGGCACATCGCTTACGAGAACGGCTTCACGGAAGCCGCGGTCGTCACGCAGTACCGTGAGTTCTTTGAGAAGGTAAAGCACTGATGTGCGGCATCGCGGGCATCATGACGCG
>JAOTYV010000100.1 GCA_029861675.1 Alphaproteobacteria bacterium
CTCTCGTACACCGGGAGATTGGCCAAGCCGATCCACCAGCAACGCCGCCAGATCGCGCGGCTTCATCGCCGCGGGTTTGGCCAGCACCATCGCCGCATTGGTCGCCATGTCGCCATGTGCCGGGTCGCGCGGCGGTTCCACCGAAATCCGTCTGGTATCGAGACCGGCGGGAATCGAGCCTTCCTCGGCCAGCACCTCGATCAGGCGCGCCACCTCGTCCCGCATTTGCCGAAACAGGTTCATGCGCCGCCCTCCGGCACACCCATCAGCCGGGCATGGGCGCGCTGGGCATAGCGGTCGGTCATGCCGGCGATATAGTCGGCAATCACCCGCGCCCGCTCCGCCTCGCCGCTTTCGCGGAGTTGCAGCCGCCATTCCTCCGGCAATTCGGATGGCGCCGCCATGAAGGTCTCGAACAGGTCCTTGACCATACCCCGCGCCCGGTCGGTTTCATGGACCACTTTGGGATGACGATACATGTTCTCATTCAGAAATTTCTTGATGGCGCGGTCCTTTTGAACCATCCCGGAGGAGAACGCAACGACCGGCTGATCCAGCGCCCGCAGCGCGTCCACATCCGCCGGTTTGGCCCGATCCAGCCGGCGGTTCGTCTCTTCGATGACATCGCCGACCATGCCGTCGATCAGCCGGCGCACCGATTCGTGGATCAGCCGGTGCGGCTCGATCTCCGGATACCGCGTACGCACCAATTCGAAGGCCTCGGATACATGGGGTACCGCTTCGAGCTGCTCCACGGTGAACGCGCCGGCGCGCAGACCGTCATCCACGTCGTGATTGTCGTAGGCGATATCATCGGCCAGCGCGGCGAGCTGCGCCTCGGGACCGGGGTAGCTGTCGAGCGCCAGATCGTGCGCCCGGGTGTATTCCGCGACCGTTTGGGTCAGCGGATGATCCGCACCGTGGGGGCCGGTTAACGGCCCGTTGTGCTTGACCAGCCCTTCCAGGGTTTCCCAGGTCAGGTTCAGCCCGTCGAAATCGGCATAGCGCTGCTCCAGCCGCACCAGGATACGCAGCGCCTGATCATTGTGATCGAATCCGCCATAGGGCTGCATCACCGCGTCGAGCGCTTCCTCGCCCGCATGGCCGAAGGGGGTGTGGCCGAAGTCGTGCGCCAGCGCCAGCGCTTCCGCCAAGTCTTCGTTCAACGCCAGCGCCCGGGCCAATCCACGGGCGATCTGGGCGACTTCCAGGCTATGGGTCAGGCGTGTTCGGAAATGATCGCCGCCGGGCGAGATGAAGACCTGGGTCTTGTGCATGAGCCGGCGGAAGGCGGTGGAATGGACGATGCGATCGCGGTCCCGCTGAAAACAACTCCGCGTCGGGCTCTCCGGCTCGCGGTACAGGCGGCCGCGGCTTGCCGCCGGATTACTGGCATAGGGCGCATGGGCCATGGCCGGAACCTATCGACCCCTGCGCGGCAAGGCAACGCCCCTATTCCCGGCCCGGCCGGCATTGAAACCGGCCGATTAATTTCTATGTAACTTCCACGGGATTAAGGGTAAAATCAGGCCATGTCAGACATCTTCGCAACCGAGAAACCAGCCGGCGAACGCACCTTTGTGGTCAGCGAGAACGCCACCAAGCGAATCGCCAAGCTGCTCGAGGACGAGCCGTCCGGCGCCATGCTGCGGGTCACCGTGTCCGGCGGCGGCTGCTCCGGCTACCAATACGGCTTTAAGTTCGACGACCAGACCGGTTCGGACGACCATTTGTTCGAGCAGGGCCCGGTCGTCGTCGTGGTGGACGACGTCTCGCTCGACCTGCTCGCCGGCTCGCAACTGGACTTCGTCGAGGACCTGATCGGCGCGGCCTTTCAGGTCAATAACCCGAACGCCACCTCGTCCTGCGGCTGCGGCGCCTCCTTTTCCGTCTAGCGCCCATCGCCGAGTTTTCCGGCGCGCCCCCCTTCCAAGATCGCATTGACGCTGGTTGAAAGCGGCATTTCGGCAATAGCCCGCCCTTGCCAAACAGGGGTATTTGGCCAATGCTTGTGGTGGCTGCCCGCACCGGTATCGCAACCGAGAACAGCCGGTTCAGCGGCACTGCCCATCGGAAGAACACGACGCTTTCCCCGATCCAGGAGGACACCCGGAAAATGACTGAAACGGCCTCGCTCGTCATTCGCGGCGGAACCATTATCGATGGGTCCGGCGGCGATCCCTACGAAGCCGACCTTGCCGTCGATGGCGACCGCATAGCCGCGATCGGCAAGGACCTGCCCAAGGGCGCCGAAGAGATCGATGCCCGCGACAAGGTCGTCACCCCGGGATTCATCGACCTCCACACCCATTACGATGCGCAAGTGACCTGGAGCAACACGATCACGCCGTCTTCCTGGAACGGCGTCACCACCGTGATGATGGGCAATTGCGGCGTCGGTTTCGCCCCCTGCCTGCCCCACCAGCGCGACAAGCTGGTGAAGCTGATGGAAGGCGTCGAGGACATCCCCGAGGTCGTGCTGACCGAAGGCTTGCCATGGAATTGGGAAACATTCGAAGACTATCTGGATACGCTGGCGGTCCGGCACTACGACCTGGACGTCGCGGCGCAGGTCCCCCACGCGGCGCTCCGGGTCTATGTCATGGGCCAGCGCGGCGTCGACCGCGAACCGGCAACACCGGAAGACAGCGCGAAAATGGCGGCCCTTGCCGCAGCCGGGATCAAGGCGGGCGCGCTCGGCTTTTCGACCTCGCGCACCCTCAACCACCAGACTTTGGCGGGCGAGCCTATTCCCACCTTGCAGGCGGAGGAAGACGAGTTGGCCACGATCGCCGATGCGATCCGCGAGACCGGCGCCGGTTGGATGCAGGTCATCTCCGACTTCGACGATTCGGACGCCGAATTCGCCATGCTGCGGCGCCTCGCCGAACGCTCCGGTCGGCCGCTTTCGATTACCATCCTGCAGCGCGACGCCAATCCGGAATGGTGGCGCGGCATCATGGCCGATATTTCGAAAGCCAATGATGAAGGCGCGAAGATGGTGGGCCAGGTGCTGACCCGCCCGACCGGCGTGCTACTGGGCTTCGAGATTTCGCAGAACCCGTTCGTCAACCGGCCAAGCTGGACGAAGATCGCCGACCTACCTCATGACGAAAAACTGAAAATCCTGCGCCAACCCGATTTCCGCGCCCAGCTCATCTCGGAAACCAATCCGAAGGCGAAACTCGCCTACCGCGTCAATCGCTGGGACCGCATCTTTCCCTTGGGCGACCCGCCCAACTACGAGCCGGCGCCGGAACAGAGCGTTGCCGCGATGGCCGAGCGCGCGGGGCGCGACCCGGCGGAATTCACTTACGACCTGCTGCTGGAAAACGACGGCAAGACGATCCTCTACCGTCCGCTCAGCAACTATTCCTACTTCAATCTCGATACGGTGCACGACATGATGCGCCATCCGAACACGCTGGTCGGGCTCGGCGACGGCGGCGCCCATGTGGGCGTGCTCTGCGACGCCAGCGCCATCAGCTACATGCTGACCCACTGGACCCGCGACCGGACCCGCGGCAGGAAGGTTCCCCTGCCCTGGGCGATCAAGCGGCTGACGCGCGATAATGCGGAAAGCATCGGACTGCGGGACCGCGGCCTGCTCAAAACCGGCTTCAAGGCGGACATCAACGTGATGGATTACGACCGGCTGCGGCTTACCAGCCCGGAGGTCGCCTACGATCTGCCGAGCGGCGGGCGGCGGCTGATCCAGAAGACCGAAGGGTACGAGGCGACGGTGGTCGCCGGCGTCCCGGTTCAGCGGCACGGCGAAGCGACCGGGGCGTTACCCGGCCGGCTGGTACGGGGCGCGCAATCGGCGGCATAGTTTGCTAGGGTCCCCGGTACAGCCGATACAAACCCCAGGATTGCGCGAGGACACCGGGCGATGAGCGACCCCATTCGACACATCACCGTCGTCGGCGGCGGCACGGCGGGCTGGATGTCGGCGGTCTATCTCGGGGTGCATTTGAACCGCCGGTCGCAGACGCCGCCGATCAAGATCACGCTCATTGAATCCCCCAACGTAAAGACGGTCGGTGTCGGCGAGGCCACCGTGCCGTCGATGATGCAATGGCTGCAATATCTCGGTATCGATGAAGCGGAATTCATCACGCGGTGTAACGCCTCATTCAAATTGGCCGTGCGCTTCAGGCATTGGGACAAGGACCCGAAAACCGGCAAACCGCTGAGCTACATCAACCCGTTCGACGGCATCGGCGACGACATCTGGGGCTTCAATCCCGCCTATCATTTCCACAAGTTCGGGGCGGAAGGCGACCGGACGCACTACGGGGAATACCAGTCGCCGATGGGCGACTTGATCGACAACTACCGCGGTCCCCGGTTGATCGACAAGGGCAGCTACGAACGGACGGTCAACTACGCCTATCACCTGGATGCGGGTCTATTCGCGCAATTCCTGATGGAAATCGGGACCGCCTGCGGTGTCGAGCATATCCGCGACGATGTGGTCGAGGTTCAACTCGACGAGCAAGGTTTCGTGGATTCCTTGCAGCTGAAGGAAGGCGGACGGCACCCGGTCGAGCTGGTGATCGATTGCACCGGCTTCCGCGGCGTGATTATCCAGCAGGCGCTTGGCGTCGAATTCGAATCCTACGACAAATATCTGCTGAACGACCGGGCGCTGGCGGTTCAGCTGCCGCATCAGGATCCCACCAAGCTGGAGCCCGTAACGACCAGCACCGCGCTCGGCGCCGGCTGGTCCTGGCGGGTGCCGCTCTATTCCCGCATCGGCACCGGATACGTGTTTTCGAGCAAGTTCCGCAGCGACGACGAGGCGACGGAGGAATTCCTGAAGCACCTCGGACCCGAGGGGAAGAACGCCGAACCGCGCGCCATCGGCATGCGCGTCGGCCGCTCCAAGAAGGTCTGGGAGAAGAACTGCATCGCCATCGGCCTGTCGAGCGGCTTCATCGAACCGCTGGAATCGACCGCCATTTTCATGATCGACATGGCGCTGCAATGGCTGACCGACTATTTCCCGGACAAGAGCTACAGCCCGGCGCTGCAAAACCGTTTCAACAAGCGGATGCAGGAGTTGAACTACGAAATTCGCGATTTCATCGTGCTGCATTACTGCACGTCGAACCGGGACGATACGCCCTACTGGCGGGCGGCGAGCAACGACCTGCAGGTCCCCGACGGGCTGCAGGAAGATCTCGACGTCTTTCGCCACGCCCTGCCCGGCGGCGAGGAGATGGAGCGGGGCCATCTGTTCAGTTACCTGACCTATGTTATCGTGCTGTTCGGCAAGGGATACTTCGACAATGCGTCGTTTGGGGCATCGCATCTGGTGACACGCGGAGATTGGAACGGCTATCAAAAGTGGCTGGGCGATTTGAAAGGCATGCTGGTCAAGAAGCTGCCGGATCATTACACGTTGCTGAACAGCATCCGTGCGAGCGCCGGGGCGGCGCAGCGCGACATGGGCAACTCCGACGGCAATATCCTGTAGGCATGACGTCATGAAAATCGCGACCTTCAACGTGAACTCCGTCAAGGCGCGGCTGCCGCGCGTGCTCGAATGGCTCGAAGAGGCGCAGCCGGACGTGGCGTTGCTGCAGGAGATCAAGACCGAAAGCGACAGCTTCCCGGCACTGGAAATCCAGGCGCTCGGCTACGACATCGCGGTGCACGGCCAGAAGAGCTACAACGGCGTCGCCATCCTCTCGAAGCATCCGATGGAAGACATCACCACCGGCCTGCCCGGCGATCCGGACGATGATCAGGCGCGCTATATCGAAGCGACGGTCAAGGGCGTCCGCGTCTGCGGCCTCTATCTGCCGAACGGCAATCCGGTGGACAGCGACAAGTATCCCTACAAGCTCGCCTGGATGGACCGGCTGATCGCGCATATCCGCGACACGCTGCTGCCGACCGAAATGCCGGTGGCGCTCGGTGGCGACTACAATTGCTGCCCCGGCGACGAAGACACCTACGATCCCGAGGGCTTCGCCGACGACGCGCTCTGCCTGCCGCAAACGCGCAGCCGCTTCCGCACCATGATCAACCTCGGCCTGACCGAGGCGTGGCGCGCGCTGCACAGCGAGATCGGCTATTCCTACTGGGATTACCAGCGCGGCCGCTGGAACCGCGACGAAGGCCTGCGCATCGACCATTTCCTGCTGTCGCCGCAAGCCGCCGACCGGCTGGTCGCCTGCGAGATCGACAAGACCCCGCGCGGCAAGGAAAAAGCCTCCGACCACACCCCGGTCTGGGTGGAAATTACGGACGCGGAGTGACGGGCGGCGCTACGCCGGGTTCGAAGACTGGCACTTCCGCCAGACACCGCCACTACGCTGCCAATAGGCGCCGCAGGTGTACTCGCATTTGTCGGCGCTCGACGGATTCTTGCAGCAAAACTGCATCGACAGGACATCCGGCCGGCCATCGCCGTCCGTATCGATAGCCGCCTCGATCGTTCCGGGGAACACGCCGAAGGGCGCGCCGTCGAGTATCGGCGTCATGCGCTTCGGCGTCTGCTTCGGGGCGGGCCATAACAGGACGCCTCCCCGTTGCCCCCTTTTCGGAACCTCGCCGACAGACCCGTTAGGCGTCAGCTCGGCATTCCATTCCGGCGGCCCTCCATCGGTGTCCGCCTTCGATGTCTTGCCGATGGTAACGCCGATCGGCGCGCCGCCGTCGTTCGGAATTAGCCAGGCGGACGTGCCGGTTGCGGGCCGGCGATAGAAACCGTAGCCGTTGACCCGCGCGCCGTCGGGCGACCGCCACACGATACCGTTTCCGACCAGCATCGAACACGCCTTCGGCGTCGGCTTCGTTCGCGACCAGTGGCGGCCCACCAGGGCCTGACGCTGTTCGGCGGTCGTGGCGTCGCCGAAGGCGGTCGCGCCGTGCTTGTCCTTGACGGCCGCGTCCGCGCCCGCCGACTGCAACGCGTCGACGACCTTCTCGTGACCCTGCCACGCCGCCCAGAAGAGCGCCGTGCGCCCGTCCCGGTCCCGCGCATCTATCAGCGCGCCGAGCCGCAAGAGCCGCTGCACCGTCTTCGGCTGGCCCCATTTGGCGGCCAGGTGGAGCGGCGTCAAGCCGTCCTCGTCAGTACTATCCAACCGCCCCCCCGCTTTCACCAGCACCGTGCCGGTCGCCGGCCGGCCGTTGCGCGCGGCGGCGAACAGAGCCAGTTGGATGTGCTTGGCTTTCGGCGCCGGTTTTATCGCCAACAACCGCTTCACCGCGGCGGTCTTGCCGTTCTGCGCCGCGAAGGCCAGCGCGGTCCAGCCGTTCCACATTTCGATCAAGGGGTCGGCGCCCGCACCGATCAGAATGTCGATAACGTCCACATACCCCTGGTTCGCCGCCGTCATCAACGCAGTGACGCCGGTTCCGTTGGGCCGCCAGTTGACGTCGATATCCTTGGATTTGACCAACTCGCGGAGCCGGTCGAGCTTGTTGTCGCGCGCGGCCGCCATAAAGCCGGAATAGCGCCGCCGCTCCTGCATCTGCGTCATGAGCCGCTCGGCCCGCGCCTTGGCGGCTTCCGATGCCGGCGCCGCGGCACTCTGTACGGCCGGACAAGCCCAGACCGCGCCGGCCACGGCCGATAAGATGATTGCCTGGAAAAGCTTCATGTCGCCGGCCCCATTCCAATGTCCCGCGATATCTTGACGTGACCGTTTTAAGGCTCCGTTAAGCGGATCGGATTAATGCGGTAGTGCAATACCGATCAATCCTGAACCGAGAAGATGCCGCTCTCGGCACGATCTGTTACGATGACCGACGATACATCATTGCCGTCATTGCGCGGTCGGCGGATTGGGAGGGCACCATGGTCGAGAAGGTCAAACTGGTACAACCGGATTTCGCGGACGATGAAGTCGCCGAAATCTTCGACGACATTCGGAAAACCAAGGGCGCCAATTTTCTCACACCCACCTGGGGCTTTTTCGCGCTCGACATCGAGCTGCTGAAGGGGTGGTGGACCCTGACCAAGCGGCTGCAAATGTCGCCGGGTTCGCTGCCAAAGCCGCTGCTGAATGCGATTTCTCTGGTCTGTGCGGCCGAGGTCGATTGTCCGCGATGCATCAACAATCACCAGACGCACCTGATCGAGCATTTCGAGATGACCGAGGCCGACGTGATGGACTGCCTCGACTTCGAAAAATCGAGGTCGCTCGACCCGATGTGGAAGGATGTCTTGCGGTTCGCGCGCAAGGTCGCCTTCAACGAGGGGACCACGGAAGAGGATTTTCAGCGGCTGCGCGATCACGGTATCGACGATGTAGGCATCGCCGAGATCGTCTCGATGGCGATGCTCGAATCCGGCATGGCGCGCCACGCGGTCGGCGTTGCCCCCTTCGAAAACGGCAGTGAGTGGCCGAAGGAAAACCTGCCGTCGCCGTTCTACGGCGATAACGTCAACCGCTAAAGCAAATCCCGAGCGAACCGAAACGGTTCGCGACGACGTATTTGCGTACAAACAAAGAGAGTGACCATTTCACTTGCGTCAATTTAAACAAGAAATGGTCTAACAGACTGTTGAAAAACGTCTCGTTCGCAGCCGCACCCTTCGTCAAGCTCAGGGTGAGGCTAAATGTTTCCAACGGGTTGACCTCATCCTGAGCTTGACGAAGGATGCGGGCAACCCCCGCTGAGCGTGTTGTTCAGCAGCCTGCTATCCGGCCCTGGCGGCGATCACCTCGATCTCGACCTTGTGTTCCGGATGCGAGAGCCCGGTGATGACCACCCGGGTGGAGGATGGCGGCGGTTCGCCGACCCGTTTCGCCCGCTCCGCGCGGTACGCGTCCCGGTAGGACGCATTGGTAATGAAAGCGGTCATCTTGACGAGGTCGCGCATCTCCATGCCGGCCGCGCGCAGCACCGCCTCGACATTGTCGAACGCCAACGCCACCTGGTCCTCGATCGCATCGGGCACCGTGCCGTCCTTCTGCATCCCCAGCATGCCGGAACTGATCAGGATACGCGCGCCCGCCGGGATGACGACCGCATCGCTGTGCGCGCTGAGCGGCGCCGGCGTCTCGTCCGAATGGATGTGTTTCAGCATTGTCGGTTGATCTCCCTATCGCCGCATTTTCCCCGTCCGCGCTAAACCGACGGCAGATCGAGGGTCGACCGGTCGAACAATTCCTCGACCGACAAGTGCCGTGAAACGGTGCCGTGCTCGAAAGCGTATCGCGTCATTGCCGCGATCTCGCCGGCGTTTTCCCGCGCGCCGTAGCGCCAGAAATCCGCGCCCATGAGGCGCTTCGCCGCGTCGAAGGCCTCGACCGGCCACGGCAATGTGGTCGCCAGGTGACCGACCTCCGCCTGGCGGGCGTAGCATAGCCGTTTCGCCGCCACATAAGCGTTATAGACGCTCGCCGGCAGCCAGGGATGGCTCGCCGCGAGGGTCTTGCGGATGCCGACCATGTGCATGATCGGAAACAATCCGGTCTGTTTGAAATACTCCTCTTCCTGCGCGCGATAATTCGGGACGAGGCGGTCGATCTTGTCGTTCCTTGCAAGGCAGGACGGCGCCCGCGCGGAAATCAGGGCGTCCAATTCGCCCGCGTCGAGCAGTCGCGACAGGGTTTCGTCCGGCTCAATCGACGTCAGGTCGATCCCGCCCGGCAGGTTGAGCTGCATCGCGGGCAGTTCACTGCCGGTCTCCAACGCGCCCTGCCGCCAACGCATATCAGCCGGTTTTACACCGTACTGATCATCCAGGATCCCCCGCGCCCAGAGCGCCGCCGTCATCTGGTAGACGGGCACGCCGACAACTTTGCCTTTGAGGTCGGCCGGCGCCGCGATGCCCCGATCGGTACGGATATAGATCGAGGAATGCCGGAACATGCGCGATACGAAGGCGGGAATGCCGACATAGGCGTTCACGCCGCGCGCCACCTGATTCATGTAATTCGACATCGATATTTCGGCGACATCGAATTCCTCATGATTGAACGCCCGATTGAAAACTTCCTCGGGCGACATCGCAAACGCGGTCACGTCGCAGCCTTCGATCGTCACCGCGCCATCGAATATCGCCTGCGTCCGGTCGTAATCGAACCCGGCAACGCTAAGTTTCACTTGAGCCATGCCCCTCCCGCAACCGTCACTTTTTCTTCTGCGTATCCAGGAACTGCTTTGCACCCCGCTCGAACCAGCCGGACGCCGTCAGGTACTGGTTCAGGTGCTTGCCCATGTCGAGCGCATTGTCGAGCGGCATGGTCTCGGCCGCGCGGAACGTCTCGCGGGTCAGCGCCACAGCCTTCGGATCCAGCGCTAGGAGGCCACCGATGAAGTCGTCGGCCACCCGTGTCAGATCCGCATCGTCCGCCGCGAGCCGGTTGATCAGCCCCATCTCGTAGAGACGCTCCGCCCCGACCAGTTCGCCGAACATGGCCAGTTCAAGGCCGAGCCGCGGCCCGACCAGCCGCGCCAGGATAGGCGTGCAGACCGACGCCGGGAAACCGTTCTTCATTTCCAGCGCGCCGAATTTCGCGCCCTTTTCCGCCAGCACGAAATCGCATCCCATCGCGAGCGTGAAGCCGCCGGCGACCGCATAGCCGCGCACAACCGCAACCGACGGCACGTCCAACCGGTGCAGCGTATGGAAGGCGCGCACCCATGCCTGGTCCTTGCGCCAACCGTCTTCCGCATCCGCCGTGCCGCTTGCTTCAGCCTTGAGGTCGCGGCCGGCGCTGAACACCGGCCCCTCGCCGGTAATCACCAGAACCCGGCAGTCGCGGTCGGCGGCCACCCGGTCGAGCGCCTCCGACAACGCCAGGGTGGTCGGGATGTCGAAAGCGTTGCGCCGGTCCGGCCGGTCGATGACCAGCCGTGTCAACCCGTCCGCCCGTTCCTCGCGGATCATCGGAGCCTCCTAAAGCAAATCCCGAGCGAACCGAAACGGTTCGCGACGACGTATTTGCGTAAAAACAATGAGAGAGACCATTGCACGTGAGTCAATTTGAACAAGAAATGGTCTAGATATCGGCGTAGACGTGTTTCTCCACCTTGGCGCCCGGATGGGTCACCGCGCCGCCGCGGGCATCGCCCACGGTTTGCGCATAGCGCCACAAGGCGCCGGACTGATAGTCATGTTCGCGGGATGTCCAATCCTTGCGGCGGGTCTCCAGCTCCTTGTCGCTGAGCTCGACATTCAACACGCCCTCGACCGCGTCGATCGTGATGATGTCGCCGTCCTTGAGCAGGCCGATGGGACCGCCGACCGCCGCCTCGGGGCCCACATGCCCGATACAGAAGCCCCGGGTCGCGCCCGAGAACCGGCCATCGGTAATCAGCGCCACCTTGTCGCCCATCCCCTGGCCGTAGAGCAGCGCCGTGGTCGCCAGCATTTCGCGCATGCCGGGCCCGCCCTTCGGGCCTTCGTAACGGATGACGAAAACGTCGCCTTCCTCGTATCCTTTTTTCTGGACGCACTCGAAGGCGTCCTCCTCGCGGTCGAAGATGCGCGCCGGGCCGCTGAAGGTCTGCTTTTCCATACCCGCGACCTTCACAATCGCCCCATCCGGCGCCAGATTGCCCTTGAGGCCGACGACGCCGCCGGTCTTGGTGATCGGCTTGGCGCAGGAATAGATGATGTCCTGATCGCCCGGCACCTTGATGCCTTCCAGGTTCTCGCCGATCGTCTTACCGGTGACGGTAATGCAATCGCCGTCGAGATAGCCGCCGTCGAGCAGCGCCCGCATCAGCACCGGCACGCCGCCCACTTCATACAGATCCTTGGCGACGTATTTTCCACCCGGCTTGAGGTCGGCGATATACGGCGTGTCCTTGAAGATGTCGGCGACATCGAACAAGTCGAAATCGATGCCCGCCTCGCTGGCGATCGCGGGCAGGTGCAGACCGGCGTTGGTCGAGCCGCCGGAACACGCGACGATGCGCGCCGCGTTGATCAGCGATTTCTTCGTGACGATATCGCGCGGCCGAAGGTTCGTTTCCAGGATGCGCATTACCGCCTCGCCGGATGCTTCGGCATAGGCGTCGCGCGAATCGTAGGGTGCCGGCGCGCCGGCCGATGCCGGCAACGCCAAGCCAATCGCCTCCGAGACGCAGGCCATGGTGTTGGCGGTAAACTGACCGCCGCACGCGCCCGCAGACGGGCAGGCGACGCATTCCATCAAGTGCAGATCCTCGTCCGACATCGTCCCCGCGCTGTGCGCGCCGACGGCCTCGTACACATCCTGCACCGTCACGTCGCGGCCCTTGAAATTGCCCGGCAGAATCGAGCCGCCATACATGAAGACCGACGGCACGTTGAGACGCACCATCGCCATCATCATCCCCGGCAGGGACTTGTCGCAGCCGGCCAAGCCAACCAGCGCATCGTAACAGTGACCGCGCATCGTCAGCTCGACGGAATCGGCGATCAGGTCGCGGCTGACCAGCGAGCTTTTCATGCCCGCATGGCCCATGGCGATGCCGTCGGTCACCGTGATGGTGGTGAATTCGCGGGGCGTGCCGTGCGCGGCCTTGACGCCCAGCTTGACCGCCTGCGCCTGCCGGCTCAGCGAGATATTGCAGGGCGCCGCCTCGTTCCAGCAGGTCGCGACGCCGACGAAAGGCTGGGCGATCTCCTCCTCGGTCATCCCCATGGCGTAATAAAACGCGCGATGCGGCGCGCTTTCGGGCCCGACGGAAACATAACGGCTCGGCAGCTTCGACTTGTCGAAGGGCATGACGGCTTCTCCTGTGACTTCTTCGGTTTATTCTATTTTGCCGCAGACTACTGGCCCGCTGCCGCCCTGCCTAGCCCGGAAATCTAGCGCCGATCAAGTCGCCGCCGCGCCGCCCATGCGGGTATCGTCGACGAATCGTTCGGTGGCATCATCAATCGCGCGGCCCTTGCGTCCGCGCGGCGCATGTACGTAGAGGCTCTTGGGATCGACGGTTTCGCGCGCCGGCGGCGGGAGCGGCATTTGGTAACGCACTGGGCGTTCGTGGTCGGCCAGTTGCAGACGGGAATCGTAGACGCTGTCGAACTTCCAGAGCATTTTGAGGAAATTCGTTTGGCCGCGCAGAAAATGGCCGGCCGCAATACGCGCGGTCGACCGCAACGCCGCAAAACCAAGATGCTTGCGGCTGAGCACACGCTGGGTTTCAACCAGTTCAGCGTAGAATTCGTGCAGCGGCAGCCGCGTCGGCATAACCGCATGTTGAATGTCGAACAAGCGATAGTCCCGGCTGATCAACCGGCGCGCCTCGGTATGCCAGGTTTCGGTTCCGGGATAGGGCGTGTTGATGCTGATATTCACGATCTCGGGAATTTCCATGCACCATTCCCGAACTACCCGGAAACGCTCATGGTCCCAATCGGGCTCGGCGATGATGTTGATCGCCACCGTGATGCCGATATCGCGGGCAACCTGCAGCGCTTCGAAATTCTCGCTGACGCTGACCCGCTTGCGGAATTTCTTGAGGCCTGCTTCATCCACCGCCTCGAGCCCGAGGAACATGTATTTGACGCCGAGTTCCTTCCAGTATTCAAACACCTCGCGGTTGCGCAGCAGCACATCGCCGCGGGTCTCCAGATAGAAGCTCTTCTTGATCCCCTTGCGGGCAATCGCCTCGCCGATCTCCAGGCCGTGGCGCGACTGGATGAACGCGACGTCATCGACGATGAACACGCCGGGTTCTCGAATGGTTTCCAGATCGGCAACGGCCCGTTCCGGACTCACGCACCGGTAGCTGCGGCCATAGAAGGTCCAGGCGCTGCAGAAAGCGCAGTCCCAAGGGCAGCCGCGTGAAAACTCGATCGAGGCGCATGGGTCGAGCACACCGATGAAATATTTACGACGATGCCGAAGCAGGTCCCGTGCCGGCGTAAGGTCATCGAGACTGTCGATGAAGCCCGGCGCCAGACCGGTGCCGTATGGGCTTACCGTACCGGCAATTTCGCCCAAGGCCGTCCGGTCGTGCTCGACCGCCTCGAGCAGGTGGACCACCGAGGCCTCCCCCTCACCCTTGAGGATACAATCGATCGCCCCGCCGCCATGTTCCAGGAATGCGTCCGCGGTGAACGACGCGCTGTGACCACCGACAAAGATAAAGCTGTCCGGTATCCGCGCGCGCACCGCCTTGGACAAATCGACGATTTCCGGAACGTTGGCGAGGTAATTGCAGGAAAAGGCGACCACATCGGGCTGCCATCGATCAATTAGCCGATGAAAGGCGCGGTGATCCTCCACTTGCAAATCGATCAGCCGGACCTCGTGCCCTGCCCGCCGCACCGCGCCCGCGATAAGTTCGAGGCCAAGCGGTTCCAATCGCGGGAAAATCTTGGTGTACATCAACGGGCCCGGATGGACCGCCAAAAATTTCATAGCGCACATCCCCCACATCGAGCGATCTGCGCAACCGACCGCCACCACACCGGTGCGCGTATCGCGGTAAACCTTAAATTGAATTCAAGCAAACTCAGCGGCCAGGAACAACGCAAACTAGCGTTAGGGCGATCACAATGTACTAACCCATAAGGGCCGCCGACTGGCAACGCACATCCTCCACCGTCACGCCCCGCTGATGACGTCCTCGAAGGAGG
>JAOTYV010000377.1 GCA_029861675.1 Alphaproteobacteria bacterium
TCGCCAGTATCTCGGCTGGGATTTCCGCACTTTGGGGCCCGGCGCATGGCGGTGCGAACGAAGCCGTCCTCGACATGCTGGCGGAGATTGGGTCGATCGACCGGGTTGCCGAGTACGTCAAAAAAGCCAAGGATCCGGACGACAATTTCCGCCTGATGGGATTTGGGCACCGGGTCTACAAGAACCATGATCCGCGAGCCAGGGTACTGCAAAAATCCTGTCACGACGTGCTCGATTCGCTCGGGATTACGGATGAACCGTTGCTTGAGCTGGCGGTGGAATTGGAACGCGTCGCCTTGGAAGACGAGTACTTTATCGAGAAGAAGCTGTTCCCGAATGTGGATTTCTATTCGGGCATCATTCTCAAGGCAATCGGCATTCCCACCAGCATGTTCACCGTCTTGTTCGCGCTCGCGCGGACCGTCGGCTGGATTGCACAATGGAAGGAAATGGTCGAGGACCCGACGGCGAAATTGGGCCGGCCGCGGCAACTGTATACAGGCCCCGTTGAACGCCCCTATACCCCGCTGCATAAGCGTAAATAGACTCCACCAGGTCACTGGATATGCAGCAAAACGGCGGCGAACTCTCCATTCGCCGCCGCTTTCTTGCCGATATCAATTCGGCCCGTAGAATCCTAAGAGACCACCGGCTTTTCAGCGATCAAATCGAGCAAAGCCTGTGCCGCGCGTCGGCTTGGCGGCATGCCGCCGTCGCTCAACGCCGCGATGGCTTCGGCCGCTTCCTCTATCTGTTTCTCTCCGGCCGGCCCTAGCAGTTGCTCCAAATCCTCAGCCAGGATTGACGCCTGACAGTTCTCCTGCAGCCGTTCGGGGATGATCATCCGGTTAAGGATCAAATTGATCAGGTTAACGAATCGAACCCGTACCAACCGCCGGAAGATCGCCGCCGTCAGCGCCGAAACCCGATAGGCAATCACCGTCGGCAATCGCGCCAGAGCCAGTTCGACCGCCACGGTGCCCGATGCCGCCAGGGCAGCGTTGCTGGCGGCCATGGCCCCGTATTTTTCATCGGCCCCCATGACCACCACTGATGGTACCTCCCATTCCGCGGCAAGCTGGCGCACCGATCGTTCGACGCCTGGCACCGTTGGAACGACCGCCTTGAGGCCCGGCCGGCGCGCCGCCAAAAGCGCGAGCGCGGCGCCGAATTCCTGACCGAGCCTACTTACTTCGCTGCGGCGGCTGCCCGGAAGGACGCAGATTAGGTCTTCCTCTTCGCCCACGCCGTGACGGCGGCGAAAGGCAACGCCATCGCCATCGGCCGCGCCGTATTCGACAACCGGATGCCCCACGAAAGTGCAGGCGACGCCGACGCGCTCGAAAAACGGCGGTTCGAAGGGCAACAGCGCCAGCACGAGGTCGAAACACCGGCCAATCTTGTGGACCCGCCATGGCCGCCAAGCCCAGACGGATGGTGCGACGTAATGAACACGCTTGATCCGGGGACTGTCGATCCGCTGCACGACACGGTATGCAAATGTCGGCGAATCGATCGTCACGACAATGTCGGGTTGCTGTGCATTGATGGCCGCGGCGGTTTCCCGCACACGACCTAATATTCTTGGTATATGCGGCAACACTTCCATGATGCCCATCACGGACAGCTCCCGCATGGGGAACAGGCTTTCCAGCCCTTGCGCTTCCATCGCCGGACCGCCGACACCGGCAAATCGGATGTTGCCTTGCGTTGCGGCCGTTAGTGCCGCCATCAGCCGGCCGCCCAATTCGTCGCCGGACGGCTCACCGGCGACCAGAAAGATGAACGGTTGTTTGTCGTTCATGCGGTATCGATCGCGATTACAAACAGTCCGGATTCATCCGCCAGACGGACGGTCTCCTCCCGATTCAAGACAAGCGATCCGTCGGCTTGAACGGCAATTCCCCGCAGCCCGGCGGCCGCCGCCCGGCGGACCGTTTCCGGACCGATCGTGGGCAAATCCACCCGTTCCTCCTGATTGCGTTTTTGCAACTTGATTAGAACGCCGCCGTCCCCGTCGCGGCGCAGCTCACCGCACCGCTGCAAGAGCGCGTCAGTGCCTTCAATCGCCTCTATCCCCAAAACCAATCCATCCTGAACGACCACCGCTTGCCCCACATCGGCACTGCTCAGCGCATTCAAGACAGCAACACCGCGATCGATATCGCGCTCGGCGGATTGATCCGGACCATGCCGGCCGAGAGGGCCTTTTTCGGGCTTCAAATCCGTCAAAATCGAATCTGGCGCAACCACTTTAAGTCCTTCGGATTCAATTTCGTCGATCACGCACCGAAGCAGCCCGTCATCGCCAAGCGCCTTACCCATGACGCGGAATACAAATTTGAACGCCCGCCAATCCGGCCGCAAGCCGGCGAGCGACGGCCGCTTTACCCGGCCGCCCATTACAATTTCTTCGATACCGTATTCGTTCGCAAGCCTAAGCGCTTCGCCGGCGGCGCCCAGACGAAGCCAAGCGTGCGGAACTTCCTCGATCACCGGCGAGTCCGCGTGATTCTTCAGGGCAAAGACGAAAAACTCCCGACCGGAACTTCGGCAGGCCTCGATCAGCATGCGAGGCAATTCGCCGCCGCCGGCGATAATGCCGAGTTTACCCGCCATTTACCGGTTTTGGCTGCGTCAAGCCCCGCCCCGATTCCGCCTGCATGAACCGGATAATGTCCATGATCTCTTCTTCGTCGTGGAATCGCGCCGCTACATCCTCCAGCCGCTCACTGATCGTCGCGTCGTTGTCGGCCGAAAACAGCAGCCGGAACGCCGCACGCATATTGTGAAGCCGGTCTTTCGAAACACCGCCGCGCTTCAATCCGACCAAGTTAAGTCCCGACAAACGGCCCCGCTCGCCGACAACCGATCCGTAAGGAATGACATCGTGTTCCACCCCGGTCATACCACCGACCATGGCGTATGCACCGATCCGCACGAATTGATGAACCGCGGCCAGGCCGCCAATGATGGCGTAAGAACCAACCGTTACATGGCCCGCAAGCGTCGCATTGTTTGCCAGGATCACATGGTCGCCAACTTGGCAGTCATGAGCCACATGGGCGCCCGCCATAAATAGACACTGATCACCGATCCGGGTGACCATGCCACCGCCTTCGGTCCCGGGGTTCATCGTGACGTATTCGCGAATCGTATTATCGGCACCGATAGTCAATTCCGATTTCTCTCCCGCATATTTCAGGTCTTGCGGCCGCAGACCTATCGACGCGAAGGGATAAATCGCCGATCGGGCACCAACCTTGGTCATCCCATCGATCACCACATGCGATCGCAAGATAACATCGGCGTCCAAACTGACCTGTGGCCCGACGCAGCAAAAGGGGCCGATCTCGACCCCGTCGGCGATTTCCGCCTGCGGATCAACGATGGCGGTCGAATGTATTTTTGTGGCCATTCATCCGCCCTGGATCATTGCAGTGTAAGTCGCTTCGGCGACGATCCTGTCGTCGACTTTCGCCTTGCCTTCGAATTTCCAAACATTGTCGCGTTGCCGCAGTTTTCGAACTTCCAGCCGCAACATGTCGCCCGGGACAACGGGATGCCGGAACCGCGCGTCGCTAATCGACATGAAATAGACGAGCTTTCCCACGGGATCTATTCCGCCCGACTCGACCACCAGGACAGCGGCGGTCTGCGCCATCGCTTCGATGATCAGAACGCCCGGCATAATCGGATGATCCGGGAAATGGCCTTGAAAATGCGGCTCCGATGCCGTCACGGCCTTTATGCCCGTGGCGCTTTCATTGGCTACGATCTCGATGATCCGATCGACCATGAGAAACGGATATCGATGCGGCAGCGCCCGCAGGATACCCCCAATGTCAACGTCAGGCAGAGACTCGCCTACCGGTTTTTCGGCCATTTTACCCTCGTCCATCGCCAGCCTCCCGACTGAAC
>JAOTYV010000101.1 GCA_029861675.1 Alphaproteobacteria bacterium
TTCGTCGGCCAGTTCGATGACCCGGATGCCCGACAACGCGCCGGGCAGGGTCGCACTTTCGGAATTTCCGGAATTCTCTTCTTTTAGCGCCATGTTGCCTTCCAGTAGGTCGTTACGATCAGAATTTATACCCGCAGGTTTTTCCGCAGCGATGTTTGCTAGAGAACGCCGCCATCGACGCGGTCGGGCATTTCCAGGAAGGCCCCAAGCACATGCCAGAAGCGGCGGCGGTTGATGCCGACCGTCATGTTGTGCGCCTGGCCGGACAGGATCGACATCTGTTTGTCCTTTGTCGGTAGCTTGGCATAGAAGGCCGCATTGTCTTCGTCGGTCGTGATGCCGTCATGGTCGCCGCGAATGATCAGGACCGGGCAGGTGATTTTCGTCGGATCCACGAGCGGCAGGTTGATGCACATATCGACATAGGTGCCATTCGGCACGCTGCCGCCGCCATTCGCCATTTCCGCGGCCGCAGCGGCGGCGGGAAGGTCGGGCGCGGTCAACCCCACGACGTCGCGGGTGAACATGTTGTGGAAATATTCCTCGCCAACTTCGCGGCTGTTCGTGGCCTGCCATTCCGCGAGCCGTTCCCGGCGCTTGATCAGGGAAGGCGCGTCCTTTCCGGTCCACGGGAACGCCGCCAGCGCGAGCCGTTCGACCCGTCCCGGCACCGCATTGCAGAACGCGCCGGCGCGCAGCGCGCCGGAGGATGTGCCGAAAAAGGCGAAGCTGGATTGACCGGTCGCTTTTTCCACCACCGGCATTGCCGCCTTGAGGTCTTCGACACCGTCCAGGATGTAGGAGAACCCGTCCGTCCGGCTGGACCGTCCATAGCCTTCGTGATCCATCGTCCAGACGTCGAAGCCTCGGCCGGCGAAGACGTTCATGACCGAATATTCGCCTTGCCCCGGCACGGTCAGATCGTAGCTCGTGCGCGCCGCCTGTGACGAACCGTGAACCAAGAAGAGAACGGGACGGGAGCCGGTGGCGCCGATATTCGCGGCATATTTCCGGTACATGAAAAGATCGACATCGCCCTTCTTCGTCCAGTGTTCCTCGGCAACGATCTCGGCGGTGGTTTCAGTAGTCATCGGAAGGGTTCCCTGTGAGTTTTTTCGTCGTTGTATGGTGGCGTCTCGACCCGGTCATTCCGCCGCGGCGTGGTCTTCCCAGGCGGAGATGAGCGGCTCGCCCTTGATCAAGGCCCGGTGCATGACGCGGCGCTGCGTCGGATCCACCGGGGTCCGGTGGTGCATGACACAACGATTGTCCCACAGCAGCATGTCGCCGACGGCCCATTTATGGGTCCAAACCAGGTCGTCGGTTGTCGCATGGGTCCATAGCCGCCGCATCGTGTCCTGGCTCTCCGCGTCGTCCAACTCGAGAATGTAAGACGCGGGCCAGGGCCCCTGGCGGCCGAGATACAGCGCATTCCGGCCGGTCACCGGATGGATGCGGGCGAGCGGATGCACCGGCCCTTGCACGTCGTCCCGGGTCCGTGGCGCCTCGAATCCGGCGCGCATCGTTCCCGAGGTGCTGCGGCTGATGTCATGGCGCTGGTGCTTGCCGTAAATGATGTTCTTCAGGTCTTCGGGCAGCGTGTCATAGGCGCGATATAAATTGGCGAAGGAGGTGTCGCCACCGCCGTCCGACGGAACTTCATGGGCGTTCAGCAATGTGCCCGCGGGTGGGACCTCCGTATAGGAATTGTCCGTGTGCCAGTTGAGCTCCAGGCTGCCAACGCTGGCGTTCTTGAGGACCGGCTTGCCGTCATCGTCGAGGTTCGAGATGAGCGTGATGCCGGCATGCTTGTTCACCCGGTCGCTGCCGACTTCAAAGCCCGCCTGCATGTAGAATTCGCGCGACTTTGCCGCCTGGCTTCCGCCGAAGATATCCGTTACGGCGAGCAGTTGCTCGTCACTTAGTTTCTTGCCGCGGAACAGCAGCACGAGGTGCTCGGTCCATATTTGCTGGAGCCGGTCGGCGACGTCCCGCGGCACCGGCTTTGCGAAATCGATGCCTCGGACTTCAGCGCCAAGCGCCGCGCCGGAGGGCACCACTTCGATGGCATTGACGCTGTTGTCGCTCATGATTTCCTCCAATTCCGTCGCGGGCGTCCGCAGTTTGGCACAGGTGGCGCCTCCAACCAAAATTGCCTCGGACATTTTCCGCGGGTCGCGCCGGTGTTCGATGTTTGTTGGATAGAAAACCGTTTCGGAGGCGGCGGACCTCCCGATATGGGTAGCCATATATGATAGGTGCGTATCGTACTAAATAATAAGGTTATTTTCATTTAGTGGTAATAGGAATTACATAGAAAATTTATGTATAAAATTAAATAATGTTTACGAAATACCTGCGGTGTTAACAAAATTACTTGGTGTGTGAACCATGATTCAGTTTCTGCGCGTATTTTCTCCAGGTAATTTGCGATCTTTATGCCGCGATCGCGCCGGTTTGGCCAATATCGAATACAGCTTGCTCAGCGCGATAATCGCCGTTGCAATGATAGCTGCGCTCGCCGAGATTGGGACGAAAGTATATCGGCTCTTCGATTCGACGGCCCAACTTCTCGAACAAACCGCCAATTTCACTTCGGGAAAATGCGGCCCGGGTAATGGTAACGGCAACTGCGGCAACAGGGGCAACGGCGGCGGCAACACGGGCGGGTCAGGTCCCGGAACCGGTAACGGTGGCGGCAATAACGGACAGGGCAATGGTGCCGGCAACGGCGGCGGCGGATCCGGCAATGGCGGCCCGTCGTAAGAATTGATCGGGCGCCGCGCTCATGGATAGCTGATCCGTCCGCCGGGCGTCGTATTGTTTTCCAATCCGCCTGGTCGTATTAAGTTTTTCGCGACGAAATTGGCGATCCGGCAAGGCGATATACTGGAGCGATGGCTTGCGCTCAGGGATCGTCGGTGCTGGAATTATCGACATCATGATGGTGCGTCCGAGTTAGGCTGCGACGCATGGTATCGGCCGCTTCCGGCGCGCCGGAATCAGGGCGTGCGGCCAGCGTTCGGCGAAGGGATAGATGACCATGGCGATTGAGGTGCATCCTGCCGCCGGCAGCTTCGCCGGTGAGGTTCTGGGCGCCGATTTGGCGCAGGCCGGGGATTTCGCGTCTGTGCACCGGGCCTTCCTCGATCACGGCGTCATCGTGATCCGGGAACAGCCGCTGACTCCGGAAATTCAAATCGCCTTCTCTGCACGCTTCGGGGAATTGATGGGGCGGCGGCCGTCGATGTCCGACAAGGCGCTGATGCCGGGCCATCCGGAAATCACCATCCTGTCGAACCGCAAGGAAAACGGGGAATATGTCGGCCTTGCGGATGCGGGCCAGTACTGGCACTCCGATCTGGATTTCGAGGAAAGTCCCAATGCGGGGACCATCGTCCACGCGATCGAGGTGCCGCCGGAGCGCGGCGATACGCTATTCGCCGATCTTGAACGGGCGTATGCGACGCTGCCCGATGATCTAAAGCGGCCGGTCGACGGCAAGCGCGCCGCGCACACTTTTGCGAAGCACTATCACGAGGTGATGGCAAAGGGCAGCAAGCGCAAACCGCTGACGCCGGAACAGGTCGCCAATCTGAAAACCACCTATCATCCGATCGTGCGCACCCATCCCGACACCGGCCGAAAGGCGCTGTTCGTCAATCCGGGCCACACCACCTGTATCGAGGGAATGAGCGAGGCGGAGAGCCAAGATATATTAGATGGGCTCTTCGCGCACTGCCTGACCCCCGACAACATTTACCGCCATAAATGGCGGGTGGGCGATACCGTCGCCTGGGACAATCGCCGTGTCATGCACCATGCGGAAACCTATGATGCGGAGCGCTACACGCGCCACATGCACCGCACCTGCATTCATGGCGACCGGCCGTTCTAAAGCTCATTCAATTGGCGCGGCGTCGCGCGACGTGGTGCGATAGCGCGGCAGGCCGTCGTCAAGGTGCAGCCAGCCGATTGCTTCGGCGACATAGACGTGCAGTTCCGGCGGGAAGGCGTCCGGGTTGTCGAAGGTGCTGACATAGACATGCACCTCGCCGGGGAAGCGATCCGCCGCGTAGGCCAACGGCGTCCCGCAATTCTCGCAGAAGCTGCGCCGGACGCCCGGAGACGAGGCGAAGACCCGGGGCGTGCCCGTCAAATACCGAGACCCTGCCTCCGGCAATCCAACGAATGTGGCGAAGGCCGACCCGGTGTTGCGGCGGCAGCTCTGGCAATGACAATGTGCGATCCAGAGCGGTAGGCGGGACGCTTCGAATTCGATCGCGCCGCACAGGCAGCGGCCCTGTTGTTTTTCATCCCGTTCGTTCATGGCTGCAGCGATCCCATCCGAGATACCACGCGTCTCGTCCAACGATAGCCGAGACGGATAATATTCCAAAGTCCCGGTTCGACCCCGGGAATGCGCCGCGACTGCTGTCGAATCTGCAGCGGCTGTCTTCTCGCATTTTTTTGCATTCCTGTGCACTGCGCTATACTCGACTGAATTCCGGGCCGGCGGATCGCGCCGGCGACAACGGATCCATCAGGGAGGACACGGATGAGCGGCGAATTGCCCTCTCCCATCGTCAATGCCGATTCCCAACCCTATTGGGACGCCGCGCGGGACGACCGATTGGTGCTCCAGAAATGCTCGGGTTGCGGGACGGTGCGGTTCTTTCCGCGCTACCTCTGCACCGAGTGCGGCTCGGAAAAGGTCGAGTGGGTGGATTCCGCCGGCCGCGGCACCGTGCACAGCTTCACCATCGTCCACCGCGCCGCCTTTCCCGAATTTCAGGAACGAACGCCCTATGTCGTGGCGCTGATCGATCTCGAGGATGGTCCCCGCATGATGACGAACATCCTCGGCGACGATGCGCTGGACATATCGATCGGTGATGCGGTCGAGGTGTGTTTCGAGGCGCGCGGCAGTGACGGCGCGAAAGTGCCGCAGTTCCGGCGGGCGAGGAGCTAGTGGCCACCATGGCAAGCCTTCGCAACCAAGTCATCATCGCCGGTGTCGGTGAATCGGATATCGGCAAGGTGCCGCACATGACCGGGGTCGGGCTCAACGCGCAGGCCTGTAAGCGGGCGCTCGACGATGCGGGGCTGACGCTCAAGGACGTCGATGGACTACTGACCGCCTATACCATGACCGAGCCTTATTTCATGCTGGGCACGGTGGTCGCCGAATATCTCGGCATCCAGCCGCGCTATTGCGCTTCCGTTGCGGTCGGCGGCGGGTCGCCCGCGGTGATGCTGAAACATGCGGCGGAAGCGGTGCTGGCCGGTCACTGCGATACGGTGCTGGTCTGCGCCGGCGAGAACAGGGCGACCGGTCAGACGCGCGATTCCGCGGTCGCCGCGCTGACCATCGTCGGCCATCCGTATTTCGAGAATCCCTATGGTCCGCTGATCCCCGGCTTCTACGCCATGATCGCGCGGCGCTACATGCATGAATACGGCACCACGCGGGAACAGATGGCAGCGGTCGCGGTAAATGGGCGTAACCATGCGCTGCGCCATCCGAATGCGCATATGACCAAGCCGATCACCATCGACGACGTGTTGAATTCCAAGCCGATCGCGGAGCCGCTCAACATTCTCGATTGCTGTCTGATCTCCGACGCCGCCGGGGCCTTCGTCGTGACCCGCGCCGACCGGGCGCCCGATATCGCCAACCGCCCGGCCTGGCTGCTCGGCATCGGCGAATTCCACACCCATGAACATCTGATCGCCGCGCCCAGCCTGACCGAATTCGGCTGCAAACAGTCCGGCGAGACGGCATACGGGATGGCCGGGCTGGGACCGGCGGACATCGACTTTGCGCAACTCTACGATTGCTTCACCATCGTGCCGATCATCGAGATGGAGGAGTTGGGATTGTGCGAGCGCGGCGAGGGCGGCGATGTCTTCGCGCGCGGCGACACGGCGATCGAGGGCCGCTTGCCGGTCAACACCGATGGCGGTTTGCTGAGCCACGCGCAGGCAGGCGCGGGCGGCGGCATCTTCGGCATCGTCGAGGCGACACGGCAATTGCGCGGCGATCAGGGCGACCGGCAGGTGAAGCGTCATGACGTGGCGCTGGTGCATAACGAGGGCGGCATCCTGTCGTCCAATTGCACGATGATCCTGGCGCGGGAGGCGCGCTGATGCGCCCCCGAAAGAAGAAGGAGTGAGCCGCGATGTCGGACGATCTGTTGCTGGAAGTTAAGGACCACATTGCCGTCATGACGCTCAATCGGCCGGAGGCATTGAACGCCTTCACGCCCGAACTCATGAAGGGCTGGGTCGCCGGTCTCGACGAAATTCAGGCGGACGACGATGTCCGCGTTTTGCTGGTGACCGGCGCCGGGCGCGGCTTCAGCAGCGGCGGCGACGTCAAGCGCATGGGCGAGGGGTCGGACAACACGCCGTTCACCACCAAGGACCGCTTGTGGAAGCAGACCCAAAGCGTGGCCAAGCGGATGGCGCAATTCGACAAGCCCGCGATCGCCGCGATCAACGGTGTGGCCGTCGGCGGCGGGCTCGATCTCGCGCTGACCTGCGACATAAGAGTGGCGGCGGAAAGCGCGCGGCTGGCCGAAACCTATGCCCGCATCGGCCTGCTGCCGGGCGCCGGCGGGGCCTGGTACCTGCCGCGCATCGTCGGAAGGGCGAAGGCGCTGGAGATGCTGTGGACCTGCGAATTCCTGACCGCGCGGGACGCGCTCGACATCGGGCTGGTCAGCCATGTCTGGCCCGACGACGAATTCATGGATCAGGCGCTGGCCTTTGCCGGCAAGATCGCCGCCGGTGCCCCGATGTCCAACCGCTTCATCAAGCGGACGCTGGATCAGGGGCTCAACGCGGACCTGACCACCCATTTGGATCAGATTTCATCGCATATCGCGGTGGTGCGGGCGAGCGAGGATCATATCGAAGGCATCAAGGCCTTGAAGGAAAAACGCGCGCCGAAATTCAAGGGGCGCTGACGGACGCTGCGGCGAAGGAGGGAAAATCATGGCGAGACCGGTATTGCGGACCGCGTTGTGCGACATCCTGGGCATCGAATATCCGATCCTGCTGGCCGGCATGGGATCGCGCGGCAAGGCGACGCCGGCGGCGCTGGTCGCCGCGGTGTCGGAAGCGGGCGGCATGGGCGTGATCGGCGGGTCCGGCCTGCCGGCGGAGGAACTGCAAAGCGTCATCCGCGAGACCCGCACGCTGACCGATAAGCCGATCGGCGTCGATCTGATCCTGCCGAATATCGCCAAGGGGGCGGGCGTCACCCGCACCGAGGTGCGCCGGCAGCTCAACGAGCGTTTCCCGGAGCATGTCGCCTTCGTCAGATCGTTGATGGAGACATACGAGCTGCCGGAGGTCCACGTCGACAACGAGGCGGTAATCTCGGCCAACCTGATCGAGAATCAGGTGCGGGTGATCATGGAAGAAGACGTGCAGATGTTCGCCGCCGGGCTCGGCGATCCGTCCGGCATCGTGCCGCAGGCGCGCGAACGGAATATGACCGTGTTCGGCCTGGTCGGCAGCGCTCGCAACGCGGAACGGCAGAAGGCGGCGGGCGTCGACATTGTGGTGGCGCAGGGGTACGAGGCCGGCGGGCATACCGGCCGGATCGCGAATTTTCCGCTGATCCCGCAGGTCGTGGATGCGGTGGCGCCGACCCCGGTGGTGGCGGCGGGCGGCATTTCCGATGGTCGAGGCGTGGCGGCGGCGCTGTCGCTGGGCGCTGTCGGCGCCTGGGTCGGCACGGCGTTTCTCGTGGCCGAGGAAAGCGAAATCGGGGACGTGCGCCAGAGCGCCATAATCGAGGGCGGCTCGCGGGATTTCGACATTCGGCGGATCTATACGGGCAAGACGGCGCGCGGCCACATTACGCCGGTCATCGAGGCTTGGGATGCATCGGGGCTGGAGCCGCTGCCGATGCCCTACCAGAAAATCATGATGGACGACTTCAACGAATCGGCACTGCGCGCGGGCCGGGACGATCTGATCAGCAACCCGGCAGGGCAGGGCGCCGGCCTCCTCAACGCCCGCAGGCCGGCGGCAAAAATCATGGAGGATCTGGTGGCCGGCACGGTCGAGACGTTGCGTGGTTTCGACACCCGGGTCGAGCTTGGGTGAGCCCATGACCGGTTCTGCGCCCGCGCCGTTGCATGGCATTCGCGTCCTCGACCTCAGCCGGATCGCGGCAGGGCCGTTCTGCACCATGCAGCTTGCGGATTTGGGCGCCGAGGTGATCAAGGTCGAGCGTCCCGGCCATGGCGACGACACCCGCCATATGACGCCGCCGGAATCGGGCGGCGAGGCGCATTTCTATCTCGCCTTCAATCGCAACAAGCGGAGCATCGAGCTCGACATGAAGACCGGGGAGGGCCGCGACATCGTTCACCGGCTCGCCGAAAAATGCGACGTGCTGGTGCAGAACTTCCGGCCCGGCGTGATGGCACGCCTGGGTCTGGACTACGACGCGATGCGGGTGCGTCATCCGCATCTGATCTATTGTTCGATTTCGTCCTACGGGCAGCAAGGCGGCATGTCCGACCGGCCGGGACTCGATCCGGTACTGCAGGCGGAGATGGGCCATATGATGCTGACCGGACAACCGGATGGCGAGCCGACGCGCTCGCCCCTGTCGATTACCGATCTGTTCGTCGGGCTGTACGCCAGCACCGCGATCCTGTCGGCCGTGGTTGCGCGCGGCGAGACGGGCCGGGGGCAGCATATCGACCTGGCCCTGATGGATGGCGCGGTCGCCACGCTGTCGAATTTCGCGCAAGCCTATCTGTGCAGCGGCGAGAACCCGCCGCGCACCGGCAACATGCATTCGGTCGCCGTGCCGGCCGCGGCCTTTCAAGCGCGGGACGGCATGTTCTATCTCGCCTGCGGCACGCAGCGGCTGTACGAATTGCTGTGTAACAAAGTCCTCGAGCGGCCGGATTTCCTCGACAACCCGAAATTCGTGAACAACGCGGCGCGGGTCGCCAACCGTAGCGAGTTCATGACTTTGCTGCGGGACATCTTCGCCGCCGAAACGCTGGACCATTGGATGACGAAGATGCGCGCCGCCGGCGTGCCGGCAGGGCCGGTCCGCAGCGTTTCGGAAGCGCTGGAATCGCCCGAAGTCCGGGAACGCGGCATGGTCACGACGGTTCCACATCCGACCGCCGGCGAGGTGCGCCTGGTGGGAACGCCCTACCGGTTGTCCGATACGCCGGCGGTTGACCCGGTCGCGCCGCCGTTGCGGGGGCAGCACACCGAAGCGGTATTGCGCGGCCTGCTCGACCTTGACGACGCGGCGATCGCGGCATTGCGCGAAACCAAGACCATCCCCTGAAGGCGGGCCCATGCGGAGGAAGCATCGATGAGCGACGATTGGCTGCCCGACGATATTCGATTGGTTCGGGACAGTGTCATCCGCTTCATGGAAACCGAGATCGTGCCGAAAATGGACGCGGTGGAATCGAGCGGCGTATTTCCGCGCGATCTGATCGGGGTCTGCGGCGGTGCCGGTTTCTATGGGGCCGTGTTCCCGGAGGCCGTCGGCGGCACCGATCTGGGCTATCTCGCCGCCGCCGTGATCAGCGAGGAAATGGCCCGTCTCGATACGCGTTTCGCCGCCTGCAACAACCAGCAGGGCTCGACCTGCCCGTTCACGATCTACAGCGCGGGCACCGAGGAACAGGTGGCGCGGTTCGTGCCCAATCTGCTTGCGGGCAAGACCATCGGCATGTTCTCGCTGACCGAACCCGGCGGCGGCTCGGACGCGGCCGGCAACATGAAGACCACGGCGGTGCGCGACGGCGATGTCTACCGCCTCAACGGCAGCAAGATGTGGGCGTCGATGTCGAACGAAACCGATGTCGGCGTGCTGTTCGCGAAGACCGATCCGGATGCGGGTCATCGCGGGATCACCGCGTTTATCGTCGAGCCGAAGAAATATGCCGGGTTCGAGGCGCGTCCGATCCCGATGATGGGGCTATCGAACGCGTTGCGCACCTGCGCGGTTTTCCTCGACGATTTCATCGTGCCGGTGGAGAACCGGTTGGGCGAAGAGGGGGAGGGTTTCAAGATCGCGATGCACGGGTTGCAGGCGGGCCGCGTCACCGTCGCCGCCAAGGCGCTCGGTATCGCGCGCGCCTGCCTCGACGAGGCGGTGCGATATGCCAATGACCGCACGGTGCGCGGCGCGGCGCTCGGGTCCTTTCAGATGGTGCAGGCGGACATCGCCGATATGGCGACCAATATCGAAGCGTCACGGATGATGGTCTATCGCGCGGCAATGCTGATGGATGAGGGGCGCCATTCGAACCGGCTCACCTCGATGGCCAAATATCACGCCTCGGTGACGGCCAAGCACGCGGCCGACAAGGCGCAGCAAATCTTTGGCGGCTACGGCATGGCTGCCGAATACCGCATTAGCTGGCTCAAGAGTTATGCCGATCTGTTCTTTACGGGCGAAGGGTCGGCGAACGTCCAGCGCATTCTGATCGCCGAAGATGCGCTCGGATACAAGGATGCGGACCGGCATCGCGGCTCGACGCGATTTCGCGATCCGGCGCAGGCCCGCCTGGCGCGGGCAAAACAGGAGAAGAATTAGAATGAAGTTTAGCCTCAGCTTGCGGCCGATGACCGACGCGCCCGTACCGGCCCGGGAGATCGCCCGCTACGGCGCGCTTGCCGAGAGCCTTGGCTATCATGCGGTCTATGCGACCGATCATTTCTACATTACCAGCGCCACGTTTCATTCGATCGCCGTGGTCGCGGTGCTTGCCGGGGCTACTGAGCGTATAAAACTGGGGTTTTCCGCCTATCAGGCGCCGCTGCGCCACCCGATTGCCACGGCGAAGGAATTCAGCATGCTGGATGCGCTGAGCGGCGGCCGCCTTATCGCCGGGCTGGCGGCGGGACCCTATGCGCCGGAATTCGAGGCATTCGGCGTTCCTTTCAAGCGCCGCGGCGCGATGCTGGAGGAAGCCCTGCGGGCGATCACCCTGTTGTGGACCGAGGATGCGGCGTCCTTCAAAGGCGAATTCTGGTCGTTCGACGATGTGACGATCACCGCGAAACCGGTGCAAGAGCCGCATCCGCCGATCTGGCTGGGTACTTGGACGGCGGTTCCGCGGGCCGCGCGCCGGGTGGCCAAATATGCCGCAGGATGGCAGGCCTCGGGCCTGCATACGCCGGTGGATGCGATTCCGGGAGGATTGGCGCAAATCGAAAAAGCATGCGCGGAAATCGGCCGGAATCCCGATGATATCGGCAAGGCCTATGTAAACGGCATTATTCAATTCGGGGCCACGCCGGATATAGCCTGGGCGGAATTTACCCGCCACTCGAACCGGTCGCGCGAAAAAGACCTTTGTTCTATGGGGGATACCAAAGATATCGTCGCCCGGGTCGACGCGCTACGCGCCGCGGGCATGGATGAAATCTCCTTTCTCCTGGGTGTCGAGGCGGAAGACACAATTCGGCGAATCGCCGATGAGGTGATGCCTGCGTTTCGCTGAAGATACGGCGCGCCGATCCTATCCTTTTGCGCCAATGCATCGGCCATTTCGGTGTTCGAATTTTCGGGTGGGACGCAGCCACGGTGGCGTTCCCGCCGGCTATTTTCTCGGCCCGGAGCCGGCTAAGATACGGCAATATAAGTAAATATAAATCCAATTATAAATACATTTATATTATAGTTAATGTATTTTACCCCTTATGTACTAGAGAATATGTGTCAATATCGTATATACTTTTGGGAATAGCTATAGCAATCTAAATAAAATCAATAATACTGCGTATAAGAGAGAATAATGGTATCGCGATGAATGCACTGCCAATTTGGAAGCAGCGCGGAATTTCTTTACGTCGCCGCGCGTGGTGCCTGACACAGGTCGCCTTAAATGGCGCTTGGCGGCGCGGCATTGCGTGCGGCCGGTCCATCAGGCATGGGGCGCTTGGTCGGATCACGAGGGGCGCCCTGAACGGACTTTGGCACGGCATTGTTGCATGCGGCCGGTTCTTCAAACGCGGGGCGGTTGACAGGACGCAAAAACGAGAACCGGTACAGAACGCGAATAATCCGTTCCGCCTTTGGCTGTTGTTGGGAACCCTCGCCGTTCTCGGATTTACATTCCATAAATCTCAGACAGTCGATTTCGGCAGGTATGCGCGAACCCAAGCGCAACTCGAGACTTTACGTTCGTTAGAACAGCGTGTGGATCGCGATATCCTCAAGGTTCGTGTCGGGCTGGGCGCGGAGAACGCTGCCTTGTTCGCTCTCACAGACCGTATGACCCACCTGCTTGCGGCGTTGCAGCGCGGGCAAGATGGGATCGATCAGGCTGGACCGTTTGGAATTAACGGATTCCTGGCGGATTATGCTGCGGTGTTAAAACGGCGCAAATTGCTCCTGCAACAATTCAATAATCGTAACACAGCTGTGCTTGGTGCGTTGCGCTCGTTTCCGACCTTGGCGGGTGTGCTGATAGACTCAGAGTCTAAGGGCAATCCCGAGTTGCTGCGTGTGGTCAGTGCCTATGAAAGGTCCGTATGGCGTTATTACATTGACGCGTCGTCCGACAACGCTACCAATATCGGGCTTAGTCATGGCCGATTAAAAAGCCTCGCAGCGCGGTCGTCGAGAAAGATTGTCTCTTATCTGCGACCACTGCTGCACCACGCTGAAATTCTTATCGCGCACCGTTCGGAAGCCGATTACATCCTCAAGGATTTGCTTGCCCTCAGCCGGGTCAAGCCGTTGACCGGATTGGTGGAGGGCTACCTGCATCATGTGGGCGCGCTGCGAAAATTAAGCGATAGATACCGCGTCCTGACGTTTTCCGCGACGCTCCTCCTGGTTGGCTATATTGCGCTGACAATGTTAAGCTTGGTGCGGGTCCGGCGGGATCTGCAGCGCGCTAACGCCGCCCTCGAAACCCGTATCGAGGAAGTGACCAAGGCGAAGGAGGCCGCGGATCTTGCCAACCGGTCCAAGTCGGAATTCCTCGCCATGATGAGTCACGAGTTGCGGACGCCGCTGAACGCGGTAATCGGGTTCTCGGAGATCATCCATACGGAAGCTTTTGGGCCGGTGGGTTCCGAACAATACCGGGAATATGGCGCGGACATAAATAAATCCGCAAACCATCTGCTCTCGCTGATCAACGACATTCTCGACCTGTCGAAGATCGAGAGTGGAAACCTGGTCGTCCAGCAGGCGCCGGTGGATGTGCCACAGGCTGTGACGTCGGTCGAAACCTTGGTGCGGGATCGCGCGAAACGTGGGGAGGTCAGTTTGAACTTCGACTGCCCGCGCGCCATTCCCTGGTTGATGGCCGATGAGCTGAAACTCAAGCAGATGCTGGCCAACCTATTGTCGAATGCCATCAAATTCACGGAGCGGGGCGGCGAGGCTTATCTGAAAGTCCGCTGCGATTACAGCCGGGGATATATCTTCGAGGTGGGCGACACGGGAATCGGCATGGAAGCGGCCGACATTCCAAAGGCGCTGGCGCCGTTTGTCCAAGTGGACAGTTCGCTGAGCCGCAAGCATGAAGGCACCGGGCTCGGTTTGCCGCTGACCAAAAGCATGATCGAATTGCAGGGCGGCACGCTCGAAATGGAAAGCGAGCCGGGTGTCGGTACGGTAGTGCGTCTGGTGTTTCCGGCGGACCGCATCATTCGCAACGGCGGCGCCGAGATCCTGCCGCTCGATACCGGCATGCCGCTGCCGAAGGTCGTCGCCAACGCCGGGTAGTTGTCCGGGACGCCCGGCCGCGCGATCGGTCAAAGTTGGACGGTGGGCCCGCCGACGTTTCTTGATACAAATCAAAGCGCTTGATCGTATTTCCCGGTTCATTCAATCCAATTGAATTCGCTTGCCGTGCTTTCCAAGGCGTAGGGCGGTGATCCCGGCTCTGCCTGGCGGCTAGAGCCGGCGCATGGCCGTGCCTTTGGTTCGGTCAATCAGGCTCGAGAGGATTCCGTGAAATCAATGGGTCGTAATGCATTTGTGGCGTCAATCATTCTCGGGATTGGTCTCTCGGTCCCGAACGCAGTCGGCATGAACCATATGGGCGGTCGCGGCGGTATGCACATGCATATGTGGGGCGACACTGAATTCTTGTTTGCCGCGCCAACCGACCCAAGCGAGATCTGGACCCAAAGCAAGGGCGGCGCGATCTACGATAATTGGTGGGAGGCGCTCAACCGGCCCAAACCTAATTCGACCCACCCCGCCTATCCCAAGTCGGGCAAAAAATCCGGCGCGGCGACCTGGCGGTGCAAGGAATGTCACGGTTGGGACTACAAGGGCAAGGACGGGAAATATGCACTCGGCTCGCACGCCACCGGCATCAAGGGAGTCCGCGCCGCTGCCGGCCGCGATCCCAAGGCGATTGCAAAGTTGATGCGCGCCGCGCCGCACGGCTACTCGCCGTCCATGATCGGCGACGCCGCGCT
>JAOTYV010000378.1 GCA_029861675.1 Alphaproteobacteria bacterium
GCTGCGGCCGCTACTATACGAAGCGCCAGACCACCGCATTGCGCACATCCGTGTCTTCCAACTCGCGCGTCGTCTTGACGGCGTAGCGGATCACCCATTCGAGCCCCTGCTTCGGCAGGTAGGTGCGGCCCGGGTCGCCCATCAACACGGTAATGCCGTCCTCCGAGAGCGCGCGCAACCACGCTTCGACCCGCTCGGCAAGCGGCCGTTCGTAGCAAATGTCGCCCGCCAACACGACGTCCCAGGGGCCGTGCTCGTCGATCAGGTCGCGTCCCGTCGCGGAAATCGCAACATTGTTTGCGGCTGCGTTGTGGGCGATGGCGGCCACCGCATAGGGGTCGATATCCGATGCGGTGACGTGTGCGGCGCCGGCCCGGGCGGCGGCGATGGCGACGATGCCGCTGCCGCTGGCGAAATCGAGCACCCGCTTGCCCGCGACGATTTCCGGATTGTCGAGAATATACCGCGCGACGGCCTGACCGCCGGCCCAGGCGAAGGCCCAATAGGGCGGCGGTAATCCGAGTTCCGACAAATCCGCTTCGGTTGCGTGCCACAAGGGCACGACCTCGGTGGCCAGCGACAGGATGATTTCGGGAATCAGCGGCGCCCGTTCGGGGGCGGTATTTTTGCGAATGAAATCGGCGGGATCCGGGTCAGACACTGGTGACGCCGCTGGAGACGATCGCGGCGAATACCAGCAGCCCGGCTTCCCGGTTGGATTTGAAACGGGCCAGGCAATCGGCGGGATTGTCCAAATCGACGCGCGCGGCCTGCCCGGCGAGGTGGAGTGCCGCCAGCAGCAGCAAGAGATAGGAGGGCCAGCGCACGCCCGCGGTCAGGAAGGCGCCGTCGAGCAACAGCACGGCGGCGCCGTAGAAAATCCAGAGCCAGATGCCGGTCCGCTTGCCGAGCTTGAGCGCCGAGGATTTGACGCCGATCAAAACGTCGTCCTCCTTGTCCTGATGGGCGTAGATCGTGTCGTAGCCGAGCGTCCAGAAAAACCCCGCGGCATAGAGCAGGATCGCGGGCAATTCGAGCGATCCGGTGACGGCGGCCCAGCCGACCAACGCACCCCAATTGAAGGTGAGGCCGAGAAACGCCTGGGGCCAATAGGTGATGCGTTTCATCAGCGGATAGACCGCCACCAGAACCAGCGAGGCGATGGCCAGCAATATTGTGAATGTGTTGAAGAATGACAGGATCGCCAACCCGGCAAGCAGCTGCAGGCCGAGAAACGCATAGGCGCCGCGCAGGCTGACCGCGCCGCTTGGCAACGGCCGCGTCGCCGTCCGGGCCACCTTGGCGTCGAAATCCCGGTCGAGGATGTCATTCCACGTGCAGCCCGCACCGCGCATCACCAAGGACCCCAGCGCGAACAGCACCGCATAAAACAGCGAATCCCAGGGATCCGGTCCGACCACCGAGACGGTCGCCAGGGCCAGTCCCCACCAGCAGGGGATCAGCAGCAGCCATGTGCCGATCGGCCGGTCGAGCCGGGCCAGGCGCAGATAGGGGCGGCTCCAGGCCGGCGCGCCCTGGTCGATCCAATCACCGGATTGAATGTCGCTCCGCGTGTTGTTGGGCGTGTCGTCAGGCTCTGGCATGGGGTAATCTTGCCGCTCTGGCGTGGTGGGCTCAAGCAGGGGAACCGGATGCGCGAAAATGCGCGGGTACGGCTTTTCGTACAAGACGATTTACGCGAGGGCGCGACGATCGGCCTTAGCGCGGCGCACGCGCATTATCTGCGCCATGTCATGCGCCGCGAGCGTGGCGACCCGGTGGCGCTGTTCAACGGGCGCGATGGGGAATGGCGCGGCCGGATCGACGGTTTCGGGCGCGGCTGGTGTTCGCTGGCGCTCGAGGCGTGCGTGCGGCGCCAGACGACGGAAACGGATTTGTGGTTGCTGTTCGCGCCGATCAAGCGGGCCCGGCTGGATTTCTTGGTGCAGAAGGCGGTCGAACTCGGTGTCTCGTCGTTGCGGCCGGTCTTTACGCAGCACACCGACGTGACCCGGGTCAATACGGACCGGTTGTGCGCCAACGTGGCGGAAGCTGCCGAACAATGCGAACGCCTGACCCTGCCGGACGTCGCCCCGTCGCAGAAGCTGGCCGACGCCCTGGCGGACTGGCCGGACGGGCGGCGGCTGCTGGTTTGCGTGGAGTCCGGCGAGGCGACGCCGTTGGACACCGTGTTGCATGCGGCGCGCGCAGCGCGCGCCGCCGACGGAGATTGGGCGTTTTTAATAGGCCCGGAAGGCGGCTTCGCGCCATCGGAACTTGACGGATTCAGGAAACTGCCCTTTCTTACGTCGGTAAGTCTGGGACCGCGCATCCTGCGTTCGGAAACCGCAGCCATCGCCGCGCTGGCGTGCTGGCAATCGGCCCTGGGTGATTGGCACATCGAGCGCCCCTGAACCATCGAAAGCCCGAACACAATGTCCGCACCGTCCGACGCCGCCGGCGAGCCCGTCACCACCAAGGCGCAGCTCGTGACCTATTTGGAGGGCGGCAACAAGCCGCGCGAGAATTGGCGAATCGGCACCGAACACGAAAAATTCGCTTACGACCGCAGCGATTTCCGCGCGCTGCCCTATGACGGCGAGCCGGGCATCCAGGCGCTGCTCAACGGCCTGAAGCAATTCGGCTGGGAGCCGATTTGCGAAGGCGGCAATGTCATCGCGTTGCGCGAATCGGGCGGCGGTTCGGTGACCCTGGAGCCGGGCGGCCAATTCGAGCTTTCCGGTGCGCCGCTCGAGAATATTCATCAGACCTGCAACGAAGTGCACACCCATCTCGATCAGGTGCGCGCGGTGTGCGACGAGATCGGCGCCGGCGTGCTGGGGCACGGCTTCAACCCGAAATGGCGGCGCGACGACATCAGCTGGATGCCGAAGGGCCGCTACAAGATCATGCGCGAATACATGCCGAAAAAGGGCACGCTCGGTCATGACATGATGCTGCGCACCTGCACGGTGCAGGTGAACCTCGATTTTTCCTCGGAAGCCGACATGGTGCGTAAGATGAGGGTCGGCGTCGCCCTGCAGCCGGTCGTCACGGCGCTGTTCGCCAATTCACCGTTCACCGAAGGCAAACCGAACGGCTTTCTCAGTTATCGAAGCCATGTCTGGACCGATACCGATCCGGACCGCTGCGGCATGCTGCCCTTTGTCTTCGACGACGGATTCGGATTTGAACGCTGGGTCGATTACCTGCTCGATGTACCGATGTATTTTCTGTATCGGGACGGCAAATATCTCGACGTTTCCGGGCGATCCTTCCGCGATTTCATGGCCGGCCGGCTGGCGGGGCATGAAGGTGAATACCCGACCATGAGCGACTGGGCCGACCAGATGACGATGCCGTTTCCGGAAGTCCGCCTGAAACGGTTCATTGAAATGCGCGGCGCCGACGCCGGTCCCTGGACCCGGCTCTGCGCCTTGCCCGCCTTGTGGGTCGGGCTGTTGTATGACGACGCGGCGCTGGAGGCGGCCTGGGACCTTTGCAAGGACTGGACGGTAGAGGAAATGGAGGAATTGCGCGACGGCGTGCCGCGTCAGGCGCTCAAGACGCCGTTCCGCGCCAAGACGCTGCAACCGATTGCCCGCGATCTGGTGGCCATTGCCGTGGAGGGCTTGAAGCGCCGCGCCGTTCCGGACCGGGTCTATCGCGACGAAGTGCCCTACCTCGAGGAATTGCAGGAAATCGCCGCCACCGGCGTATCTCCGGCCGAGCAATTGCTGGAAAAATTCGAAACCGAATGGCAGGGCGATATCGACCGGCTCTACCGGGAAATGTCGTACTAGGGTCTGTGGACATTTAATGGATTCACACAGACTCTGAAATGTGATTCAAGCTTCCTTTTGAGGGGAGTTTGCATGAACACGGA